>DFKH01000125.1 GCA_002373815.1 Alphaproteobacteria bacterium UBA3650
AAGCATTTTTTTTATTTTTTTTAAAATACTAAATATTTTATTTTCTTCAAATAGTTATTTGACAATCACATGGTCCCCTGGTTTCGGATTTATAAATTTTTCCGCAGCGGAACCACCGCGTAAACAAATTTCCGCATAACGCATTCCATCCCATCCAGAAGAACCTGGTGCCATAATCAATCCTCCTTCTGGCACAGAAAAGATTCCTGTTCCAGTAGACAAAGGCATTGATCTTCCATTGATTTCAGCAATACGAGCTGTACCGACTAAATGAACATTTGTTTTGATATTACCATATCCATCAATGGAACAAATGATATTTTTTGGTACAGGCGGAACATTCAATACCTCCTCACCCAATAACTCCCAAGTTTGCAAGGATTGTCCTGCATGAGCGGCCAATGAGGCGACACAGGGAGGAAACACATCGCGTGAACGAAATTGAGAACCATCCGTAGCACACTTTACGCGATAAACTTTAGCATTTAAAAATGAAAACGTATATCCCCCATAAACACCGATCACACGAACGCCATTGGGTAATTCTGCTACAGCCAAAAACTCACCGGCATTATTAGATCTGGCAGATAGCTCATCTTTACGTGGAGCTGTATTATGATATATAATATGTGCCGATTTTAGTTTTGAATTATGTGCTAGCTGAGCGACACAAAATCCCGTTTCAATTGTATTGAAAGGGTTCACAGATAAATTTTTAATAACGGGAAATTCCATACCATGCATAGAAAATTCTTCCACCAAACGACGATCTACTTCTGAAAAAGCTAAATCATCTACACCCGTTTTTTCACCATAATCTGCTATAAAATCAATATAAAATGTCATGCAATCTCCTTTTGATTGGGGCATTATAATGAAAAAAGAAATCATTGTCAATAAAAAAACACTCCACCCAACTGGGCGGAGTGTCTTTTATTTTAGTGTTTAGCGCAACTTGATATGCACTTCACGCAACTGTGTTTCTGTGACCGGTGATGGTGCATGCATCAACAAGTCTTGCGCTTGTTGGTTGAACGGGAACGCTATCACTTCGCGAATGAATTCTTCGTTTTCCAACATCATCACAATACGATCGAAACCAAAGGCCGCCCCACCATGTGGCGGTGCACCATATTTGAAGGCATTCAGCATACCGCCAAACTTGGCCTCCACAATCTCTGGACCATAACCAGCAATTTCAAATGCTTTATACATCACATCTGGTCTGTGATTACGGATAGCACCCGACAACATTTCCAAACCATTACCGACCATATCAAACTGATAGGCTTTGATGGTTAAAGGATCTTTTGTCTGTAATGCTTCTAATTCACCCTGAGGCATTGAGAATGGGTTATGGCTGAACATTGGCTTGCCTGTGTCTGGATCCATTTCATAGAATGGGAAGTCCACAACCCAGCAGAAGCGATAGGCATTCTTTTCAAACAAGTCCAATTCATGCCCCAACAGGTTGCGCACTTTGCCAGCAAATAAAGCCGCTTTCTCGCCTTTACCACAAACAAAGAAAACGCTATCTCCCTGCTCTAACTCTGTCAATTCAAACAATTTGTTTAAACGCGCTTCGTCTAATTTTTTGGCGATAGGACCTTTGTTGCCTTCTGCTGCACGGACGATATAACCCAATCCTCCCATTTCATTTTCAACAGCAAAAGCATTTAATTTATCAAACCAACTGCGCGGGCGATCCTCGGTCTTTGGCGCTTTAATGGCACGCACAAATCCACCCTCTGCCACGGTATTGGCAAAGATACCAAAGTCAGAACCAGCAAATACTTCAGACACATCTACAATACGTAGTGGGTTACGTAAATCTGGCTTATCTGTTCCATATGTTTTCATTGCTTCATCAAATGGAATACGGGGGAATGGCGCCTGTGTAGAAGTCGCTTCTGGCGCAAATTCTTTAAAGATAGCGCTAATCAATTTTTCGCCTACTTCCATAATTTCATCTTGAGTAACGAAAGACATTTCCCAGTCGATTTGATAAAATTCACCTGGTGAACGGTCGGCGCGAGAATCTTCATCTCTGAAACATGGCGCCAATTGGAAATAACGATCAAAACCTGCCACCATCAGCAACTGCTTAAATTGCTGTGGAGATTGTGGAAGCGCATAAAATTCACCCTTATGAACTCGACTTGGCACCAAATAGTCACGAGCCCCTTCCGGACTGGACGAGGTTAAAATTGGTGTTTGAAATTCTGTGAATCCCATTTCCCACATGCGGTCACGCACAAATTTATTCAAGCGATTACGCATTAAAATGTTGGCATGAGGTTTTGTTCGGCGCAAATCCAAGAAACGATAAGTCAAGCGTTGTTCTTCACTTAAATCGGCAGAATCAGCTGTAATCAAAAATGGTAAGACTTGAGCTTCACCTAGCATATCCACTTTTTCCACGCTCACTTCAATTTCACCCGTTGGCATTTTGGGATTGACGGTTTCTGGTGTTCTTGTTAAAACTTTACCTTCAATACGGACGACCGACTCAGGACGCGCTTTTTCTAAGGCGTCGAAACATGGGCTGGATGTATCTACTACACATTGTGTCACGCCATCATTATCACGTAAATCAACAAACAGCAAGTTTCCATGGTCGCGTTTTGTCTGTATCCAACCAGACAAGACAACATTTTCACCGGCATTACTGGATCGCAACTGCCCACAGAGTTTAGTTCTATAATTTTGCATTTCTTATCCTTTTGTTTTGTTAAGTGCAAGGGCGAATTTCGTTCGCTGTGCCACCTTGCTTCAGGATCACATGAATCCCCTTAAACACGCTGTAACGGGCGCTCCCGAAGGGTTCTAATAAGCCACATTCACAATGACCGTTCTTCCCTTGTACTCCCCTGTGTCATCAGGATCAAAGTAGCTCTGATTATAACAAATAAAAAAATGAATTTCAATAAAAAAATGACATTTTTAAAAAAATATGCTATAATGCAGTTATGTTAAAAGAGAAATGTCCTTATTTTGGTAAATGCGGTGGCTGTGTCTGGCAAGATTTAAGTCAACAAGATTATATTGCCAAAAAAGAATCTTTTATATTGCATGCTTTTCAAGATGTTGGATTACAAGTCAAACTTAGGCCAATGGTCTTGATTCCAACTGGCACTCGTCGTCGTGCCTGTTTTTCATTTGCTGGCTCACATTTTGGTTTCAATGAGGCGAAGAGTCATAAGATTGTAGATATCAACTCTTGCCCTTTATTGACCCCAACCCTCAATCAAATTCTACCTATTTTAAAACAAACGATAGGCAAGCTTAAATCGGCAGGAGATTGCTTTATTTGTGAAGTTCCCTCAGGATTAGATATTCACATCAAAGACAAAAAAGGAATGCCAAAGTTACCAGAACTAGAGCTTTTAACCGCTCTTAGTACAGAATCGTCCATTATACGCATTACTTATAACGATACACCTATTTTTGAAAAAACGCCTCTTCCTATTATGGCTGACAGTTTTTCTCAACCCAGTCAAGAGGGAGAAGATGCTTTGATTCAATTGATGATGGAAAATATTGGTCATGCAAAAAAGGCATTAGATTTATTTTGTGGCAAGGGTACTTTCACAAAACCCCTTCTAGAAAAGAGATTGACGGTTAAAGGTTATGATAATTCAGACAGTGTCCTTACTTTGGGACAATATGGTATTCAACGTGATCTTTTCCGAAATCCTCTTATCCCTGATGAATTACAGGGTATTGATTTGGTGGTCTTAGATCCACCTCGTTCAGGAGCTTTAGCACAGGTTCAGCAATTAGCCATGACAAATATTCCCAAAATCATTATGATTTCATGCAACCCTAAAACAGCTGCACGCGACATAAAAATTCTTGTAGATCAAGGTTGGATGATTGATAAAATCACGCCAGTTGACCAATTCACATATTCAAACCATATTGAATTAGTTGTCGTTTTAAACAAATAATTGCATATTCATTTATTTTTTCACTTGACAATACTATTTTATTCATTTAAACTAACAGTTGCAATTTAAAGGAGGATCCTATGAGAAGAAAGCTTGTAAATGGTACGGTTCGTGGTCGTTTATCCGATGGAACACCTAACCCAATTGACCTGTACGTTGGCTCACGTGTCCGTATGCGTCGATCCTTATTAGGCATGAGTCAAGAACGTTTAGCTGCTGAACTTGGTGTTACTTTCCAACAAGTACAAAAATACGAACGTGGATCCAATAGAATTGGGGCTAGTCGTTTATGGGATCTTGCACAAGTTTTGGGTGTAAGTGTTGATTTCTTTTATCAGGATATTGATACCAATACGATTGATCAAAGCCCTCGTAAAATTTATGCGCATCCTGAATTATCCGAGGATATCACCGAATTTGATATGGATATGCTATTGCGCCGTGATGTTACGGCTTTGTTGCGTGCTTATACAAAAATATCGGATGCAAAATTGCAAAAAAGCGTGCTGGATTTAATTGAAGCGCTTGCGGAAACAAAGTAATTAAATTCCCATCATCAATTTAATTTCTTCGGACAACATGTCTGTTGTCCAAGGTGGGTCGAATGTCAAATTGACGGTCACTACCCCTACTCCTACCACAGAAGAAACTGCCTGTGCAGCCATCTGAATCATCTCGTCGCCCATTGGGCAAGTTGGAGATGTGAGGGTCATTTCAATTTCGACATCGCCATTATCCTTCTGGTCAACTTTATAGACCAAGCCTAAATCAAAAACATTTAACATCAATTCCGGATCTTGAACAGATTTCAAGGCGCCGATAATATCTTCATGAGACGCTTTTTTCACACCCTCTGCCAAAGGTGTTCCTGCTTTCGCTGTATAATTTAATTCAATCGGCTCTGGTAAAGTGATGTCATCTGTCATTTAAAAAATCCTATTGCTTTATGAAGTGCCTGTATAAACACCTTTATATCTTCTTGGTCATTATAAAGTCCCAAAGAAACACGCAAACTTGACTTCACACCAAAACGCTCATGGATAGGCATAGCACAATGATGTCCCACACGTACGCACACATTTTCTTTTGCCAAAATCAAATTCAAATCATCAGCATGAATTCCTTTAACATTGAAAGCGACAAGGCCTGTTTTTAAATCCGGGTCACCCAAAAATTCGATTTCATCAATTTGTTTCAAACCACTTACTAAAGCAGCAAAAACTTTTTGTTCATTTTTTTGAATTTTGTCCCAACCAATTTGGGATACATATTGTAGGGCTTCTGCTAAACCAATTGCATTTGCAATTGGTGGGGTGCCAGCTTCAAATCGTGCAGGAACGTCGGCAAAGGTCGTTTTTTCTATTGTCACTTTATCAACCATATCGCCACCGAATTGATAAGGCTTTAACTCTGTCAAGACTTCCCCTTTTCCGTAGAGGACGCCGATTCCATTTGGTCCATAGATTTTATGCCCTGAAAAAGCTAAATAATCACAGTTCAAATCTTTTACATTGATAGGAAGATGAGTCACACTTTGAGCCGCATCTACCATTACTTTTGCCCCCACTTCATGGGCCAACTGAACAACTTTTTCAACAGGATTTTGAACTCCTAAGACATTAGATATTTGTGCAACAGCAACGAGTTTTGTATGTTTTGATAATTGCTTTTTAAAATCGTTTAAATCCCAAGTCCCATTATCCATAACATCAAAGGTCTTAAAAGTTGCACCCGATTGAACGCAGGCCTGTTGCCATGGCACAAAGTTTGCATGATGTTCGGCCACACAAACCAAAACTTCATCCCCTTTTTTTAATGTTTTCGCATAGCTTGCTGCCACCAAATTAATAGCTTCTGTTGCTCCTTTGGTAAAAACAATTTCATTAAAATCTGCATGAATAAAATCGGCCACAATGTGTCGTGCATTTTCATATTGTTCTGTCGCCTGCAAGGCCAAGTGACATGAGCCACGATGCACGTTAGCATAATCATTTTGATAAAAATGAACAAGCCTGTCCAACACAACTTGAGGCTTCTGTGCAGAAGCAGCAGAATCTAAGTACACATAATCCTTGTCAAAAATTTTAAAATCTTTTTTAAGCATTTTCATCCATCCACTGCTGTATTGTATCAGAAAATTCTTCTGGCATCAAGTCCCCCAAGAAAGATGAGAGCAAAATTTTCTTCGCCTCAGATTCAGAAAGTCCCCTTGTTTGCAAATAAAATAACTGATTGACATCTAGTGGACCGATGGCCGATCCATGAGAACACACAACGTCATCAGCCCAAATTTCCAACTGCGGCGTCGCTTCAATTTTTGCTTTGGGCGACAAAACCAAGCCACGATGGTGTTGACGACCATCACATTTTTGACTGGATTTTGGAATCTCAATAATTCCTTTAAAAGACACCCGACTTTCATCGGTGGCAATACCTTTTATATGTTGTTCAGAAGTCGTATTTTTTGATTTATGTAATACTTTAATATCTATATTTATCTTATTGTTTTTGTTTGTTAAATATGCACAATTTATTTGGCATCTTGCATTCACATCTTGAAGGTTTACAACCACTTTCAAATCATCGGTCATTTGCAAAAAATCAGCCCACAAATTGCCATCTTTGCCCACCTCAAAAACCCATGATTTATCATCTGAATTTTTGATAACCACATTCTCTTGCGAATGGATCAAAAATGGATTAGAAGTTGTCATAACCAGATGCCTCCACTTGTTCAACCAATTCAGGCCCTCCCGTTTTGATAATCTGACCATCACGCATAATAGATACTTGATCAGGTGTCACATATTGCAATAAATCATCATGGTGCGTGATAATCATGAAACTTCGTTTTGGCTCACGCATCACAGATACCCCTTGTCCAACGACTTTTAGCGCATCCACATCCAATCCAGAATCCATCTCATCCAAAATACAAAAGTCAGGTTCCAACATCGCCATTTGGAATGTTTCAAGACGCTTTTTTTCTCCGCCAGAAAAACCCACATTTACGGGACGCTTTAACATTTCATTTGAAATCCCTAAAGCCGTTGCACGCACATTCATATATTTCATAAATTGTACTGCATCGATGGGTTCTTCCCCATTTGCCTTGCGTTTAGCATTTAAGGCTGCTTTTAAAAATTGAGCCAACCCCACACCTGGCAGTTCAATAGGATGTTGAAAAGCCAAAAATACACCTTTATTAGCCCTCTCATCTGGTGTCATTTTTAATAAATCTTCGCCTTTAAATAAGATTTCACCAGCTGTCACTGTATAAGCAGGATTCCCTGTAATCACGGCGGACAATGTGCTTTTTCCACATCCATTGGGTCCCATAATCGCATGGACTTCACCAGCTTTAATCGTTAGATTTAAGCCTTTTAAAATCTCTTTATTGCCCACATTGGCATGCAAATCTTTAATTTCCAATAATGCTGTCATTTTCTCTCCTTATCCCACCGATCCTTCTAATTGAACACCTATCAGTTTTTGTGCTTCTATAGCAAATTCAAGTGGCAATTTTTGCATAATTTCATGGCAAAAACCATTCACAATTAAACCAACCGCCTCCTCAGCAGATAACCCACGTTGCATGGCATAAAACAACTGTTCTTCGCTGATTTTACTGGTTGTCGCTTCATGCTCTATTGTAGCTGTTTCATTGGCACATTTCATCACGGGTATCGTATGCGCCCCACATTTATCACCAATCAGCAAGCTATCACATTTACTAACATTTTTTGCATTCGTTGCATTTGCCCCCATTTGAACTAACCCTCGATAGGTATTCGAACTAAAACCCGCCGAAATGCCCTTTGAAATAATCGTGGAAGTTGTATTTTTTCCCAAGTGAATCATCTTAGTGCCTGTGTCAGCTTGCTGATAATTATTCGTGAGTGCGACAGAATAAAATTCACCCATTGCATTATCGCCTTTTAGAATACAACTTGGGTATTTCCAAGTAATTGCCGATCCTGTTTCGACTTGTGTCCAAGATAGCTTTGCATCATTCATCACAAGTCCACGTTTCGTCACCAAATTATACACGCCACCCTTGCCATTTTTGTCACCAGGATACCAGTTCTGGACAGTGGAATATTTCACATTAGCTCTGTCTTTCACAATGATTTCCACAATGGCAGCATGCAGTTGATTTTCATCACGTTGTGGGGCTGTACACCCCTCCAAATAACTGACGGAAGATTCTTCATCTGCAATAATCAAAGTCCGCTCAAACTGTCCGGCCTGACGTGCATTAATACGAAAATAGCTAGACAATTCCATCGGGCATTGCACGCCCTTTGGAATATAGACAAACGAACCATCCGAAAACACAGCACTATTTAAGCACGCAAAAAAGTTATCCGTATATGGCACCACAGACCCAAGATATTCTTTGACCAATTCTGGGTATTCATGCACCGCCTCGTTAAACGAGCAAAATAAAATTCCACGTTTTTTCAATTCTTCTTTATAAGTTGTTCCAATAGATGTACTATCAAAAATAGCATCCACTGCCACACCAGATAACGCTTTTTGTTCTTTTAACGGAATTCCTAATTTTTCATAAGTTTTTAAAACTTCTGGATCCACCTCATCCAAAGACTTTGGCGCTTTCTTATGGGGGGCACTATAATAATAAATATCCTGATAATCTATTGGGTCATAAGTCCCATGGAACCAGTGAGGTTCAGTCATCGTCTGCCAATGGCGAAAAGATTTTAAGCGAAAATCCAACAACCATTCAGGTTCATCTTTTTTGTGTGAAATATATCGGATAACATTTTCATTTAAACCTTTGGGGGCATATTCTGTTTCTACAACAGTTTCAAACCCCTCTTTGTAGGGGCTATTTACAACATTCAATAAATCTGATTGTTCTTTTTTCATACTTTATAATATGCCAAATTTTACAAAAAAAGTCAAGCAAAAGCATTTTTTACTTGAAACTATTTAAAAAAAAAGCTACCCTTAATATAAAAGGGGTTTATGACTATGTTTTCAATTATTAATTTTTCTTTGATATTTATATTGATTGTTATATCTGTCTTTTTTATATTGACTACTTTTTACTTGGCTTACAAGCAAAACCAACTGAGATTAAAGCTCAATAAGGTTTTAGAGGATCGTGCTAAAGTCATTGAAGAAGCTGATCACTATGCGGCCCTTGCCAAGAATCCTTTAGGTCCCCTTTTTTCTCAAAACTCTGAGCCGTTGATTTTGTCTTTTGATACAAAAGGGAAAATTATTGATGTCAATCATCATTTATTAAAAAAATTTGGTTATACTAAGCAACAACTTATTGGGAAAAATGTGATTGGAACAATTTTACAAAAACCGAACAAAGAAACAGACAGTATGATTTATCGCCTTTTTAAAAGTCCAACCTTGTTTATTGATGCAGAAACACCTGCTCAAACAAAATCTGGTCAAATACTTTGGGTATCGTGGACAAATAAGGTCGTTTACAATACCAAAGGAAAAGCCGTCTCAGCTGATGCCGTTGGTTTTGATGTGACGAAACGCAAAAATATGGAAGCAGAATTACAATATTTATCTTCCATAGATCCGCAAACAGGCGTTATGAATCGTCATGCTTTATTGGAGACGGGTGCAACGGAGTTGAAGCGAGCAAAGCGTTACAAACGCGCCTTATCTGTGGTTGTTTTTAAGCTGATTAGTGAAGAAGAATCTTTGAGTGATAGCCAATTAAAAGCTGCCACACAATTGGCTCGTCAAGTCGCTCGTTCTGTGGACTATCTTGGGCGCATTGGCGATATAGAATTTGCTTTTGTTTTGCCTGAAACAGATTTAGAGAATGTTCCTTTTTTGATGCAACGTTTAAAACAACACTTTGACGTATATAACGACAAAACAAAAGAGAAAATATCCTTGACCTATGCTGCTGCCACTTTCAAAAAACAGACAGATACCATTGATGGTTTACTCAGCCAAGCATGGCGTAAGGTTGAGTCTAAAAAATAACGAGGACAAAATGATTATTTTGAAAAATAAAAATCTTGAAATCAAAATCAATTCAGATTTAGGTGCTGCTTTGCATTATTTTCGTTTTAATGGAAAGGATGTTTTACGACCTGCTCTTGATAATGTCAACTCTCCTATTCAACAATCTTTATTTTTAATGTTACCTTATTGTAGCTATATCAAGGATGGGCATTTTAATTATTTTGGAATTAGTCGTCATGTGCCACAAACTGCCCCCGAATTTCCTTTTCCTATTCATGGGGATGTATGGCTTAAGAAATGGACATTAGAAAAACAAACAGATACTTCAGCAACCCTTTCCTATATTCATAAAAAAGAAAATGGTTTTCCCTTTAATTATACTGCAAAAGTTTGTTACGAATTAGAACAAAATCAATTAAAAATCACGCTTTCTATTTATAATCCATCTGATCTTCCAATGCCCTGTGGAATGGGTGTTCATCCTTATTTTCTATATCCTCAAAATGCGAAACTTTTCTTTACCTCTTCGCACATCTGGCACCACAAAAATGATCCGATATTTGATCGCCCTTATCCGACACCAAGTCAATGGAATTTTGAAAAAGGCGCTGTCATTTCAGAAGATTTTGATACTGCTTTTGGAGGATGGAATGGCATCGCAACAATCTCCTATCCAAATCAGAATTTGAAGATTGATATTTCTGCCCAAGATATTTTTCACCATCTTATTTTATATGCGCCAAAGAATGGAAATTATTTTTGTTTGGAACCTGTCAGCAATACACCAGACGCCTTTAATCTGGCTGCCTATGGTGTTATTGGTACAGGCATTCAAAGTGTCGGGGCTAAACAAACCTTATTAAAGGCAATCACATTTACTTGCTCGTGTCTATAAAAAAGACTTGCATTTCGTTTCATGATTTTGTATAATGCATTTAATGACCCTATCATCTAACGGTTAGGATACGGCCCTCTCAAGGCCGGTACACGGGTTCAAATCCCGTTAGGGTCGCCAATTATAAAAGCCCCGTTTTAATGGGGTCTTTTTAATTAGGGAATTTTTGTTAGGAAATGAACACGTCGGGTTCGGTCAAAGGCAACACCGTTAGGCGGTAAATCCCGTTAGGGTGCCATTAAATACAAATGTCCATCAATGGGCGTTTTTCTTTTGGAAAGCAACTAATGAAACTGTTATTGTCTTTTTATTTTCAAGCATATGTTTGTTATGAATCTGCTTTACAAAGGTCTCAATATAAGGCTTCAACTGATCTGGACCATGTTGAGTATATTCCGAAGGGTTATATTTTATCGGAAATCCTTTATTCATGAGCGAAACGCCAATATCTACCATTTTTAAATGTAGCCTTTGAGTTGGTAATAAATTTTGTCCTTCTTTTGAATACAAATATGCATCATCAAATAATTCTCTATCCAACCAATAGCTGCTTTTTAAAAACACATCCAGCACAAAATCAGCCACAGATCCTTGTTCATATTGGAAACAAGGTTGTTGTATAATCTCGTGAATTTTCTCATACCGAGGAAGAGCATTACCTTGTTCTTGCAAAAGATCTAAAATTTGAAAATATTCTTGTTTCATTTTCATCCTTTGTTATCTTGAATTATACGATAAATCATATAAAGATACAACACATAGTTTGAAAATTGCATACAAAGTTCACCATTACATAAAAAAACTCTTATGTGCATTTTTTTACTTGATTTTTGATTAAAAAAAGCTAAAATCGTTAAATGTAAGTGTAAGGGAAAGAAAGATGCAATTGAAATACATAGCTTGGATGGTAAGCTACCCTTTAAATAAGGGGCATAATTTCTTCCTCACAAAAAAATTTTTAACAACAACGATGAACCCTCTGAAAAACAAGAGGGTTTTTCTTTTTTATGAAATGAGGGTGTCATGACAAAATACATATTTATTTTAGGTGGTGTCGTTTCTTCTTTAGGTAAAGGAATTGCGTCGGCTTCAACTGGAGCTTTATTAAAAGCACGAGGATATTCTGTACGGATGCGAAAAATGGATCCTTACTTAAATGTTGATCCTGGGACTATGTCACCCTATCAACATGGAGAAGTCTTTGTGACAGAAGATGGTGCAGAAACTGATTTGGATTTAGGACATTACGAACGTTTTACGGATGTTAACTGCCATAAAACTGATAGTATTTCAGGTGGTAAAATTTATTATAACGTTTTGCAAAAGGAACGGCGTGGTGATTATTTAGGGGCTACAGTACAAGCTATTCCACATGTCACAAATGAAATCAAAGAGTTTTTAAAATCCGATTTACATGGTGAAGATTTTGTTTTATATGAAGTTGGGGGCACTGTCGGAGATATTGAAGGAACTTTGTTTTTAGAGGCCGTTCGCCAATTTGCCAATGATGTTGGTCGGCAAAATGTCTGTTTTCTCTTTTTAACATTATTACCTTACATTGATACAGCCGGAGAATTAAAAACAAAACCGACACAGCATGCGGTAAAAACATTGATGGAAGCAGGTATTCAAGCTGATATTTTGTTATGTCGCAGCAAAATGAATTTAGGGGCAGAAGAACGCAGAAAATTAGCATTATTCTGTAATGTTTCCCCTGAGGATGTTATCATTGCTTTGGATGCTGATAATATTTATCGTGTTCCCCTTGCCTACCATGAGCAAGGTTTAGACACACAAATTTTAAAACATTTCAATATGTTAGAGGAAGCGCCTGTTCCAGATTTAACCGAGTGGAACAAAATTGTTCATACATGTTCTCATTATGAAAAAGAAGTCAAAATTGCTGTCGTTGGTAAATATTGTGGCTTATTGGAAGCATATAAATCACTTAATGAAGCTTTAACTCATGCGGGAATTGCTAATAATGCAAAAGTAAAAATTACATGGTTAGAATCTGAACAATTCGAAAATATGACACAAGAACAAGTCAACGAAGCATTGAAGACTTATTCTGGTATTTTGATTCCTGGTGGATTTGGTGTTCGAGGCATTGCAGGAAAAATCAAAGCCATTCGTTATGCGCGAGAACATTTTGTTCCGTTTTTTGGTATTTGTTTGGGAATGCAAATGGCCGTTGTTGAGGCTTGTCAATCTTTACTAGGTATAGAAAATGCAAGTTCTACGGAATTTGGAGGGAATTGCACACCAGTTATTTCCAAAATGAAAGTTTGGGAGCAAGATGGCAAAAAACAAATTCGAACAGACAATAGTGATTTGGGAGGAACTATGCGTCTGGGGGCTTACCCATGTGTACTGCAAGAAGGATCTTTAGCCAGCAAAATATATAACAACGCCCATGAAATCAGAGAGCGCCATCGTCATCGCTACGAAATGGATATTGCCTATGAAGCTCGCCTAAAAGAAAAAGGCATGAATATTTCTGGTAAGTCTCCAGATGGTTTGTTGCCCGAAATTATTGAAATTCCAAATCATCCATTTTTTATTGGCGTTCAATTTCATCCTGAATTTACTTCTAGACCAAATCGTGCAAATCCAATTTTTAAGGCGTTCATAGAGGCCGCTTTAAAATATGATATTCAAGGAAAGGTCTGAATCACAAAAACGGAGAAAATATTTCCTTAAATAAGGCTATACAGATTATATTGACAGTTAAAAATGAAGCAAAGTTTGTGCCACTCCAACAGCGGCAGCAAAAGCTATGAACACAATTGGGTGACATTTAAATTTGAATGTCAAGATTGTATAAAATAAAAATAATCCTAATGAAATCATCGCTGTATCCGAAGTGGCGCTATGTTCAAAAATAAGCCGAATGAGACGTAATACAAAACCAAAAATCATCATTGCTACAGCAGGACGTAATCCTTTAAAAATAGCCTCAACTATTGGATGTTGTCGGAAACGCATCAAGAAATGACACAAAGCAACAATCACCAACAGCATGGGGGTCACCAAGCCTGCGGTTGCTAATACACCACCGAGCACACCGGCTGTTTGTATCCCCGTAAAAGTAGCCATATTGATACCCAATGGGCCAGGCGTTGATTCAGAAATTGCAATCATTTTGACTAAGTCTGTTGTGGTAAACCAACCAGTTTCTTCGGATAATTGAAACAAAAAAGGAACAGTTGCCAATCCTCCCCCAACAGCAAACAATCCTATTTTAAAAAAAGCAAAAAACAATTCCAAATAAATCATCTTTTATTCCTTATCAAATGCCATACTGCACTTACCAATCCGCAAATAATTAAAATAATTACTGGCGAAATATTCCAAAGAGCCATACCAAATGCCAAGAACATCAAAAAAACGCTTAGCCCATCTTGAGCACGCTCATGTACCATTCTTACAACAATAGGTAAAATCAATGCTGGCACCATCAGCTGAACACTTGAAAAAGCACTTTGAACGATTTCATTATCCCACAGCTTATTTAACCCCAAAGCCAATAATGTGATAATAATCAATGAGGGCGAAACAACGCCAATCATCGTACACACAGCCCCCCACCAGCCTTTTATTTTATATCCAATAAAGGTTGACACATTCACTGCAATAATGCCGGGTGTGATTTGAGAAAGTGCGTAGTAATCCAAGATTTCTTTTTCTTTTGCCCATTTATGCTGAAGCATTTCACGCTGAATGAGTGGCAACATGGCATATCCACCACCAAATGTAAACAAGCCTATTTTAAAAAAAGTTGCAAATAATTCCCAATAAATACTCATTTTTCCCCTTATTTTTTGCTAATATACAAAAATAGTTTTGGTCTGTCAAGCAACTTTTCTTTTTACGATTATATGAGTTGACAAAAAAACAGAATCACCCCACTTAAAAACTGTCACAAAAAGGAGGAACATATGACCGAACAAACAACATTAACATCTGAAGAAAAAAAGAAACTAAAAGAAGAAATTCATGCAGCTTGGCCACACTTTCCTATCGATTTAAAGAAAGTGATTTTTGAAGCCAAAAAACATAAATTAAACATCATGTACATGATTGAAAATTGGGCAAAAGAAAATCACAACGAACTTTTAGCGGAACTGTTGAACAAAAAAATCACTTGTTCAGAAGAAAAGCTGAAAAAAATGGAAAAAGAACTGAGCGAATAGTGTTGCAGGAGAAAAGGCAATGAAACCATATAACAAAAACAATTATGCGCTGGGAAACGGCCTTTTCTTGTCCCCCAGACAGGTTGCGGTTCTTGAACAATTAGCCTTAGGACTTAGCAACAAACAAATTGCCCATGAACTTGGAATTGCGGAGCCTACAATCAAAATGCATGTCAGCGCCCTTCTCCGTTCCTTGGGAGTTCAAAATCGTGTTCAGATACTTATAAAAGCCAAACAGCTTGGTTTTATTTAGATTTCTTAATCAAAAAAATCCCCGAAGAAGTTCGGGGATTTAATTTTGGATACAACCACTTATTCAGCGGATTTATTTGTATCTTCCGTAATACGGGCTTTCTTACCAAACAATTTGCGTAGGTAATACAATTTGCCACGATTTACAACACCTCTGTGGGTGACTTTGATTTCCTTTTATACTAGATTTACTCTCGTCCTGAATTTGTCACACCACTCACAACATTTGAAACTGTATTTTGTGTGATATTTTTCGCAGGTGTTGAGACGCTTTGCTGTGTTTGCTCCATACTCTCCTGAGATTTGGCAATAGCATCATCAATACCTTTCCCATTGCCGAATTGCCTTTTTTGAGATTCCTGTAAATCCTGTAATTTATTATCCAATCCTTTGCCATTATCAATTTGACGTTGACGTTTTTCATGCAATACGCTTTTTTCTTGTTGCTTGGTTACCCGCATGATACTTCCTCCGCCTTGGTCGTTTCCTTCTGCGTCCTTATAGATCCAACTTTTATTTCCATCAGCATCCCATGTGTATTCACAACTTGTTCCGTCTGCATTAGTATCTGTCATACTAACAATCATACCATCTTGCAAAACTATTTTTCTTATTGCACCACTTTTCTCTAAATAATACTCATCATGCGTATCACTTGAACCTCCCCCTTGAACAACCCAACCCTCATTGGATGTTGCCATAACTATTTTATTCGTTTCATACTTCATTACTCCTTTTCTGGAAGCTGTTCCATCTGCATTAAAACACCCTTCCATTCCTGGAATTTCCTTTTTGCCAGTTGTCATTGATTCCACTTCTGGCCAAATACGTTCAAAACGCATTCCCTGTCGATCACACATACCCTCAACCCATGCACGCAACCCAGCCTTATTGCCGTTTCCGGCACAATTCACACTCCACAAAGCTATATCTTGGTATAATGGTGTCTTTATCAAGTTATTAAGAACCGCCTTAAATTGAACCTCTTTAATGCGTCCCATAACTTTATTATACGTTTCTGGATCACTGTCCTTAATTTTCACAAACTCGTCCCATGTCTTGAAAGTTGTATGTGTCAAAAATTTATCTCTATATGGCAAAATTTCCCGTTCAAAGACTTTTTTTAATGATTCATCATATCCCTCGGCATTTGGATTGCGGCCTTCCGTCACACCATCGCAATATTCCGTCAACCGTGCATCTGCCTCAACAATGCCTGCATGATATAAAGCCCATTCTCTTGGTAACAAATTGAGAATATCTTGTTGTCCTACGTGTCTTATTTCGTGTGGCAATGTGTTGTTGCGATTCCAATCTCCACTTTGTTGCCACGATTCTTCACCCAACTGAACATGGCTATCCTTCCAGCTTGCCCAACCACCAGCATCACCCAATTGTCCCCAGCTTCCCAATTGAATTTCCATTTGATTATCTGCTCCACCTGCTTCATTTACCAACGCATAAGCAAGATTCGCCTGGCCTTGTGGGGTTTTGACATAATTATTCAACCAATCATACACTTCATTTTCTGCAATTTCGTTGCTTGTTAAAACATGAATATTGTTCTTAATCCACTCTGGGTCTTGTAAATGGCCACTACTAATCAATTCTTCAGCAGCTTGTTTTTGACGTTCCAAGACATCCTTAATCTCCTGATAATTTGGATCATTCATCCGTGTTTCATATTCTTCCCGCGTCTTTGTAACAATATCCACCAAACGTTGAGTCAGTGGTTCAAAACGTTTCCCTAAAACTCCTAAAACTTTATCCTTTTTCCAACGTGCTTCGGCTAAATCGAATATTTTTGGCATGTTTGCTCCTTTCTTTTATCTTCATAAATTACTGCTGTTCACTCGGCTTGTCAACAAAAAAATCCCCGGCTGCTTGGTCGGGGATTTTAATATCATAAATCCACTTATTCAGCGGATTTATTTGTATCTTCCGTAATACGGGCTTTCTTACCAAACAATTTGCGTAGGTAATACAATTTGCCACGATTTACAACACCTCTGCGGGTGACTTTGATTTCCACGATATTTGGGGAATACAGTGGGAACACACGTTCCACACCCTCACCAAAGGAAATCTTGCGCACTGTAAAGGTGGAGTTTGCCCCATCATTATGACGAGCAATCACGACACCTTCAAAGGCTTGATTACGGGTATTTTTTTCTTCCACGATTCTGACCACAACACGCACTGTGTCACCGGCTTTGAATTCAGGAATTTTTTTGTTCAGCTTTGCAACTTGCTCGGCTTTCAAATCTTCAATGATTTTTTTGGTCATGTTATTTTCCTTTCTTCTCATTGTTCGCCAGATATTTTTCATACAAGTCTGGCCGTCTTGTTTTAGTTAAACTTTCGGATTCGGCTTGACGCCATTCGGCAATTTTTGCATGATGACCAGAGAGCAATACTTCTGGTACTTCTCGCCCTTGCCAATTTTGAGGTTTTGTATATTGAGGATATTCCAGCAAGCCATTGGAAAAACTTTCTTCGCTGAGTGATTCAGCATTTCCCAATACGCCCTCAATCAATCGCACTGTTGCATCCAACATTGTCATCAGAGCCAATTCGCCCCCAGACAAGACACAATCTCCGATGCTGATTTCTTGCACTTGCCATTTATCCAGCACACGTTGATCCACACCTTCAAAGCGACCGCAGATGAATGTCATCTCTGTTCTCTTTGCCCAATCGGATGCAATTGTTTGATTGAACACTTCACCCCTTGGAGAAAGATAGAAAATAGGACCTGTTTTATGAACCGCATTCAATGCTTTATCCAAAACTTCTGGCAACATTACCATACCTGCCCCACCACCAAACGGTGTGTCATCCACAGATTTATAATTGTTGTCTGAAAAATCACGGATATTCACAACATTCATTTCCCATTTTTTATCAGCCAATGCTTTTCCAACCAATGAATAAGCGAGTGGTCCTGGGAACATTTCAGGATAAAGCGTTAAAATGTTTGCTTTCATTTTGCCACCTCTTCCATGCCCTCAGGAATCACAATTTCTAATTCCCTTTTCTCGGTATCAACGCGAGGGAAAGTTTGTTTAGAAAATGCAAAATCCAATTGTTTACCATTCATTGTTTTAATTTCCAAGATATCACCTGCTCCAAAGTTCATCACAGAAACAACTTTTCCGAATTCAGCACCCTCTTTGATCACTTTCATTCCAATCAAATCACAGCAATAAAATTCATTGCTTTCGGTTGTAGGAAGTTTAGAGCGATCAGCATACAGTTCTAAACCTTTAAATTGTTTTGCTACTTCACGCGTGGTTATCCCTTTTAAGTTAGCTAATAAGCATTCACCTTGTGTGCCTGAAATAGAAACCTCAAAACTTTTTTTGCCTGTTTTATCTGTCAACGGATTAAATTGTGGCAAATTTTTGCCATGCACAAGATAGGGTTTGATTTTCACCACCCCTTTTATTCCATGCACATTTACAATTTTTCCGACAGCAATTAAGGCCATTTTGAATCCTTTAAAAGATTTTCTATCGTTGATTTTCAGATGCTTTTTTGCAAGCACAATTGACGCATTTTTTGGTATGAGATTTCTCGTAAGATGCAATCAATTGCTGATAGTATTCCTTTAATGCTGGATCATCTGTGTCATGTACACGATATTTTGCTCTTTCATAGTGTAAGCGAGCATCGCTTTCATCTTTTTTAACAACTACTTCTTTTGTCATAGGTTATTCTCCTTATTTTATTCAGCCTTTGTTTCTTCAGCTGGTTGTTCTGTGGCAGGAGTAGCATCTGTGGCTGGAGCTTCGGTGGCAGCAGCTTCTGCGGCAGCTTTAGCGGCAGCCTCTTCTTCAGCGGCTTTTAATGCAGCTTCTTCAGCAGCAGCTTTTGCTTCAGCTTCAGCCTTCATGCGTTCTTGAGCCTTTGCCTTTGGTTGAGACTTTTTAGGAGTTTCACGAACGGCTGGCTTTTCGCACAAGCCAACAATGGCAAATAACTTTTGCACACGTTCTGTGATTTCAGCACCTTGAGCCATCCACTTTTTGGCGGCTTCAACGTTCACACGCAAAGCGTCTTTGCTATCCTTTGGCAAAAGTGGATTATAAAAACCCAATTCTTCGATAAACCGTCCATCACGACGGCAGCGTTTGTCTGCCACGACAATTTTATGCACAGGGCGTTTTTTGGCGCCACCGCGGGCTAAACGAATTCTAACTGACATTTTGTTTATCCTTTCTGTTGTAAGTTAGACCTTAAACGGTGGAAAACCACCGTCATTCATTGGACCATTGAACATGTTTTTCATTTTTTTCATCATGGACATCATGCCAAATGGTCCCATTTTCTTTAATTTTTTCATGACATCAGCCATCTGCTCATACGAGCGCAAAAGCTTATTCACATCCTCCACCTTTACCCCTGCTCCAGCGGCAATACGCTGTTTACGAGAGGCCTTTATGATATCGGGGTTCTTGCGTTCCGCCGGTGTCATAGACAGGATGATGGCCGCCTGTCGTTTCATCAAACGGTTATCCACGTCCGCTTGATCAATCTGTTTAGAAAATTTGGCAACACCAGGGATCATTTTCATCATTCCCTTGATGTCACCCATTTTATCAATCTGTTGTAATTGCACGAGCAAATCATTTAAATCAAAATTACCAGACATCATCTTCATGGCTTGAGCTTGCATATCTTCTTGATTCACGCGTTCCATCGCCGTTTCCACAAAGCCAACTACATCACCCATTCCCAAAATTCTATCTGCTACACGTTTCGCATCAAAGCGTTCCACGGCATCTGCTTTTTCGCCAACACCCAAAAATTGAATGGGCATACCCGTCACCGCACGCATAGATAAAGCCGCACCCCCACGACTATCCCCATCTATACGCGTCAACACAACACCTGTAATACCAATTTTTTCTTTAAATTCACGTGCCACATTGACGGCATCTTGCCCCATCAAGGCATCCACCACCAACAATGTTTCTTTTGGCTCAGATAAATCACGAATGGCCGCCACTTCTTGCATCATTTCTTCATCAATATGAAGGCGACCTGCCGTATCTAAAATCAAAATGTCATACAGCCCCAATTTGGCTTCATTTAGAGCACGTTTTGTTATTTCCAATGGCTTTTCACCCATCACGATTGGCAACACATCCAATTCATAGGTTTTCCCCAAGTCAGCCAACTGTTCCTGAGCGGCCGGACGATAGGTGTCCAAACTGGCCAACAAGACCTTTTTGCCCTCTTTTTTCAGTTTTAATGCGATTTTTGCAGAAGAAGTTGTTTTACCAGAACCTTGAAGCCCCACCATCAACAAAACGTTGCGGGCATTGGATTCCCAATTAAATGGCGTAGATTCACCCAACAAAGCCACTAATTCATCATGCACAATTTTAATCACCATCTGGGCTGGTTGAATAGATTTGATAACCTCTGCCCCAACAGCCTTTTCTTTCACTTTGGCAATAAAATCTTTAACAACAGGCAAAGCCACATCTGCTTCCAGCAAGGCAATTTTGATTTCCCGAGCCGTCTCATCCATCACCGATTCGGTAATAATACCCCGCCCCGTTAAACGGTCGAATACTTTGGAAAGCCGATCTGCCAAACCGTTAAACACCGGTTAAACTCCTTTACATACACGTTGCGCCCCGGTGAGCGAACCATCGCCGAACGGGGTATCTCCTTGGAGACTAATTTTAGTCCTTTTTGGAAAGTGGCTTTATTTTAGCCTATTTTAGAATTAATGTCAAGCAATATTCTTATATTTTAATGGAAAATAAATTTTTTATTTTTTTTGCTTGACACGAGAACATAAAATGGTCTACCCTTACTTTCGTATGAAAGAATAATTCTTTTGTATTCATTTAAATGAAAGGAAAATAAACATGTTAAAACAAACTTTATTAGCTTTTACAGTGTTGGGCTTTGCTGGTACTGCAGCCGCTGCTGATATTACAAATCCATTCTTCTTGCCAGAAGAATTGCATGTGGCCTCTGTCACATCTTTTGATTATGATCATGGTCATGTGAAGAACGATTATGGTTCTGAGAAGTTTTATGATAAAGCCGTGACAGAACAGTTGCAATTTGGTATCTTGAACAATTTGGCCTTAATTGGTGAAATGGGAAAAAATTGGACAAGAACAAAAGAAGCTGGCGTCACAGACAAAGATCATAATAGATTGGATTGGGAAGCTGGTTTAGCATGGAACATCTTGCACTGCAATACAAAATTGCAAGTGTCCTCCGTGTATGGACAAGAAGAACCAGGACATGGCAGAGGTACATATAAATACATTGATACCACAGCTAAGTTAGGTTACCAATTCAAAACATGGTTACCATATGCAACATTCACAGTACACACACCTGTTGCTCAATCCAAGAAATTTGGACATGAGGACAAATGGAGCTACGCGGGTAAAGTTGGTGTATACCAAGGTAAATGTGGTGTTTGGGGCTTAGATACAGCTTTGGTCTGGGCATTTGATAGAACTGATGATCATGGTCGTTATTTGACAGCTGAAGCCGAAGCTTCTTACTATCTGACAAAGAACGTGACACTTGGTGTCTATGGTTCTTACATGTTGGATGGAAGAGAAAAGGGCGACACAGATATCTTTGACAAGACCGTCGGTGCTCGTTTGCGCTTGTACTTCTAATTTAATTTAGAAGAGTCAAAAAATTTCCCCGGCTTTTCGGTCGGGGATTTTTATTTTTCTTGCTTTTTACTCCTTTTTTCTGATACAATAACATAAAAGGATTTAATATGCTCAGATTATTGCCACAGACCCTTATCAATCAAATTGCCGCTGGTGAAGTTGTGGAACGTCCCGCCAGCGCCATTAAAGAGCTGGTTGAAAATGCCATTGACGCAGGTGCCAATCGTATTGATATTCGCATTGAACAAGGAGGCAAATCCTATTTTTCTGTGACCGACAATGGCAAGGGAATGAGCAAGGATGAATTGGCGTTGGCTGTGGAACGACACGTAACAAGCAAACTCCCCGACGACAATCTCGTCAACATTACCTTTTTGGGCTTTCGTGGTGAGGCGTTGCCCTCTATTGCCTCTGTGGCAAAAATGAAAATTACCTCTCGTCCCGCGGAAACACCTAGTGGGTGGATGATTGAGGTGGAAGGCGGCCACAAAAAAGAGCCTGTCCCAGCGCCTGCTACCTATGGCACAACAGTAGAAGTGAGGGATTTATTTTATGCCACCCCAGCGCGATTAAAATTTTTAAAGTCTGAACAAAGTGAACAATTGGCGATTCGTGAAATCATTGATAGATTGGCCATGTGTTATCCCAACATTTCCTTTTCTTTGGAAAATGAAAACAAAAAGCTGGGTTCTTATCCAGCGACAAACACTTTATTTGATCGTGTTTCAATGGTGATTGGTCATGAATTTAAGGACAATGCTTTACCTGTACAAGCCGACTATGAAGGCATTAAATTGGCTGGTTTTGTGGGACTTCCCACCTATACCCGTGCCACAAGTACAGAACAATATCTTTATGTCAATGGTCGATCTGTCAAAGACAAAGTGCTTTTGGGGGCTATTCGTGGTGCTTATCAGGGGTTGATGGGGCATGGATCCGATGGTTATCCTGTATTAGCGTTATTCCTGTCCGTTCCTTGTGATCTAGTTGATGTCAATGTTTCACCTGCCAAAACAGAAGTGCGTTTTGCAGACGCTGGTAAAATTCGTGGACTTTTGGTTGCCAGTATTCGCAATGTCTTGGCTGAACACGGTCAAAAAACAGCGACAACCTTGAATATTGGATCATTGGGAAGTGCTGAACAAACGCCCACATATTCTCAACCACAAAGACATAGTTATAGCACAGCTCGCACTAGTTCAATCCCTGTCACCCCAACCCAAAAACAAGAATCATTAAAATTATCAGATAGTTATAGTGTCAAGGTGGAAACACCTGTCCCACAATCTGAGACAGAAACAAAACTCCCCCCTCTTGGTCTTGCTAAGGCACAAATTCACAAAACCTATATTGTATCACAAGCCGAAGATGCTATTTTGATTGTGGATCAACATGCGGCGCATGAACGCCTAACCTATGAAAAAATGATGCAAAACATGGGCGAAAGGCCTCAAACACAACTCCTTCTTGTTCCTGAAATTATTGATTTAAAACCAGAGGAAGTCGCTTTATTGACTTCTCGCACCTCAGAGTTAAAAGACATGGGTTGGATTGTAGAAGCTTTTGGAACAGATTGTGTGGCTGTTCGTGAGTTACCTGCTTTGCTGGATAAAGCTGACATACAGCAAACAATTCGCGATTTAGTGGACACCCTAAAAACATTTGAGGATACCGTTTTGTTAAAAGACAAAATGAAAGATATTTGCGCGCGCATGGCTTGTCATGGCTCTGTACGGGCAGGACGGCAACTCAGCATTGACGAAATGAACGCTCTGCTCCGCCAAATGGAAAAATGTGGCACCTCTGGACAATGTATCCACGGGCGCCCCACCTATATCACCTTAAAATTAGACGACATTGAAAAAATGTTCGGACGTAAATAAAAAAAACAGGGCTTTCAAGGCCCTGTTCTCTGTTTACATTTTATCCGTTAAGCTCCTAATAACTTCAAGATTTCTTGCATTTTGGCGATATCTTGTTCGCTATCAGCCAATGATTTGCGTTTATCAGCCACCACTTGTTCTGGCGCTTTGGATACAAATGCTTCATTAGCTAACTGAGCTTTGGTCCGTTCCACAAAAGATTGAACATTTTTCATTTCTTTTGTGATGCGTTCTTTTTCCTTTTCAACATCAATCAAACCATTTAATGGAATCAACAATGTCATTCTATCAACAACTTGAGCCACCTCACCTGCTCCTGTTTCGGTGACAAATTGAATGTCTTCAATTTTCGCCAAAGATTTCAAAATAGCGATATTGCTTTCCACATTTTGACGTTGACTATCTGTCGCATCTTTCAATTTTAAAGTAATTTTAGCAGCAGCTGGGATGTTGACACTAGAACGCACAGAACGAATCGTTGTAATCAAATTGAAAATCCAATCTTGATTTTCCGCCACCGTCTTGTCCTCATAAGCCTTCAAAGCTGGCCAAGAGGTTTCCATCAACATTTCTTTGCGATCAGCCGTTTTATCCCATAATTCCTCGGAAACAAACGGCATAAATGGATGAATCAACTTTAACATTTCATCCACCACAGCAGCCACTACAGCGCGGGTTTCGGCTTTAGCCCCTGCATCATCAGAATAGAAAATGTTTTTAATGGCTTCCAAATACCAGTCACAGAAGGTATTCCACACAAAATGATAGAGGGTGTTGCTAGCTTCGTTAAAGGCATAAGTATCTAACCATTTAGCAATTGTATCAGCCGATTCAGACAACTTTGTAATAATCCATTTATTGACAGGCAATTTCACAGATGCCAAATCAAAACCATCCACTTTCTTGCACTCGTTCATCTCACAGAAACGGACAGCGTTCCAAATCTTTGTGGTAAAGTTGCGGTAATTTTCAACGCGCGCTTCACTCATTAAAACGCTACGCCCCGATCCTTCTTGAATCAAGAGCGAGAAACGCAAGGCATCTGCACCATATTTATCACACATTTCCAATGGATCGATCCCATTTCCTTTGGATTTAGACATCTTTTGACCTTTTTCATCACGCACAAGCCCATGCAAGTGAATTTCCTTGAATGGTACTTGTTTCATGGCATACATAGACATCATCATCATTCGGGCTACCCAGAAGAAAATAATATCAAAACCCGTAATCAACACAGAGGTCGGATAGTATTTTTTCAAGTGTTCATCATTTTCATTTGGCCAACCCAATGTGGAAAACGCCCATAAACCAGAGGAAAACCATGTATCCAACACGTCTGTATCACGCGTGAGTTCTGTTGGCGACCCATAGTGTTTTTCGGCTTCAGCTTTGGCCTCTTCTTCTGTTTCTTCACAGAAAATTTTGCCATCTGGGCCATACCACACAGGCACCTGATGTCCCCACCAAAGTTGTCTAGAAATACACCAAGGTTGAATATTTTCCATCCAAGAATAGTACATGTTCTCCCAAGAATCAGGGATAAACTTTGTATCGCCATTTTTCACAGCATCTACGGCAGCACCTACTAGTTTAGAAGTATCAACAAACCATTGATCCGTCAACCAAGGCTCAATAATTACATCCGAACGATCGCCATAAGGAATTGTCATGGGATTATCTTCTTCGTGGTCATACAGTCCAAGCGCTTTAATGTCCTCTAGAACTATTGGACGAGCTTCCAATGGGCTCATACCACGATATTTTTCAGGTACATTCTCGTTTAGTTTTGCCTCTTTTGTTAGCAAATTCACAAGTGGCAAATTGTGACGCTTGCCCACCTCAAAGTCGTTAAAGTCATGGGCTGGTGTAATCTTTACAGCACCAGTTCCCTTTGTCATATCGGCATAGTCATCACCAACGATTTCAATCTTTCGTCCGATTATTGGAAGAATTGCCTTTTTACCAATAAGATGTTTGAAACGTTCGTCGTTTGGATTTACTGCAATTCCAGTATCTCCAAGCATTGTTTCAGGACGTGTTGTTGCAACGATAATTGATTCATCGCTTCCGTCAATATCATAGCGAATATGCCACATGGAACCAGCAGTTTCCTTCATAATCGCTTCTAAGTCAGATACAGTGGTAAGCATTACAGGATCCCAATTTACAAGTCGTTTTGCCTTGTATATAAGTCCTTCGTTATAAAGGCGAACAAATGCTTCTTTAACTGCTTCACTTAAACCATCATCCATTGTGAAACGCTCTCT
>DFKH01000047.1 GCA_002373815.1 Alphaproteobacteria bacterium UBA3650
CAGGATCAAACTCTCATATTTAAAAAATTCTTGAGTAGCTGTTCCTGTGCATCATCATTACTTACTATAAAGTAGTATAACAGAAACCCTACAAAAACTTACCAATCTACATGTTATGTACACTATCCGTTTTTATAGTTTCCTGATGCACAACAGCCCTATAATCTATTTGCGATCAACGACCGTCCGTGCATCCGTTTCTATATTTCTTATTGACTTTGTTTAACAACCTCTTTCGTTTTTCGCGAAAGTGACGCTATTCTACCAGAAGAAAAAAGAAATGTCAAGCGCTTTTTTAAACTTTTTTTAATATTTTTTTAGAAAATGCAATTTTTCTATCTTTTTCAATGTGATATTTTTTATTTATTTAGGTGCCGCGCCCTTATTTTGCGCTATTTTTGCTGACAATTCTTCTTTTAGCTCAGGCGTTAAATCATATTTTAAAGCAAGCGCCTTACGATATTGAAAAACGGCTTCGCGATGACGACCTAAGGCCTTATAAATATCACCTAAATGTGCATTTGCCACCGAACTTTGAGGCATAATATCCACCGTTTTTTCCGCCAATGGCAATGCTTTTTGATATTGAGCCTTCCTATAATATGCATAAGCCATGCTATCTATAATATGCGGGTCTGTTGATCGCAATTTATACGCTTTTTCAACCAGCTCGAAACCTTTATCCAATGTTTGATCCCGTTCAAGCCATTGATATCCCAAGTGATTTAACAACATTGGGTTGTCTGGATTTAATTCCAAGGCTTTCTTTAGATCCGATTCGGCCAAGGCATCTTGTTGTTGTTGACTGTAAATAAAAGATCTTGCAAAATAAATGTCGGAAGCATATGTCCGATTCGATTCGCCTTCAATTTCTAATACGCGCGTATAGGCTCGTAAAGCGGCCGGCCAATTTTTGAGTTTTTGATAAACATTTGCCAATGCCAACCATAAAGGTGTCGATTCGCGATTCGCTCGCTTTAATTCCTGTAATAGGGGCAGCGCTTCTTCCTCATGGCCACAGGAAATCAGATTGGACGCTTTTTTAAACTCCACCGTTTGCGTCAATGGACCTTTTAATTGTTTATAGTAGTGAGCTGCCAATTGTGGTTTCCCTGCCTGTTCCAAAATCTCCGCATTCCATATCTTTGGCAAATCTTGATTTGGATTGAGGTAGAGGGATAATGCGCTTAATATCAGCGCGCCCTCATAACTGTTTTGTGACGACCCCATGGCTGTGGATATATTATAAAAGGCTTCCGCAACACCCCGAATCGGTGTCATTTTTGTCGATTCGCGTTGCATGATCAACTCAGCCGTTGCTGGTTGTTCTGTTGCAAACAATTGCCATTGCACATAAAAAGGATTTTCTATACGCCAATTTCCAGTACGCACAAAAAAATCTCGGATTTCAGGATACAAAGAAACCGTCAACAATTTATCCGATGCCAATTTTTGAAACGCCTCTTCTGCCACAAAAGAGTTCCCTAGCGTCATGGCGATCAATCCTTGATGATAGTAATAATAGGGCGTCAATCCTTTTTGCTTTTTTAATGGTTCAAGAGCCTTCATCGCTTCTTGAAAATTATTTTCCCCCGCATAACTCCATGCGACAATCAAAGGATTTACAATTTCATCCAATGGTAGGGGGCGCCGATTTGCCACCTTTTCACGTACTTTAGACCAATTCTGGTCATGTAGGGCATACCCCATTTCCACGTAATCCGTTAAAAAGACGACTCGATGTTCGGGTGACATTTTCGGCACCACAGGACGTAACACCTCAAAGTTACCCAGCATTGCATTAAAAAAATAGGCTTCTCGTTGAATTTTATCGTTTTCAGGATCTCCCTGCAATACTTTTAAATATAAAGAGGCGGCTTGTTCTAAGTCATCATTTAAGATAGCATTGAGTGCGGACAAATAAGCCCCTGGCTCAATTGTTTTTGGCGTGGGCTTATCAGACACCCAGATTGGCTTTTCTTTCGAATTTTCCTTTGTTTTTGTCAACAGGGGGAACAGAGACTCTTGCTTATACCAACGATATCCCAGCCACGTACAGAGGCCCAGTCCAGACACTGCAAGCAGCAAAATCATTCCTTTAAACAGCTTTTTTAAACGCATTCTCTTTCCTTTTCTTTGAAAATATGTTAAGATATTTTTTTAGAAAATGAAAGTTAAAAATGGATATTAGACAAAAATTATATTGGCTTATTCAAGCAGGTATTTCCACTTTTTGTACAGATACCCCGAAACGGGCCGACGTTAGTTTGGTAATTCAAGGTGATATGCCCGCCACAGATCAAGCGTCAGCGGTTGCCTACCAAGCCAAAGATTTAGATGCTTTAAATAAAGACAAACAAGCCTTTTCGTTGTCCTCACTCAAAAAGACGGCCGCCCATACTTTATTGGGACACGGTCCCACAAAGCCAAAGTTGATGTGTATTTTGGAAATTCCTGATGCGGGAGCCGATAAGTCTGGTCAGATTTTTGTTGGGGCGCAGGGTGAACAATTAAAAAAGATGATGGCAGCAATTCATTTAGACATTGAAAATGATGTTTATGTTTCCTTTTTAAGCCCTTGGCGCACACCGGGTAATCGTCCTTTAACCACCGCTGAGCGTGCTTTGTTTTTGCCTTTTTTGATGCGTGAAATTGAATTAGTTCAACCTCAAAAGATTTTATTGTTTGGAGCGGGTGTTTCCAACAGTTTATTGGCGACAGAATCTGTTGCCAAGGCACGTGGTATTTGGCATGAATGGCAAGGTATTCCTACACGTGTCACGTTGGCTATCAATTCACTCAAAACAACGCCCTTACGTCAACAGGCATGGGACGATTTGCAAGAAGTGACGAAATTAACCCAACCATAGAGGGCTTTTCGCAGCCCCCTTTTTCCTTTCTTCACCTTTAGTCTTGTGTCTTTGGACTTGCGTCATTTGTTCCCGTACATGTCCAACGAGCCGAGGAAGAATTGGTGGGATATCCAGGCGGTGTATTGATAATTACCCAGCCCGATGCAGAACTTGCGTTTGAGGTTTTGTTGAACGTAAATGGTTTAGTGACATTATGTCCCGGACACCAAAAATCATCTTTTTGGCATCTGCCCCAAGCAATATCGCCCGTCCATGTTTTACTGCCACCATTACCACTGACCGTTCCATATAAACGTCCATCGTTGTCTTTATCCCCACTAAATGTTCTAAAGCATTTGTTTGGACACACCTGAACTGTTCCACTCTTTATCAAACCGGATCCTGTGCAGGCAGAGCATACGTTACCATTTTCGTAATAATTTGCTGTGCATGTAAATGTGGTGGCATCGTTGCCGGAACAAGCCGCATTTGCTGGACAATCTTGACAAATACCATTGATTATTACTTTTCCACTGGGGCAATAACATGTGGTTCCAGATGAATTACAGATTCTTCCATTTGTACATCCGTCTGTAGTGTTGGGTTTGCATGTATAACAGTTACTGGGTTGTGTGCCGCCATATAAACAAACACAAGCGCCCTGCCCATCACATCTGGCATTATTACCGCATTCTGTTGTGGCTGGCGCATTTGTGAATTGCGCTTTTCCAGCTTCATCTGGAGTACAGGCTGTTCGACATTGTGTGCCTGTAAATCCTGTACACTCATTTACACAATCGCCGTCAGCATTCATCCAATAGCCATCTTGACATGTAGCTTCAACTGGTTCGGGGCAATAACCATCTGATGTACAACTCCCTTTGGGACATACTAACAATGGTTTATCCGTTACCCTATCAAGCACTGTATACCATGCTTTATGTCGTTCCCCTTTGCATTCTGTTGTACATACATTCTTTGTAAACCCATTACATACCTTTTGACACGCGTTCTCTGTGCTGCAAAATTCATCATCGTTGCAATCAGAGTCCTCTAAACAAGCCACACATGCTGTACCGTTCCATTTTGGTGTGTCATCTTGACAGGTATAACAAGTACTCGCACTGCCTCGATTATAGCTTCCATGATACGTTGGTTCATTACAGATGCATTTGTGCGTTTCTTTGTTATATGTTGCATCATTTTTGCAGGCTTCTTCACATTGATAATTATTACAATATTGATTTTCCCCACAATGAGAATCTTGGGTGCATTCTACGCAACTTACCCCACCCCAATAGGGTTTTGGCTCCTCACAGCAGTGGTCACCGACTTCACATTCTTGACATGTGTCCTCATTTGGGCAACGTTCTCCTTCTTCACAGTCATTATTATTGATACAAGCTCCCTCTATGCAATTACAATTTTCATCATAAAGCCCCTTTTTACCATGCTCACCAATGCATGACTTCCCAACTTGATGACACACGCACTCTGTATGTGTCTCGTTTGCCTGAGTTCCTTCTTCACAATCAACACATTCTGTCGCCTTTTCATCTGAAATAGTATTTCCTGGACATACTTTACACGTTACATCACATCCTGTCCCTGTTTTATAGTAACCAGCATGACATTCTAGCTGTTCATTGTCAATGAAACCGCCATTTGGCATCACACGTTCTTCACAAACTTCGGTTCCCTCTTCTTCGCCCTCCTTTTGCGGAATCCACCATGGATACAAACCATGTAAATGGTATCCAGGATTTTTTTGGAATAGATATTGCAAACTTGGTATTTGTTTTTTCTCCTTTGATGTACAAGATGTTACCCTTTTGCCATCTTCATCCATCACGGCCAATAAACCTAAATTGTTGTTATTTTCCCCATTTTGTAGCTCTTGCGCTTTTTTTAACAAGGCTTCACACACTTCTTGGCTAAGTGCATTCGTTTTGACCCAAAAATAATCACCCATATCCCCATCAACCCCATTTTCTATTTCGAATGAAATACCATGTGGTCCTTGACGAGAAATTGTATCTTTTTTATTTGAGGGCTTTCCCTTTAACGCATGTTGACGAATCAACGCTTCTTCAACGATTGCCCCAGACAAATCTTTTGCCACAACACCAGCCTGCATTTGTCCAAATAATTGCAATCCCCCTAGCGTCAACAGCATTAAAAGCGCTAATACGCCTAGCATTTCTATGATACTGCGTCCTGATTCATTTTTCTTGTTTTTTTTCATTTGTTCTCCTTTAGGCTCGTTTTAAATATTCTTGTACTAATTGGTCTACATCTGGGATTTCTTGTTGCAACTTTTCCGCCAACAAAATATTTTTACTACCAGACGAATAAACCTTTAAATATGGTCCTAATCCTGACAAATCTACATCCAAAATTACCGATTCGTGAATGGCCGGACGGCTGACCAAAATAGCATATTTTCTGTCGGCCCATTCTTTGCCTAGAATAAAGTTTAATTCTCGTGGTGTCAAGTTCCATGTGGCATAGTCCGATGGATTTGCTTGTGGGTTTCGGAAAAAGACAACCGTTTGGCATTGACCACGAATCACATCGCCCAAGCCCGCTTCATCCAAAAACTTCGGTTGCTGGAAGGCGCACAAATAAGCTTGGCGTTTTTTACGACCTTCTCGAAGTCCCACGATAAAGCTTTCTTTAAACATCGGGTGTTCCAACATCGGTGCCGTTTCATCAATCATAATCATACTAGGCGCACCAGTCGAGCTTGCCAACTCATCAATACGGTGCATAATATAGCTGATGACCGCTGGGGCCAAAGACTTATTGCTGTCATTAAAAATACTTGTAAAATCAAAAGCTACATACCTGTTCGTCAAATCCAAGTTATCTTCTGGTGAGTTAAAGATATTGCCATATTGATCGGGATCAATCCACCGATTCAGTTCTCGCCGCATATAGCCATTGGGGGCAAAACAAGCTTTGTATAAATTTCTTAGCATTCTGTCCGGTTTTGGCAAGTATTCAAAAGCCGTTGTCACCGCACGTGCAATTTCTGTTTCTGAAATGGCATCCTTTCCTTCTGTGATATCGCGCAACCATCCACGCAAGAAGGCTCTGTTTGGCAAATTATCATCAATTAAAAATGGGTTCAAGGACACCGACTCATCCCCATCAAATTTAATATAGGGTGCCCCATTGACAACCGCAAATACTTTGGCACCTTTATTACGATCGAAGAAATATGTATGCAAATCCGGAATACGCATGGCCTGAGAAGCGATAAAACTGAAAAATGTTGTTTTACCTTGACCCGTTGGACCGATCAAGGCTGTATGTGCCACCGCATATTGTTCTTCTGTCAC
>DFKH01000028.1 GCA_002373815.1 Alphaproteobacteria bacterium UBA3650
CTGAGAAAGCGTTGTACCACCATTGGCCCCGAAGAAAAGTATTACCACGATGCCTACGAACAACTGAAGACTGTGTTTGCGCTGTTCGAAGACAATGACTTCGGCAACACCCTTGGGATAAAGGCGTTGATGGGAGACCTGTTCAACAAGGACGAAATGAAAATCCTGAAACAGGTCCATATCAACAACTGGGATTTTGCTGAAGGCGTCAAACTGTTCGACAGTTATTTTGACGAAGACCGCAAGGTAAAAGTCCGTGTGAATTACGCCGCATTGAATGTCGAAGAATTCGGCTCCATTTACGAAGGCCTTTTGGAACTCGACCCGAGCATTGAACGCGATATTAACGGCTCGTTGAAATTCAGCTACGTGCAGGGTGAAGACCGCGACAATTCCAGTTCGCACTACACCCCAGAAGAACTGGTGGATCCGCTTATCAAGAGCGCATTGAACCCGCTAATCGAAAAGAAGTTACAAGAAGCCGACAAGGAACACGCCCTGCTTTCAATCCGTGTGTGCGATGACGCTTGTGGTTCGGGACACATTCTTTTGAATGCCGCCCGCCGCATAGCCCTGGAACTCGCCCGAGTCCGCACAAAGTCCGACAACCCAGACCCCGCAAGTTTCAGGAGCGCCGAAAAGGACGTTATCCGCAACTGCATTTACGGCATCGACAAGAACCCGCAGGCGGTAAAACTCTGCAAGGTCGCCCTCTGGCTCGAAAGCCATAACCCGGGAACATCGCTCGGGTTCTTGGATAACCATATCAAGTGCGGCGATACCCTTGTGGGCGTGGCCCGTGTAGAAGACATATTCAAGACCATTCCCTCTGACACCTTCAAGACCTATAAGGATAGCGACAAGAAGTATTACGCCGAACTCAAGAAATGGAATGACGACGTCATCAAGAAGCAGAAGAAGGCGAAGGAATCCGAAGCGCAGGATGTATTCCGCAAGGAAATTGATTCGGATATCCAGAGCGTGATTGCCGAAATGGCGCGGGTCTCACAGATGGATGACTCCACGCCCGAACTGGCAGAAGAGAAAAAATCGAATTACCTAAAAGTGACATCTACACCGGCATGGAAAAAGTTGAAGGTCCTTGCCGACATGCGCCTTGCGGGCTACTTTGCCGACAAGACACAGCAACAGCCCCTGGTGACAGAAGATGTTTACCGTAAGTATTTGACGGGCGAAAAGGATATCGAAAATGACAGCGAAGCGATATACGCCCAACAGGTGAGCAAACAGAAGGGCTTTTTCCATTGGTTCCTTGAATTTGCCGAAGTAATGGCAGAAGGCGGCTTTGATTGTTTCCTTGGAAACCCGCCGTTTAAGGGTGGACAGAAATTATCTGGAACATTTGGTGACGATTATTTGGCGTTTTTGAAAATTGCCTATGCACCAGCAGGAGCGATTGACCTTGTCGGATACTTTGTCCGTCGTAATTATGACTTGTTGAAAAATGATTGTGCACTAGGATCGCTTAGCACGAATACGATTGCACAAGGAAATTGTAGAGAAGGCTCGTTGCAAGTTATTGAAGATGTCGGTGGAACAATAACGATGGCAGTTAAAAGTACTCCTTGGCCTGGTGTTGCCGCTGTAAGTGTGAGCTTACTTGCTATCTACAAGGGTGAGTGGAATGGTAAACGTTTGCTTGATGGCAAGAAGGTAAACTACATTTCGACATTCTTTGATGATTCTAAAACAATTCCAATATTCTCGCTTGCTCAAAATATGGAGCACAGTAAACGAGGGTCGACCGTATGTGGAGAAGGCTTCATTTTAACAGAAAATGATGCATGCCAATTTATTGAGGATGATAAGAAAAATTCAAATATTGTAATGCCCTATATCAATGGCGATGATTTTAGTTCAAGATATGATATAAGTCCTAGCCGATGGGTTATAAATTTTTTTGATAGGCCTTTAAATAAAGAAAACGCTCCTGATGATTATGAAGGAGAATTTGCTACTGATTATCCGAGTCTTTTAAAAAGATTAGAATTATCTGTAAAAGAAAACAGTTATCAAGAAGAACGATGGTGGCAATTTCATAGACCAAGAATAGATTTGTATATGAAGTTACCACAATACAATAGAGTTCTTTTGACTGCCAATACATCAAAGGCTGTTGCATTTTCATTCTATGATTTGAAGAAACCGGTTGTATTTGATATTGCCTTGGTAGTTTTTTTGATTCAAGATGAATATTATTTAACGATATTTCAGTCTGCTTTACACTTTTATTGGGCATGGAAATTTGGTTCAACTCTTGATACAAGGTTAAGATACACTCCAGATACAATTTTCGAAACATTCCCGTTCCCTGCAGGTTTTGAACCTAACCGCGAATACGTTCCTGAAGAAATTTTGGCTGCAGAAGATGCCGACGAACAAATCAAGCGGCACAAGGCAACCCTTGACGCATTGGGCGAAAAGTTGGATAACCAGCGCAAGGTCATCATGTTGAAAATCAAGATAGGCCTTACCAATCTCTATAACCTTTATCATCAAGAGGCCCTTTCCGCAGCAAGCATCGCCAAAACTGCCAAGTGTTCCGATGCCGACGCAGAATGGGCCCTCGGCGAATTCATGAAAATGCGCCAAGTCCAAGTCGAATGCGACATCGCCGTCGCTGCCGCCTACGGTTGGTCAGACATCGCCCTAAACCACGGCTTCTACGACCTCGAATTCCTCCCCGAAAACGATCGCCGCCGTTACACCGTCTGCCCCGACGCCCGCAAAGAAATCATGACCCGCCTCCTCAAACTCAACAACGACCGCCACAAACAAGAACTCGCCGCCGGCCTCGTCGACGATACCGGCAAACTCCTCAAAAAATCCCCCACCCCCAAACCCAAAAAGAAAAATTCTAGTCAAACAGAACTGCTGTAATTTGGAGAATTGATTTTGTCAAACTTAACGCCGTTGAAATTTAATTGGAAATACAATAGAATTGAACTCCCGGAAATCTTTAACTCCAGAGTCTATAAACGTAGCGAAAATGTTTTCGAGAATAGCGATTATTTGGCTCAGGCAAATGAAGTTTATTGTGCCTATGTCTATCAAAAGCGTGTTAATGATCCTTTATATAGAGACATTAAGGATAGATTAAACGAATTATATAATTATTCAATTTCTTTAAACGAAGAAATGCTTGCTTGTGTTGAATGCTTAAAGAGTGCATATGCTGAAATTATTCAATATAATGATGCTTTCTTCAACGAAGTAAGAGTTACTTTAAAGCGTTTGGAAAAAGACGAAAAAATTTTCAACATAAAGAAAAAAAACTATGACGCTCAATTCAAAGAAACAAGCCGATATCTGTGCTGTTTTATGATTCTTCAGGATTCAATAGAGAAATTAAACGATGCTATTGTTGAATTTGATAAAACTTCTAATGTGAATAAGGTTGAACAATCAGTCATTTTGCTGAAGAAGAAGATACAATCTCATGCGGATTTTTTGGCAAGAAGAATGTCGAGTATATGGGCACGAAATCTTTGGAAAACAATTGAAAAAACAAAATCTCAAACCGTTATTGTAAATTTAATGCCAAAATTACAATCGTTAGTTGATAAAAGTAAAAGTGACTTGAACGATTTAAATGCAATAAGAAAGGGGTATAAGAGGTATTTTTACGATGAAAAACCTCAAAGTTGCTATGCGTTATGTGTTGCTGACGATGAAAAATTTTTTGCCTTGAGTGGAAATGATTATTCTTCCTCAGGCATTCCTCCAACAAGTAATAAAGATATTGATGCTATAGCGGATGCAATTGGTTTGTCATTAAAAGGTTTTACACAAGTTACTTTGAATGATGATACAAAACGTTATGCAACATGCCTCTCCTCATCAGAAATTTATTATGATGGCAGGGAAACCTTGCGCAAGGATGAACGCTTCGCGTCTGTTAATTTCATAGGAATGAACTATTCTTGTTGCGAACGAAAAATATTATCAAAAATTCCTAGCACAGCGAAGAATATTTCTCTTTTTATTCGATTTAAACCTTGTAAAAAGTGCCTGCCGGCAATGGTTGGTAAATTAAATCAGAGTATAGAATCGTATGTTATTTCTGAACAAATTGGCTATATACAACGATTTTTTATGACTAAAGTTATAGTTAAAGATCGTGGTTATGTTAATTTGAACAATTATAAAGTTGAACGCTATGAACTGAACGAATCTTTTATTGTTGATTAAAGGGTAAGTGTGAATATGGATCTTGTTGTAACCATACTTAGTTCTGCAGGTGTGTCTGCTCTTGTCATCTGGCTTTCAAAAGCGTGGATTTCTGAACGATTGAAAAATGCCATAAAGAACGAATATGATCAAAAGCTGGAATCGCATAAAGCGCAATTAAAAGCCGCTAATGATATTGAACTTGAAAAACTTCGGTCAAGCCTCAATATTCTAGCAGCTGAACGGCAGATAGAGTATTCGAAGTTGTATGAAAAACGAGCTGATGCAATAACAGAAGTCTATGGTTTATTAAATGATGTGTACACTTGGATTCAAGAATATACGAAAGTATTTGTTCCTGCGGGAGATCTCCCAATAGAGGAAAGGCGGCGTAAAGCAAGCGAAGCATATAATAAGTACATTGCTGTTTATCATCAAAAAAGGATCTTTATTCCTGCTAAAACTGCAGACTGTATAGATGCTTTGAATAACAGTTTTCGACAGGTTTTTTATGATTTTTTCTATGGTGTTGATCAAAAGCCTAAAGGTGAAGGGAATTCTGACAAATGGATAGAAATCTTTGAAAAAATGAATGGCCCAATTTTAAAATCAATGTCAGATCTAGAGAATGATTTTAGGTCACTTCTAGGTGAAAAAGAACACATAAATACGGAGGCTAATGCATGAGTCACTCAAAATATTTAGACAATCTTACTGCAGATGAAAAGAATGCCTTGAGAGCCAAGTTATGGGGTATTCAAAACCACAAATGCTTCATTTGCGAGAAAGAAATTGATCTTGACCTTAATTCTGTGAATATTGATCATATCAAGCCTCTTGCGAATGGTGGTAAGGATGAAGAACAAAATTTTGCTCTCACACATGAATCTTGCAATAAGAAAAAACAGGATGCTGATTTGTTTGTTGCAAAGAAACTTTGCCAACTAGAAGAAATAATAAATAATGCAAATTCAAATAAAGAGATTCCATCTTTGAAGCATGTTCTGTTAGCGAGGGGTGGATCTAAGTACGATTTTAGATACAAGGTGGAAGGAAATACTTTAGTATATTCCTTTGATGATATTGAAGATCCGACGGCGCGTAGAACGGAAATTTTTGAAGATGAACTCTCTGGAGAAAAGACCGCATTTATCAGAGTTCCATTACAATATCTTTATCATGATGAATTGATAAATCCGCGTGGAATAAACAGTTCTATCAGCTTATTAATCAAAGAATTTTACAAAACGAATCCTCAATTACATTTGAGTTTGGCTCGTATTGATCAGAAGAAAATTAAAATCTTTGATGGTCAACACAAAGCTGTTGCCCAGATTATGCTTGATGCCAAGAGTATTGTTGTACGATTGTTTATTGAACCGAATGTAGAGCGATTGACGGAAACCAATACCAATGCGGGTAGTAAGCTAAAACAAATTGCTTTTGACAAGGCTATTGTTCGCCAACTTCATGACGCTTTGTATGCGGAACGTCTGAAGCGATATCAAATAGACCATTCTTTAACTGAAGATGATTATTCTTTCTCGGAAAAAAATGTTGTTGATCATTTCAAGGGCTCTGTAAAGAGTATAAAAACTTATGTAGTAAACAGTCAGAAGAATGCGATTACTAGAAGTCCTGATAATAAACTTCAGGGATATATGAGTTTTGAGGGCAGAGACGCATCGTTGCCATTGTCTTATAGTACATTTGAAAAAACGCTTTTGGCAGAGTTCATCAATTCTAAAACAATCCTTACAAAGCCCATCAACTATAAAATGGAAGAGGGCTTGAATCCTCGAATTCTTGAGCAAAAACAGATAATAAACTTGTGCAATATAATTGCTGAAGAAATTCTAGTTGGAAAATTTGATAACAATATTGGTGTATATAAAATAGAAAGTCGAATTACAGCGGGTAATGGAGATGACATTCCGGATGATCATTTAATTGCAAGCAGACTACTTCGTGAAGAGGTTATGAAAATTTGGATTGAATGCATTCGCCGCATCATTGTTGCGCATTTTTCTTTCGCAGGAACGGAATATGATTCTGAGAATTTGTTCCAACAGAAATTTCCAGATCAGTTGTGGAATAATATTCGAAATTTTATGAATAACTTAAAGATGTTGCCTGTTTGGAAAGATAGAACCATGTCTGATACGATATTTGCAAGCAAACGTAATTACGACTACTGGAAAACTATTTTCAACACGGGCAAAACCAATGACGGAGTAACGGTTTTAGCTAAGCCTGTCAATACAATGGAAATGATAAAGAAGTAAAATAATAGTGGGTAAATCAAGAGTCGTATTCTATAGCAAAGAAGACCTTGCTGCTGGTTATCATTTATCGCTGGCAGAAAAGGTTTTAGACGCATTTGATGAAAATGCTGTATATGAAGATGTCAATGATGTTCTAGAATTGGCATCAATTAGGTTATACATTGCGAATGAAATGTTTTTGCGTTCTTGGGATGATGAAAGAATAAATTGCTATAAGAATGCGGTTAACAAGTTCCCTTCGATAATTTCTCGTTTTATTTCTCCTTGGCTTGGCAAGAAATTTGTCAGCGAGTATGACGCCATTGAATATGGATATCGCTTTATTTTTTGGCAATCCGTTGCTGATTTTGGCTGTTTTAAATCATTATCTAATGGTGATTTTGCAGAATGGCTGAAAACGCATAGTAGTGAATTGCATGATGTTTTGCTGCATGAGAAAATTATTAATCGATTTTCCGCAGAACTAATACCTGTAATTAAAAATTCAAAAATTGCAACAGAATTGCTAATTGAACATGCTCTATTCAAACCTAAAAAAATGGTTTATTGGCCTAAAGCTCTATCTGATTCAGATAAAAGAGAAATGGTGAAGGCTTATATTGGGGGCGATTATTTTAATGTCAATTATCTAAAGAAAATTCAGAATGCGTCAAGGGATGCAAAACCGAAAATAGATGAAGAACTTCGGTTGATGGCGAAAGAGGCGCAGGAAAAATGGATTTCTAAACAAAAAATGAGTGGCATGATTAGTGTGCAGGTGTCGTTCGTTCCTGTTATGGATACCCCGATTCGTTATACAGAAGAAGGATATTTGACACTCGTTGAATGTAGTTCTGAATGGGTAAGAACACATTTAGATTTTAAATCTATATTTTTGATGCTTAGGAACTATTTTAGTTTTACTGATTATAATGGACGATCAAACTTGCCTTATTATAGTAAAGAAGAAATTCCTATAATAAAGCGAAATTTATCTAAAGAAGAGTATCCACGCGAAAATCCTATTTTTCTTCATAATAGCTATTTGTATAGATTGTTGATTGAAACATTTCGAAATGAGCTTTGGAAAAATAGTTTGTATTTTGAAAATGTTTTTAAATGTTTTTTTGAAAAATGGTTGCCTTTGGTCTATGGAATAAAGGACTTTTCTTTTAATTCACCGAGTATTCAAACTACAGACCTTGAGAAAATAAAAATTATCCTTCCTGAAATAGAGCGAGTCCTGAAAATCTATATGATGTTCCAGGAAGGAAACGTGAATTTGCGCTTGCTGAATACATTCTCATCTCCTATTGGTAATTGGAATGAGTTGAAAAGTCTATCAGGGCAAAAATATGTCTATCCAGCTAAAGAGGGGTATGCCGTATTTAACATTCTTTTTAGTCAACATTTATCTGTATATTGTCTATTGAAATCATCCGACGAGAAATACAAATGTTTTTATGAACGATTGCAAGATGAAAAAGTTTCGTATGATAATCTTGACTCACAAAGTCGAGAACTTTTACAATATCTAATAGATGCTGATTGTGTTTCTGTTAAAGACGGGTTTATAGAGTATAACAAAGCAAAATGCGAACTTCTAAAGGATATCTACGATAACGACGTATTGAATATCTTGCCGCTGAATCCTGAAGAACGGCGGTGTATTGATGAATTGATTGCGAAAAACGTGATTGTTGCAAGCGATTCTCTTTTCTCAACGAATGAGCAAAATTACATCTCATTTGTTTGGTCCGATAGTTATAAGAATGGCCTTGCTATCCGCAACCGTTACTTGCATGGAGCCTATTCCCCAAATGACTCGCAAATACACAGGGATTACATTGAAATATTAAAACTGCTTGTGATGATTATGATTTGCTTAGATGATGAATTCAGGAATTGGAAAAAGTGAATTGACGCAAGTTATTCTATTTATTGTGAGTTGTATGGTATCTACCCAAGAAGATTTGCTCCGTCTCTTAAGAAATAGTGGCGGTGTAAAAACACCAAATGGCGGTGTAAATAAAAAAATGAGTGGCGGAGTATATTTACAAGATGAAAATCATCAAAACTCATTTGCTTTTTTTAAATTCTCACTATGCGCTTTAATTCCCATCTTTCGTTCTTTATCGCCTCTCTAGCTTTTCTCCTCTCCGCTTGTTCTGAGTCTTTCACGGATTCGCGTGACGGGCAATCTTATGATGTCGTGAAGATTGGCGGTTTGACGTGGATGGCGGAGAACTTGAATTACGAAACGGAAACAAGTGCTTGCCCGGATGGCGACTCGCGAAATTGCAAGCGGTTGGGGCAACTTTATACGTGGGTAGAGGCGAAAACAGTTTGTCCTGAAGGCTGGCGACTCCCGACGAGCGCGGACTTTGCGCAAATCCTCGCGCAGTCCCTCGATGGCAATCCCGGCGCGGTCTCGAATGAAGCTGGCGCAAAATTAAAATCTCGCGATGGTTGGTTCAAAAAAGGTAACGGCACGGATGATTTCGGATTCAACGCACTCCCAGCGGGCTATCGCGTCGCAATCTCGAAATCGGATGACGGCACAATTTCCGGCGGCAAGTTCGATGGCGTCGGCGGTTACGCGTATTTCTGGAGCGCGACCGAAGATTCTGAAAATCCTGAATCGAATGCGTATTATTTATTCCTATCGTTCAGCAGCGATGCTGCGAGTCTGAATGCGTTCGCGAAAGATGACTATCGTTCTGTGCGGTGTGTTCAGTAATCTAATTTGTTTCTAAATTGTTGATGCTGTTGGTATC
>DFKH01000038.1 GCA_002373815.1 Alphaproteobacteria bacterium UBA3650
ATTGATTGAAAAAGTGCATATTGGTGCGCCAGAATCCTTTACTGGAGAGGTTGTTTCGCCCAATTCCATGCTGTTGTACGCTGATCCATCGTATTTAGGGGTGGATGGTAATATGATTATTTTTGGCCGTTCAGGCAATCGGTATGTCTTTTATTTGCGTAGTGAAACATTTAATACGGATAAAATTACTCAATCTGTTGTTGATGTTTTGGTTGGACCTCGTTGGACGCCAGTTGCAGATGGTGGACAAATGGCGGATGGAAGTGGCGCCTCTTCAATGGCGTCTATGCCATTGATGGCAGGCGGTTCGCCGGCTTCTCGGGGCGTGAGTGGTGGCAGTTCTGCTGTTGCTGTGAATTTGGCTGATGAATGGAAAAATAGTGTTCCTATGGATCCTGAAGCATTAAAGTTTGATTTAGATATGTTCTTACCAAATCCAGATGATGTAGATATTGCGCCCGACAATGTATGGCGGGATAATATTTTCACATATATTGATTTAGGACCTAAGGCTTTAACAATGACGCAAAGGCCTGTTGTCAGTTTGATTGTGCAAGATACAGAAGTTCCTGTTGGGTTTAGAACACGTGGTCCGAATAGTCGTTTGATTGTTGTTGAAGCTATTGGTGATTTGGTTTTAAGGAATGGTCAAAAAGTGATTTGTATTAAATTGCGTCGTGATCCTGCGGCTGGGTTGGAGTATACGGATTATTCTGGCTTTAATCAACAACCGTTTGCATATAATAAACAGTTACCTGTGCGTGGTCAGGATTTGCCAAATCCTGAGGTAACATTGCAAGGGGGTACTTTATTGCATGGACAAAATCCATATGCACCGGCTCAAAATGGTGGTACGATGAATTTAGCCTATGCGACAGAAACGGGTGGTATGAATCCATATGCGGGTGCTATCAATCCTTATTGTGATGATACAACAGGGGCAAATCGTTGTGGTGGTACAGCAGCATGGCAACCCATACATGCTATTCCAAATGATGTCCGTCATTCTTCTGCGGCTCATGCAAATATTGATGCCATTCAAGCAAATCGTAATATAATTATGCCAGTTGCTGCCAAAGAAAATATTGCTTTAGAGTTTGGAACGGCCGCTGAAATTGCTGATTTGGAAAAATTATGGGAACAAATTTATTCTAGCAATGCTGATTTGTTGGCGGGATATGATCCATACTATTCTGCGGATACATCTGCCAATGGAGATATGATGGATTTGTTCCGTTTGCGTGTTGGAACTATAAAAGATGCTGAAACGGGTGATGCTTTATGTCGCAAGTTGGGGCGTCGTGGATATTCGTGTTCGGTGGTTAGAATTAAATAGGGTGTGTTATGGCAACAAGTCACGAGAGTTTATCAGAACAATCAAGCCGTAGAACTTCATGGATTTTATCCGTTCTGGGGTTGGTTATTTTGATTTTGTTTGTGGCTGTGTTGTGTTCAATGCGTAAAAAAAATGTACAGGTTGAACAACGTGACGAACGTCCTAGTTTTGTTGTCCAATCTACGTTTGGTGATGATTCTGGGTTTAATGAGGAATTACCAGGTTTTGGTACGCAAAATGCTCAGTTATCTGTGACACCTTCGGGAGTAGATTTATCTCAAGTTATTTTGGGATCTCAGGCAGAAGCTACATTGGTGTTGCGTGCCGAAAATGGTCCTTTGGTTTTTTTACAAAAGTATCTTGCAGAAGCGCCAGAAGGTGGCTTTATGTTGGCTGGTCCGTGTGTGGAAAAGACACAATTAGAGGAAGGGGAGGAGTGTGTTCTCAAGGTCACATGGGCGCCAGTGACCGTCCAGACAATTCAAAATACTTTGACTATTGTGTGGCGTGAAGATAATCCACGTGTTTTGAAAGATGAGCGGACACAGATTCAATTAAAAGCTAGCTCTACAGATTCCAAAGAGTGTGTTTGTTGTGAGATGGAAAAGGAAAAAGAACCCAAGGTGCCACGCAAAGTGGTTGGTGTTGATGGACAGGAACGTGAGCTAAAAGATGGAGAGAAAGTTGTTGGTGAAGTTATTTTGGATGAAAGTGGTAATGTTACGGCTATTGTGGAACCAGAACGTGTTGCATTGGGATTGAATAATGAGTACTTAGGGCGTGTGACAGATCGTCGTACTGTTGAAAATAAAGATGGCGAAACATTGGGACGTTTGTTGGGTGATGATACTTTGGTTGATTCTGAATTCAAGGTATTGGGGGCAGCGGTGCCTGTAGTATCTGTTTTAGATGCGCAGGGTGTTGTTATTGGTAAGATGGTAGCTGATGATAATGGTGTGCGTGTGGTTGACGCAGAGGGAAATGTTATCGGAAGTCCTAGAGTGGATAAGTCTGTCGTAGATAAAGCAGGCTTTCAAATTGGTATGTTGCGTGATTGGGGTGCTGCTTTGGATTTATCAGGCAATTATATGGGAGTGATTTTGCCAACAGGTGCTGTTTTGGGAGCTGAAAAAAAAGTGATGGGATATATTCAGCAAAATGGTTTTGTGACAAATGATGCAGGTGCTTTGGTTGGTGGTGTTGTTCCAAAAGGAGCTGGCGTTGGTACGGGATGTCGTTCATATGGGACAGTTGCTTTGACGGGACAGGTAAAAGATGCTTATGGTCAAGCTATTGGGCGTGTCTTGTTGGATGGGGCCGTTGTGGATACAAATTTCAATGAAATCGGATCTGTTGTCAATCAAGGTTTGATTGTGAATATGAAAGGTGAAGCGGTTGGTTTTGTGAACTCCGAAGGCAAGGGGGTCGATGGTAAGGGTAATTTAATGGGCTGTGTTTCACCAAATGGGATGGTGGCTGCTGGCAAGACGGTTGTTGGTGGTGTCATGCAAAAAGGATATGTCACAGGAAATAGTTGTGGTGTTGTTGGATCGGTTTATCCTGATGCGCGTGTGATGTCCTCAGATGTGCGTGAAGTGGGCAAGGTACGAGCAGATGGTTATGTTATTGATTCAAGTAATAAGCGCATAGGATCTGTTGTGCCACATGGAACTGTGTTAGCAGAAGGATGCCGCTTGGTTGGTGTGATTTCCGTTACAGGACAGGTGTTGAATCAACAAAATATGTCTGTTGGTTGTATCAATATGGACAAAAAGGCCGTTGATACTGATGGTCGTGAAATTGGTAAAATTACCCCGACTGGACCTGTTTTGGCGGCTGATGGTTCTTTGATCGGACGGGCAAGATATGATGGACGGATTGTTGATAAAAGTGGCAAAGTGATTGATTGTGTTAACCCCGATGGGGCTAGAGTTGGGACAAAACGGGGTGTTGTGTTGGATGAAAATGGTATGCCTACGGGGTGGACTGCTATGGCAGGGAAATGCTATAACGAACGCAACGAGGAAGTGGGGACAATTGCTTTTAATGGATGGGTGTCTGATAAGGAAGGTAAGTTAGTTGGTTTTATGCCTTCTGATGGGATTGTTTTTGGATTAGATGGATCTGTGCTGGGTACATATAATCAATTGATGGGAACTGCTGTAGATGCAAAAGGTGATTCTTTGGGGCGTATTATGCCTGATGGAACTGTTTTAAATCCAGATGGTCATAAAGTGTTAGGTTCCTTAATTCCTCAAAACACAACATTTGTTGGCTTGGATGGTTCTGTTTTGGGTGTGTTAAATTATGAAGGACAATTGTTAAATGATGCGGGGCAATCAGTGGGTCGTGTTTTGTCTGATGGAGCTGTATATAATGCAGAAAATGGTTTAATTGGAGGGGCTATTAAGTCTGGTGTTGTGTTGGCTTCCAATGGCACTCAGGTTGGCTTTGCAAACGCCAATGGTGATGTGTTGTCAAAGGGGACACGTATCGCAAGTTTATTGCCCAATGGGTTGGCTGTGACACCTGATAATCGTGTGTTGGGACGTTTGTGGGATCAGATGGCTGTTGCTGTTTCTGCAAATGGTGTGATTGGTCCTGTGGTTCCTCGTGGTGTGAATGGCGATAATTCTGCTTATCAAGCGGCCGTATATGATAAAAATGGTAGCTATGTTGGTGCTATGTCCGGGTATGGTGTTCTATTGAATAGTGATGGGCGTTTAGGTGGTATGGCTATTCCTGTTTCAATGGTTGTGAATATGGATCATGAATTGATTGGTTGGGTTGGATTTAGGGGATTGGTTATGAATGCCGAAGGGCAGATTATAGGACAACTTAGTCAGAATGGTTTGGTGATGAATTCAACAGGGGCTATTGTTGGGACGGTTTTGCATAAAGGAACTGTTGTGGGGGCTCGTGGAAACTTTATTGGACGAGTTGCTGGTAATGGTGGTGTTTATAATGGATCAGGATTTGCAGGGTTATTTGTGGGACCACAAGCTTATATTTTCAATGATGATATGTCCATCAATGCTCGTGTTTTAAAAGATGGCTTGGCTATGACTTCATCAGGTCAAGTGACTGGATGGACTGGTTTTGGCGGTGAAATTCGTAATTCAGAGCGTACTTTTGGATTGGTGGCGTTGGACAATCGTGTGGCGGATAATGAAGGACAAATTGTGGCCAGCTATATTCCTTTGGGAGCGCCTTCTGTTCAAGAGGATGAAAAAATGTGTTCTGTGGTGGCTGAAAATGGTGTTGCTGTTGCATCAAGTGGACGTACGATTGGTACAGTTTTGGCTCCAGATTATGTGGTTCAAAATAATACTGTTGTTGGTCGTATTCGTTCAAATTCGTTGTTTGTACGTCATTTAACGAATAATGATTTGATGGGTGTGGCTGATTTAGATGGTATGGTTTATCGTCCGAATACGGCACGTCAAATGGGTACGATGGCTATGAATGGATTCGTCGTAGATTCTGCAAAGAAAGTTATCGCCGGATTGGTTGGGACAGGTTTTGCAACGTCTAATAATTTGAAATCTTTAGGGCGCGAAGATTATACAGGTTCTGTTTGGTTAGCAGGTAAGGTTATTGGTTCTTCTTCTGCAACGGATATTGTTTCTCAAGGTGATTCCATAACAGGTGGTATTTTTGAACCTGCTGTGATTGTAGATCGAAATGGGGTTGAAGTGGGACGTTCTGATGCTTTGGCGAATGTGGTAGATAAGACAGGTAAAAAAATTGCTTCACGCATGGCTTTTTATTCTGCATTGACCTCAGATACATTATGGGCAGGTGGTCCAATTCGGACAGGGGCTGTGATTGATGACTATGCTCGCAAAGTTGGTGTTGTTGCGGGTGATGGCTTGGTGATGGCCTCAGGTGCTTTAAAAGGTCGAGTTTTATCTGATGGAAGTGTGGCGGGATTGTCCGACAAATCTGTGTATAATCCAATGCCCTATGCAGGACATTTAGTGACTCAAGGTTTGCCAATGGGATATAATAAATCTGTTTTAGGTCGTACAACGGTGCAGGGAGATTTAATAGATGCTTCTGATAAGGTTGTCTTCCAAGAATTGGATGATGCAACTATTTTAGGCAAGGAAAGACCTTTGGAGGGAATTGTATTACCATTCAGACCAGCTGTTTCCCAAAATAATACATTGCTTGGTTCTTTGGATGGTAGTGGTAAAGTGGTGGATAGGACTGGTGCAGAAATTGGGCCTGTTGTCAGCAATGGCGCTGTTAAAGGGGATCATGAATTGAAGATTTTAGGTTCTTTAATTCCCGAAACCTTGGTGGTGAACAATTGTAAGGTAGTTGGTCAGACTTCATATAATGGGGATGTAATCAATGGTCAAGGTAATACGGTTGGACGGATGCAACCCGATCAATGGGCCGAGGATCCGCAAGGTAAACGATTGGGACGCTCTGTGCGTCATGGTCCAGTTATGAGTCCAACACATCCTGCTGTTTATTTAGGTCGTACAATGCCTGATTCCACTGTTGTTGATACGGATGGTGTGATGTTGGGATGTGCTGAAAATGATAAGCTTGTCAAAGATGCCAATGGTAATATGTTGGGTGCTGTGATTGATCGTGGACCTGTCTTTAATAAGGCTGGCGATATGTATGGTCGTGTGGATGCGATGGGACGTGTGATTGGTGTTGATAACGAGGTTTTGGGGTATATTATTGGTGATGGTACGGATCGTGCGTTTGATTTTAACGGAAATGAGATTGGACGAATGGTTTCTAAAACGGATGAAATCCTATTTGATGAAAATGGTAAATTTATTGGTACATTTGATTTAGAGGGATATCGTAAAGACGCTGAGGGCAATGTTTTGTTCCGTGTTGGTAAAGATGGGACAATTTATGATAAGTGGGGAAATCCAATAGGTAAGTTGGGCGATGGCATGGATTATATTTATTTATATGATATGCAAGATAAGATTGTTGGTCGTTTAACAGGATGTGATTTATATAAGGTTCCTGGAAATGATAAAATGGGGGCCGTTTTGGCAAATGGAGATATTCGTGATCCAAATAATGAATTGATATTGACAACAAGTGCTGAAGGAAAAGTATATAATCCTGATGGGACTCAATATGGACGCTTTGCAGGCGTTGGTTTGGATTTAAGAAGATGTGGATTATCTTCTAGTAATATTGCTTCTGGTCGCAAGATTACATGGGGACAAAAACAGTATAATATTGACGAAACGGGTATGATTACTGATAATACTGGACGTGTTGTTGGTGGTTGGGATGATGTCAATAATCGGCCATACATTTGGGCCACACAAGCAGATGGAACAGAAGAAAGACCAGCTCCGACACCTCCGAAAGTGACGAAAATTCCAGCTGAGGTTAGAGAGACATTTGATACTTTGCAGAAAAATCGTCGCGCAAAAATGCGTGAAAAAATGGGCGAAATGCCATCCATTATTCCCGGTCCAGAAATTTTGGCTCGTGCAAAGGGGCATAAAGATAAAGATTGGTCAAGCGTTGGATTTGATAAAAATCTTTCAACGTGGCCTGTGGATATGTCGAGGGTTTTATTGGCGGATAAGGCGATTCCTGCCGTCTTGGTTCGTTCCATTGATTCGCGTTATCCAGATGTACCAGTGACGGCTATTGTCGAACGTCATATTTATGCTGAAGAAGGGCGTAATATTTTGATCCCTGCGGGAAGTCGTTTAATTGGAGCCTTGCAAGGGGCTGCGTTTGATTTTGGACGTGATCAAGCAGCAAAGATCAATATTTCTTGGCAAAGGCTGATTCGCCCTGATGGTGCTGCCTTTAAGTTTGAAGCTGTGTCGGGCGATGCGCAGGGACGTGGTGGTGTAGCTGCCTATTTGGATTTACAGTTAATGAAGAAATTTATGTTGCCTCTTATTTCTACTTTAGGTCAGTGGCCGATTTTAAAGGCAACAGAATTGAACGAGAAAAACAGTGTCGCTTCAACTACGACGACTTCTGGTGGTGGGACAACCTCGCAAACGGCGGCCTCTCAAACACGTGAAGCATTTATCGGAAATTTCAAAGAGATGTGGGGTGAGTTAATGGAGATGGCTGGTGAGGTACCAAATATTTTATATGTTCCTTCTGGTACCCGTTTAACAGTCTTTTCTAATGCAGATTTGTGGTTGCGTGCTTCAGAAGATGATGAAGAAGCAATTAAAAAGGAGTTTGGTAATCCATTGAATGCAATGTTGCCCAAGTCAAATGGTTCGTGGACAAAAGAAAGGACAAAGGACCGTGATAATACAGGGACGAAGGAAAAAGAAGTAGAGGTGTCTGCTCCTGCTGAAGTGCCTGTTTATGCTCCCGAAGATATTGATGACAGACAGGTAACACCTGTGGCGCAACAACCTGAACAAGCACCAGCATATTTTTAAGGAGTCACTATGGGAAATAGACCAGAATCACAACGTATCTTAGAAATGGCTTTAAAGCCATTATCATATTGGTATAGCCAAGACAACGTGGAAGATGTTGCGGTGAATAATCCAGGTGGTATTTGGTTGCGTTTAAGGGGGCGTCATGCTCATCCATGGCATTATTATGAGGATCCAAAATTGTCGCGAGAATATTTGCGCAATATTATGTATATTATTGCCAATAGTCAAGATAAGCCTTTTGGGGAAGAAGTTGGTGTGCCGGCCGTTTATACTGAATTGCCTGGTGGTCACCGTTTTGCAGGGATTATTGGTCAGAATGTGAAATATGATGATGATGATTTGGAAGGTGGCGTTGCCTTGGATATTCGTGTTTATAAACCAGATGTCGATATTCATATGGATCAATTCGGCCTTGTTCAAGGGGGACGTTTGCATCAAATCAATAAACTCAAAAATGTGGAAGATCCTGATGATCCTTATGAGCGATTACTTCTTTCCATCAAACGGGGCGATCACATTTTAGTTAGTGGTGGTACGGCTACTGGTAAGACGACTTTTTTGAATAATATGTTGAAGTTACTAGACGAGCATAAGCGTATCATTACAATTGAAGATACGCGTGAATTGATCGTCCATCAAAAAAATCGTGTTCATTTAATCTTGGCACGTACAGAAGCAAACAATAAATTTGATTATGCACAAGTGGTGGATTTGGTGGTGCGTTTTACGCCTGATGCGATTATTGGTGGGGAAATTTCTACAACAAATGCTGGTGCTATTTGGGAATTGATGAACTCTGGTCACGATAACTGTTTTGCCACTATTCATGCGGAGAATCCTGAAGCGGCATATCAAGCTTTTATTTCGCGTATTATGCATACAAATCCGGCCTTAGATCAAGAGAAAACACATAAAGAAATGCGGGAAAAATTGCGTGTTGTTCAAATCAATCGTGATGGTAATATCCGTGCTATTACGGCAATTACGTAGGGGGGAGATGGGTGACAAAAGTATTGAAAGTTTCAATTGCTCGGACTGCAGATGGAAACCATTTATCCTTACCAACCTATTCTTCTAAGTACCATGTAGGGTTAAATTTACAGGCTGCTGTGCCGGCGGCATTGCGTTTGGAACCAGGAGATAGAGCTTATGTACCCATTGGTTTTGCAATAGGTATTCCCGATGGTTATTGTGGTTTTGTTGTGAGTCAACCGCAATTAGCCAAAGAGCAAGGGTTGATTGTTTTAGATGGACCGCAAGTGATTCATCCAGCAGATAGAGGGGCTTTGTTTGTGTTGTTGCAAAATATGTCCTCTCACGTTGTTGTATTGCATCGAGGTGATGTTGTAGCACAATTAGTGATTGAACCTGTTGTTCAAGCGACTTGGTGCGATTTAAGTGAGGGCATCAATGCGGTGGGCAGTACGACGAAAGTTGGAGATGTTGTTGTTGATTCCATGCAAAATGGAGAAGTTGAGGAGGATGATAGTAAAATGAAATCGTCAAGGCGGACATACAAAAGTCCTCGAAATCGTTTTGAAGAAGAGGATAAAAATGAGTAAGAGGCGGCTTTTTTTATTCATCTTATCTTTTATTTCTTGTGTCGCGTTTGCTCAAGAAAAAGGTTTTTATTCTTTGGGATCAGATAAAGTAAATTTACGCGCAGGACCGGCGGAACGTTTTCCTATTAAGTGGGTGTATCAGGAAAAGCATTATCCCTTGGAAGTGATTGATAGTTTTGAACATTGGCGTCAGGTGCGTGAAGCAGATGGTACGATTGGTTGGGTGCATCAAAAAATGTTGAAAGAAGGCCGTTATGTGTTGATTCAGGAAGAAGACAAATTGCTGTCCAGTCCATCTGTGTCAGGAAAAGTTGTTGCCTATGTTCAGCCTGGGGTAATTGCTCGTGTAAATTCTTGTCCAGTGGGTGATTATTGCCTTTTGCAATTTACATATGACGATAAAAAAATAGAAGGATGGTTTCCCCGTCGTTTTGTTTGGGGACTTTATGATGGCGAGATTATTGAATAGTTATTTACAAGTATAAAAAGCTGTGGAAGAATTTACCAAGCAACAAGAAAAGTGTGTTTTTTGTTTAAAAATGGCCTTTTTGTTTGTCCGAGCACACGCTTGTTGTGCCAATTTTAAAATATCCTCCTCATCATGCCAAAGGGGATTATAGCAAATTGCAGGTTGATCATTTGATGATTGTCCGACTGTTTGAATTTGTCCGGCTTCGCGACGCATATCCTCAAATGGTACGAATTGTGAACATGCACCAAGAAGTCCCGCCAAAAAAATAATTGCTATTTTTTTCATTTGTCCAAATGTACCACTTGTTGAGGAAATGGAATTTCAATATTGTTTTCTTTAAAGGCATCCCAAATGGCAAACATAATGCGACTTTTGGTTGCCAGCCCTTTGGTCACATCTTTAAATGTGCCACGTAATTCAAATTGAACACTGCTGTCGGCAAAATCGGTTAATAGAACAAAAGGAGCGGGATCTTGCACTAAGTTTTCCTCTTTTTGGGCTATATTTAATAATAGTTTTTCCACTAAGTGTAAATCAGAATTATAAGAGACGCCTATTGAAATAATCATGCGTCCCAAAGAATCAATTTTTGTGACGTTTTCTAAAGCATTGGATAAAACATCTGCATTAGGAATTAAAACACTTGTTTTTGCAAATGTTTCTAATTCTGTAGAACGAATGTGGATATTTTTAACGATACCTTCGTGACCGCTGATTTTAATCCAGTCCCCCTTTCTGATAGGACGTTCAAAGAGAATCAATAGACCCGAAATAAAGTTATTCACAACGTGTTGTAAGCCAAAACCAATACCAACGGAGAGGGCGCCTACGATGACCGCAAGACTTTGTAAATTGACGCCGAGCAGGGATAGACATCCCCAACCCGCAATGACCCATCCTACATAACCCAACAGGGTAACAAATGAATAATAAATACCTTTGTCAATTTTGTCGTGATTTCCAATCCATTTTAACATAGCACGTTTGATGACACGAAAAATTGTTAAAGTTACCCAAACGAATAAAATAGCCTTTAAAATGGCTGCATAATTGATTTTACTCCATTTGAAATCCGGAAAGACAACGGCCACTGTTTCTGGATGTACAATGGCGTAAGCTACTAAACCAAGAAGAATCGTCCAAACTATAACATGAAATGTGACGGCTAGCCATGTGGGCATCATAAATGGCCTTTTTGTTTTTTGTTCTTGTGCCATATCTTTTCCTTTCAATTTCTATAATCGTGAGCAAGACGTGGAGACAAACAACGAATGCCTGTTCGAATGTTGTCATTTTTTTGTGCACAATTATGAATTGCTTGTTTGGTCATTTTATTTACGGTTGTTTCTTTTATACAATCAAGCATGATATCTAAAACTGTTGCAGCTGCTATAACTGCCGACATTGCTGCTAAATGTTTATACCCTTTATATTGTGTTGCAACAGCAAGCGTTGCTAAATTGCCAAGGAGCGCAATTCTCAACAAGGGTAATTTTTTCTTTTTTTTATTACGCGTCATATGTACATGACAAAGGAGTAGTGTTTTTTCAGTTGGATTCCACTTTTTTTGATTTAACCAAGATGCCTCGGCTAAAGTAAGAAATTCAATTCCTTGGTTTGCTTGCTTTATAAAGGTGCTATTATTTGATACGAGTAAATCAGAGCGACATGTTTCAACCGTACCCCGTAATCCATCCTTTGCCTGTTGAAAACGTTGTTGCTGTTCTAGCGATAATTTTGTACTCATGCATTACTCCTCTATTACAATAGCATTCTAGTTTTTGTATATATTATTCAGCAGAATCAGTACCCGCTAAAAAACTTTCAATTTTGGCTTGCGCTTCGGCTTCTGGAATACCATGTATGACGGCATATTCAGGAGCTAAACGTCCCATCGCTTTTTCGTATAGCTGGCGTTCGCTGTAAGTTTGTGTTGCGATTGCAGGATTCTTATAAAGTTCACGTATAACCTCTGCTAAAGCTACAGGATCTCCTGAACCAATCTTAGCAGTGTATTCGGCAGAACGTTTGCTCCATTGGACACGTTTTGCTTTCGTTTTTTTACCTAATACTTTTTCGACTGTTTCCATCATCACAGGGGTTGCCACTTGTCGTAAGCCCTTGTCTAAAGCCTGATTTGATGGAATTTTCATGGTCATTTTATCTTTTGTAAAATGAATGGCTATTAAATCTAGGTTTTGCCCAGCAACGGTAGTCGTTTGTCGCTCTGTCACTTGCCCCACACCATGCGCAGGATAAACAACAAAATCACCGGGATTGAATGTATACTCTTTTGACATCATTTCTCCGTTTCATTTTCGTTTTCCCTCAACAGATGAAAGTGTAGCATATTTTTCGGGGAAAAACTAGTAAAAAAACGCAAAAAAATAAAAAATTTTCATATGGTTAGAAAAAGGTTGCTTTTTGCCGTAAAATCTGATATAATTGCGAAATTGTGTGGGGCCTGTAGCTCAGTTGGTTAGAGCTGTCCGCTCATAACGGATAGGTCGTGGGTTCAAGTCCTACCGGGCCCACCAAGATTAAAAGCCACGCCTTTCGGGGTGGCTTTTTTCATATTTCGCAAGCGTTTTGAAAAGTTCGATTGTTGAGGGGCGAAAAAACAAAACTTTCCGTAACTTATCGAACTTTTGTAAACCTCTCCTTATAAAACAAGCACTTATCCCCAGTTCAAGTC
>DFKH01000050.1 GCA_002373815.1 Alphaproteobacteria bacterium UBA3650
TAAAACGCCAAATTTTTCTTAACATCATTACTCCTTTTTCAAAAATTCAAATGGCTTTTTTTGTTCTTTTTCATCAAAGCCTAACAAATGAAAAGTTGCCTTCATATGGGGTGGAAGTTCAGCTATTACTTGAATCAATTTTCCTGATTTAGGATTTTTAATTTCAATTGCTCGAGCATGTAAATGCAGCCCTTTCCCCATTTCTGGCAAACTCTGGTTGCCATATTTTTCATCCCCTAGGATAGGGGTTTTTAAAATTTCTGTCAAGTGGACACGTAATTGATGTGTGCGCCCTGTTAGGGGACTGAGTGCTAACCAAGATGCTTTTTTCCCAGCACTATCAATCACTTCATAAACGGAAATGGCTTTATCACCTTGTTCAAAATCAACGATTACTTTATCTTGAGCTTTGGTCAGTGGTGTGTCAATTTTGCCCGAGAGAAGTTGTGGTTTCCCAGCCACAATAGCCCAATATACTTTATGAACGGCTCGTGTTTTGAATGCTTCGGTCAGTTTTGCAGCGATATTCGCTGAGCGTGCCAGCACTAATACACCTGATGTTTCTTTATCAAGGCGGTGAACTAGGCGAGGTTTCTCATCTTTTTCAAAACGAAGAGCATCCAACAAGCCATCAATGTGATGGGTAGTTTTGCTACCCCCTTGAACAGCTAATCCTGCAGGTTTATTCAAAATAATCATCTCGTCATCTTTATAAATGACCATATCTTGCATCATTTGAATGTCTTTTTTTGCAAGTCGTAAGGGGGTATTGTCGCGTTTAGGTGTGTCCAACGGGGGAATGCGAATTTCATCGCCGGTATGTACATGTGTCCCAGCGGTTGTTTTTGCTTTATTGAGTTTGATGTTTTTGTTTTTAATCAGGCGTTCTAACATGCCATGTTTTAAATCAGGATAGTGGCGTTGAAACCAACGATCTAAACGGATATCATTATCTTTTTCATCAACTATGGCAAATTCCACGCTTGTCATTTTCTTCTCCCTTTATGGGCATCATAACTGAAAAAGTGGTAAAATGCAAGAGTTAGGAAGCATTTTTTTTCAATTTTTTACGAAGGCTATTCCAATAATCTAAGCGTTTTTGAATTTCGCGTTCAAAGCCACGTTCGGCAGGATGGTAAAAGATGTGATGGCCGATTTCATTGGGGAAGTATTCTTGTCCTGAAAAACCATCTTTTGTATCTGGATCGTATTGATAGCCTTTGGCATAACCAATTTCTGACATTAGTTTTGTTGGCGCATTTAGGATGTGTTTCGGGGGCATCAAAGAATCTGTTTCACGTGCGGTCTTGATGGCGTTATTCCAAGCGCGATATACGCTGATTGACTTTGGTGCGGTTGCCAAATAAACAGCCAAAGCCGCGACTGCTAAATCTCCCTCAGGAGAACCCAAGCGCTCATAGCTGTTCCAAGCGTTGATGGCTTGAACAAGCGCTTGAGGGTCAGCGAGTCCGATATCTTCCGAGGCAAAACGTGTCATGCGGCGCAAGATGTATTTCATGTCTTCACCTGCTGTCACCATACGTGCTAACCAATATAAAGCAGCATCTGGATCAGAGCCACGCAAAGATTTGTGTAGAGCGGAGATTAAATTATAATGTCCTTCACGATCTTTATCGTAGTTGGGTAGGCGCTTTTGAAGGAGTTTTTCCAATTCCGTTTTATCCAAAATTTCATCTTTGACAGCGTATTGATAAACAGCTTCAATCAAATTGATAAAATAGCGTCCATCTCCGTCAGCCAATGCGCATAAGTATTCACGTCCGACATCATCTAGCGGTAAGGGTTTTTGCATAATTTTTTCTGCACGATGAGCCAGCTCCATTAGGGCGTTGGTATCTAATCTGTTTAAAACAAAAACTTTACAACGTGATAACAAAGCGCCGTTTAACTCAAAGCTGGGATTTTCTGTTGTGGCACCTACTAAAATGATGGTGCCGTCTTCTACATAGGGTAAAAAGCCATCTTGTTGGGCACGATTAAAACGATGAATTTCATCTACAAACAACAAGGTTCCTTGCCCTGCCATGCGACGGCGTTTTGCTTCATCAAAGACTTTACGTAAATCGGCCACGCCAGAAAAAACAGCAGATAATTGTTCGAAATGTAGATTTGTTTGTTCCGCTAAGATACGAGCGATTGTTGTTTTACCGCAACCAGGGGGGCCCCACAATATAAAACTGGACAAGTTTTGATTTTGAATCATACGAGCCAATGGGCCTTTTTCTCCCAATAAATGAGATTGTCCCACCACTTCATCTAAATGTGTGGGGCGCATTTTGTCCGCAAGAGGCTTGTGCGTCAATGTTTCAAATAAACTTGTCATAGGAACAGTATAGCAAACTCGTTGCAAAAAGGCAACTTTTTAAAGAATATGCTTGCTTATTTTTTGCGAATTTGTTAGTCTGGTAAGTGGTAAGGAGGTATCATGAAGTCAATTTTATGTTTGTTGGGTATGTGTTCTAGTGTGGTGTATGCTGGGGAGACCCTTGTTCCGATGTCAGCGCAACAGGGTATGAATGTTACCATTTATAATGAAAATCGTGCTTTGATAAAGGATGAACGACGGGTCAATTTAAGCGCAGGTATGAATGAATTGGCTTTTCAAGGTGTTTCGGCCAATATGATGCCTCAAACAGCTCTTTTAAAGGGCGTTGGTCTGTCTACTCGCGAACAAAATTTCAATTTTGATTTGTTGACAAAGGAAGCGTTGTTAAGAAAATCTGTGGGACAAAAAGTGACAGTGGAATACATCGATCCTGCCACAGGTAAAGTCAATCGTGAGGTGGCAGAAGTTTTAGCTTATAATAATGCAAAGCCTGTATTAAAAATTGGTGATAAGATTGAGACAGATTATCCAGGGCGTGTGGTTTTTGATTCAATTCCTGAAAATTTAAGGGCTGAGCCAACATTGACTGTTTCTGCGGTGGCAGATAAGGCGGGTACTGAAACAGTTGAATTGGATTATTTAACAACGGGCCTTTCATGGAAGTCTGATTATGTGGCAAAGTTGAATGCTGATGAAACAAAGATGAATTTGAATGGTTTTGTGACATTGACGAATCATTCAGGTGCTGATTATAAAAAGGCTCTTTTGCAATTAGTTGCAGGAGATGTGAATATTGTGCGTGAGTATGTGGAGAGACCACGTATGGTGATGGCTGCCAAAGCTGTGATGGCTGATGGGGCAGTGTTAAATACAATGACACCAGAAGCGTTAACGGACTTTTATATCTATACAGTACCGCATAAAACAGATTTGTTATCTAATCAAACAAAACAGGTTGCTCTTCTTTCCGCAACGGATATTGATGTCCATAAAACGTATGAGCTTGATCGTCCATTTGGGGTATATGATACCGAAATGAAAAAGATGAAACCAGATATCTATGTAAGTTTTGAAAACTCTGAGAAAAATAAACTGGGGCAGCCTTTGCCAAAGGGAACTATCCGTTTGTATAAGGAAGATGCAAAAGGGAATATGCAATTTGTGGGTGAGGATCGTATCAATCACACCGCAGATAAGGAAAAAGTGCGCTTACGTATAGGTACTTCGTTCAATTTAACTGTTGATATGAAGCGTATTGCCTTTAGAAAGTTATCGGAGAAAACTCAGATGGGGACATATGAAGTTGTCTTTAAAAATGGTTCTGATAAAGCAACTGATGTGCAATTGACTTTAAATTTTCCGGATAATTTTAAGCTGATGGAGGAAAGTTTGAAGGGAGATCGGATAACCTCTAACACGATTAAATGGATTGTGCCTGTTCCTGAAAAAGGTGAAACAAAGTTAACTTATAAGGTTCAATATTGAAAGGCAAATTTGAATGACTGATACTGTTATGCGTTCCTATACAATTGGGGAAGAAATTTGGCATTGTACAATTCATGGTATAGGCATTATTTTGTCCATTGCAGGTTTGGTTATTTTGGCGGCTTTATCAGCCATTCATGGAAATGCTTGGACGGTTGTATCTACTGTTATTTTTGGGGTTAGTATGGTTCTTTTGTATACTGCGTCAACGCTGTATCATGCTGTGCCGAATCAAGAAGCCAAAAAGGTTTTGAAAAAATTTGATCATATTGCGATTTATTATTTGATTGCAGGAACCTATACCCCTTTTTTGCTGGTTACTTTGCGTGGTGTTGTTGGGTGGACAATTTTTGGTATTATTTGGGGGTTGGCTATTTTGGGTACAATTTTAAAATTGGTCTTGAGTAGTTCTGGTACTAAATTATGGTCGATTGGATTGTATTTATTGATGGGTTGGATGATTATTTTTGCCTCAAAAAGAGTATTTGAGGAATTGCCACGTATGGCTTTGGTCTTTTTGATTTTAGGCGGCTTGTGCTATACTTTCGGGATTATTTTTTATGTTTGGAAAAGTAAAAAATATACACATGCTATTTGGCATTCTATGGTTTTGGCAGGAACGATTATGCATTTTTTTGCGGTCTTATTTGGTTGCGTTTTGCGTTGATTTTTGTATTGGAAATAGACAACGATAACTTAAACACTTTTGGGGACAGTTATTTATACACTGCATACAATTGATGCAATTAGGGTGACGTACAAAATTCGTTTTGTCTACGCAAATATTCATAGGACATTTTTTTGAACATAGATGACAGTGAATACAGCGGTTGTTGTTGCGTTTGATTCCAAATAGTCGAAGGGGGGAGCAAATGCCATATAGCGCGCCCATTGTACAAAAATAATTGCAAAAGGGACGATCGATAAAAAGTGATAGCGCAATAAATAAAATTAAAATAGAAATACTTGTACCCGTTAATGTTCCGATGAATAAGCGATGTACAAAGGCACTTCTGGCGCCTAATAGCGCAAAAGAAAATCCCCAAAAGCTGATTATTAAAAAGAGGTATCTAAAAATTTGCAAAAAACGTTGAATGTGATGCGGCATTTGATAATGAGGTATTTTAAGTGCCTAGCAAAATGTCCAATCCATTCTTGCAATGTACCAAATGGACAAATCCATCCACAAAAGAAAACACCTACAAAAAAAATGGTTAAAAATAATTGTTGCCCGATTATTTCAGAACTGGGTAGTATTGGCCACCAAAGACCAATTAAAAACAGGGCTTGAATCGTGTAACGCAGATATTGAATCCAATTTATTTTCATTCTTCTATAAATACACTTTTGGGTTGATTACATAAAGGACATACCCAATCATCTGGTAAATTTTCAAAAGGGATTTCTCCATCATAGATATATCCACATACGCTGCATTTCCAATGTTTTTGAATTTTATGGGCTGTTTTTTTCGCTTGATAGTCGGCGTATAAAAGTGGATTGGCCATTGTGCCTGATTGACCATCTACTACGTCACATAAAAAGACATGATGTCCGCTTGTCAATGTTGTTTCTTTAACTTTTAAAAACATGTATGCAACGGCATTTTGATAAACAGGTAAATCGTGGAATAGGTTATGTTTCGTTTGGCTCCATTTGTTTGTGTCACGAGATGTGTGTGTTCCAAACAGGTCAATCAATTCAAGGGGGGTATCATATGGCAGAACTGATAGAGTTAATTCTTGGGTCCTTAATACATTTTCCATTGTGTATGAGGCATTATTCATAGAAACAATTACTTGTTGAGGGGTTGTTTCTACTACCATCACAGAATCAATGCAACTGCCAACAAAACGTCCTGTGGTATCTTTTGCCCCAGTTAAATAAACACCATGTGAAATTTTAAAAAGAGCTTCTAAATCCATAAATTCCTCCTTGTCTTTAATATAATCTAAATCTTTTTTTTACGCAAGATTGAATTATATGAAAAATTACTTGCTTTTTTGTTTTTTGTTCAGTATGATTGTGTTTAGAGCTATTGTTAAAAGGAGTAGAAAATGAAACCTGCAGAAAGTGTTAAAGAGTTTGTGGAACGTGTCGATCAAGCAAAGAAGAAGAATCCGAAAGATTTGTCATCAGATCAAGATTTGACCATTGCGATTATGAACTTAATTTCTATTGAGGAACATCTGGTGTTTTCTGGGGCAAAAACTGGTAAGACGTCCTTTTATGATATGGTGCAAGACGTACGTGAGTTGCGCAAGAATTTAATGTTGAAAATTATTCCCAGTTATGAAGGTGAAGTGTGGTGTATTTCAAAGCATTTACTTGCTACCTCTATGCGTTTGATGGAGGTGGGAACTAAGCAACAATCAATGGGGAACAAAGAAGAGGCATACCAATTGTTTAACAGTGCGTATGATTTATATTGCTTGTTCTGGGGATTAAATATGAATTTAGTGGATGCCAAAGATATTCAATGGAAAACAGATAATTTGGAAGATGTTAAAAAAGAAGTGGCTGCTTTAAAAGTGGCGACTCCCACAAAAAAAGAAACTGCCGCTCCAACAGATAATTCATTGTTTGGTCGCTTGAAGTCTGTGGTGCGTAAAGCGGTTGATTGTTGTATTGAGTAGATTGATATGAAAAAACTTTTATTTTGTTTATGCGCTGTATTTGGATTGTTCACATGGTTTTTTGTAAAAGCCACTCAGGCTGTACCTGTGAGTGAAATTCGTGATGATGAAATTTATATTTTTGTCCAACAGGGGTGTCGGCATTGTATGGCGGCGGAGAATTTTTTAAAAAATAAGTATCCAAATCTAAATGTTCAACTGAGGGATATTTCTGAGGCGCGTCATCGTAAAATGTTTTTTGGATGTGGGGCAAAGTTTGGCTTGAATAAATTAAAAATGGGGACTCCTTTGTTTTGTATGGGGCAGCATTATATCTTAGGTTGGGATCAGATGGCTGAGAAACAATTTGAGAGTTATGTGAAAGATTTTTTGCCTCGCGAATAAAATGAGTCTTCTTGTCAAAACATTTGTTAAGCCTCCTCTTAAAAATAACAACTATGTTGTGGTTGATTTAGATACTAAAAATGCTATTTTGATTGATTGTTCTTCACCAGATGATGAGATTATGAACTGGGTTCAGACTCAAGGTTTTTACTTGAAGTATATTTTATTGACACACGGCCATTTTGATCATGTTTTGGGTGTGGATTATTATCAGAAACATTATCATATAGATGCTTATTTATATGAAAAAGATGTCCCTTTGCTTGACAGAATCAATGAATATACAAGTATGTTAGGCTTTAAAAAAGTTGACATTCCGAAAGTAAAGGCTTTTTCTTTTGGGGAGGTCTTTACATTGGGAGAACATTTGATTAAAATTATTTTAACGCCTGGACATACTCAAGGTGGGGTTTGTTATTTGATTGATGGTCATTTGTTTTCGGGAGATACACTATTCCATGGAACCTGTGGTCGTACGGATTTGTTGGAAAGTGATGAAGAGAAAATGCAACAGAGTTTGCAAACATTGTTTGAGAAATTACCAGATGAAACACCTGTTTATCCAGGACATGGGGCTTCGACCACAATTGGAAAAGAACGTTGGTTGTATTAGTGTGAGCGGCAATCGTTTCCTTCTGTTTTCCAGCTGTCAACGATGTTATTTTTTATGACAAAGGTCGTTTTGCATTCAAATTTTCCGCCATAGAGTGTTCTTGATTTTTTATATTCTAATAATTCTAACTTTTTATCAGCTTTATATTTGTCTGTGGGGACGCCCCATTCTAAAACAAGGTCAGCTTTTGATCGTCCCTTCCATGTGTCTAGTTGGACGTGATATTTGTTTTCGGTTGCACATCCAAGTAAAATGCATGATAAAAGAAAAATTATTTTTTTCATTTTTTTATCCTATTTCAAGTTTGCTTTAAAGAATTGTTCGATTTTGTCAAATGGGATGACGTCCATTTTATAATATAAATCGGTATGGTTTGCTCCAGGAATAATCATCAATTCTTTATTGTTGCCTGTTAATTTTTTAAAGGCATCTTCCGAAAAATAACGACTATGTGCTTTTTCGCCATGAATCATTAAAACAGGATTTTTAATGGTATCACTGTAAGCTAAAATGGGTTGTGTAATTAAAGATAAGGTGGAAGTCATATTCCATCCACGTTGTGACCCCACAGAACGTTTATGATATCCTAGTGGTGTTTTGTAATAGTTCACATAATCTTTAACAAATTGGGGGGTATCGTCTGCTAAAGTGCTTGGATCCGGCAATGGGGCAGATTTAGCAACTGTGCCAGATTTGGCGTCTTTTGTGCGTTGATTATTTAAATCTTCACGCAACTTATATAATTCATCTGAGGACATTGAATCATTATATCCTTTTGCGGCAACCCGAGTCATGTCGTACATGGTGCTGGTGACTGTGGCTTTGATTCTGGTATCCATAGCGGCTGCATTTAAGGCAAAGCCACCAAATCCGCAAACACCCAAAATGCCAATTTTATTTTCATCCACATTATCTAATGTTGTTAAATAATCCACAGCAGCAGAAAAATCTTCTGTGTTGATATCAGGGGAGGCTACATCCCGTACATTTCCACCACTTTCGCCAGTAAATGAGGGATCAAAGGCCAATGTGATAAAACCACGACTTGCTAATTCTTGGGCATAGCGACCAGAAACTTGTTCCTTGACGGCACCAAAAGGTCCAGACAGGGCAATAGCGGGCAATTTTCCCGTAGTATTTTTAGGGGCGTATAGGTCGCCACGCAATTTGATGCCATAGCGATTTTTGAACCATACTTTGTGTGACTCTACATTATCATTTTTGGGAAAAGTTTTGTCCCAGTAATGATCTGTTTTATAGTGTAAAGCATAGCCACTCACAGCCAAAACAATCAATAGCAATCCTAATAAACGCATCGTGAAACTCCTCTCTTTTTTTGCTTATTTTATTTGGCAAAGTGTTTATTGTCAAGTACAAAGTTTGACTTTTGGGGTGTTTTATGGTATAATCTCGTTATGCAAAAAACAGAACTTTTAGCTCCTGCAGGCGATTTAGAAGCCGGATATGCTGCCCTTTATTTTGGGGCAGATGCTGTTTATTTGGGACTTAAAAGTTTTTCAGCTAGGGCAGGGGCAACGAATTTTACCCCACAAGAATTAAACGAATTTACGGCCTATGCACACCATTTAAATCGCAAAGTTTATGTGACGGTGAATACTGTTATTCAAGAGCATGAGTTGGATGCTTTGTTGCAAACATTGGATGTTTGTTCGGCTGCAAAAGTGGATGCTATTATTTTACAGGATATGGGCGTGGCTCGGGTGATTAAAGAAAGCTATCCAGAATTGATTTTGCATGCTAGTACTCAAATGGCTGTACATAATAAAGAGGGAGCGTTGGCGCTCAAGAAATTGGGATTTTCACGTGTTGTTTTGGCGCGTGAATTGACACAAAAGGAAATTGAAGAAATTTCTGCTATTCCAGACCTTGAAACAGAAGCGTTTATTCATGGGGCATTGTGTTATGCTTATAGTGGTCTTTGTTTGTTTTCATCAATGGTTAGTGGGCGTAGTGCCAATCGTGGCAAGTGCCAATATCCATGTCGGGCCTTGTTCCAAAAGGGAGATAAAGAAACGCATTATTTTTCCATGAAGGATATGGCACTGGGAGAAGCTGTTTTAAAAATGCCTGTCACTTCGCTTAAAATTGAGGGGCGTAAGAAAAAAGCCCTGTATGTGGCTGCTGTTGTTGATTATTATCGTCAGATTTTGGATACTGGGCATGCCGATCCCAAACTGGCTGAAAATATTAAACAAATTTTTTCACGTGCTTGGACCACTTTTCATTTTAATGGCAAAAATATGGATGTCATAGACCCTGATTTTGTCGGACATCGTGGGCTTGTGATTGGTAAAGTGGAGGCTGTATTGGGACGTCAGTTATGTTTCACACCAACTCATCCTGTGGCACGATATGATGGACTTCAAATAGATTTACCTAATGATGAGAGGCCGTTTGGGTTTTCTGTGCAAGAAATGAGCGTGAATCATAAATCTGTATTTGAGGTGAAGGCTGGACAGCATGCACAGATCTTATTACCGCCTCATAGTCCATTTATGCCAAAGGGGGCCCCTGTTTATTTGGCGTCATCTTCGCGTGTAAAGGGTGCTTATGATTTTGAAAAGCCCAAGCCAGGTCAATATAAAACTCGTCCTCAAGTGGATATAAAAGTGATTTTGGGAAAAGATAAAGTGGTTGCAAGTGCAGGTGATGTTTCCAAGACTTTAACGGGTGATTTTGCGACCGCTGAGAATATGTCCAAAATGATTGATTCCACAATTAAAACTTTCCAAAAAGATAATGATTATGCTTTTTCTGCTAATGTGAAAGTGGAAAATAAAGCCGATATTTTTGTGCCAATTTCATCATTGAATAATTTGCGCAGGGATTTGTATAATGATATTATTGTTGAGCCTAAACATGGTGTTTTACCCACCACAACAATGCATAAAATATCTGTGCCTAAATGGGTTTTAAAAACAGATGATTTGAAAAAGATTGAAAAACTGGATTTTAATGATTTTTCAGAAATTATTATTGAAGTTTTACCTGAATTTGATTTAAGTAATTTGAGAAAATTTCCCAAAAATAAACTTCGTTTGGCGTTGCCAACTGTAGTGCGTGAGCCACGGCAATATGCTAAACTGATACAAAAAGCGCTGGCGGGTGGTTATCATAAATGGGAAATTGGCAACTGGTGGGGGCTGGAAATGCTACCAAAGAAAGGTATAGATTTATCATTTGATACGTCCTTCTATATGCTAAATCGTGAAAGTACACAATTTGCGAAAGAATTAGGTGCTTCTCGTGTGACTTTGTCAGTGGAGGATACATTAGAAAATATGCAAGCTGTCGCGCAAAAATCAGCCTTGCCAACCACTTTTGTTGTGTATCAGGATGTTCCCTTATTTACCAGTGCAAATTGTATTAAAAATGCTTGTAAAACATGCGATAAATCGGTGTGTATTTTGCCTCTTAAAAATGGAGGGCAGACCTATTTTGCCACAATTCAAAATTGCCAGTTGACACTTTATAGTGAACATGCTTTTTATGTGGGGAATGATCGGGAAAAAGTTCCTGTTGATTTTTATCGGGTGGATTTTGTGAACCGTCCTTATACCTCTGATAAGGTGCAAGAATTATGGGGAAAAATTAAATCTTGTGATAAAATTTCTGGCTCAATGAATGGTAATTTGCATCGAAGTATCTAAATAATGCTTGCAATTTAAAAGGGCATTTTATAAAATGAGTGTATGCTTGCACATAAAGAAATAGAATTAAAATTTCCATTGACAGAAAGTGAATATCACGATCTGTTGGTTCGTTTGTCTGAAAAATATGAATCGGTTCTTTTGCATCAAAATGATTTTGTGATAAAGACTAAAACAGGTGAGAATGTGCGTGTACGTCGTGAAGAGGGGCGTGCATTATTGACACATAAAAAGAAGATTTATGCACCAGATGGTACTTTTTTATATTGTCAAGAATCGGAAAGTTTGATTGATGAGGACCATTCACACAATATTGCCGATATTATGAAGGGTCTTGGTCTTATGAATATACCGCAAAATGTGTGCTTGGATGTGGATACTTTTCAAAAATGGTTAGAGAATGCATTGGCATTACAAATGGCTTATTCTGTACATATCCACAAATATCGCACCGAATTTAAAAATGGGGATTACACATATGTTGTCGACAAAGTGGAAGGACTTGGATATTTTTTAGAGATAGAACTTCTGGCTTCGCTTGACGATACGACAAAGGAAGTTGAATTGCGAGATCAAATGAGTTCTCAATTAAAAGTTTTGGGGCTTTCATATAGAAACAATATTCCGCATGGCTATACTGTTTTAATGCATGAAAAGGACATGAAATGCACCTTAACGATTTAAAGCTGTTTTTTTAATTATCTCATTTCGACAATGTTGAGTACATTGATTGGGGGATCGTATTCTATCGTGGCTGCTATTTTTTTGTAGGACATAGTGCTAGGGCAATCAGTTTGACAGCTTCTTTTGGAGATATGAAAATCTTTGAAAGCAATTTTATCTTGTATCTTGACGAATAACTGGGGCTATTTTGGGCATAGCTTGTGTCATTTGTTTTATTGGGCGATTAATTTCATGCCTTTGATATGCCTGTTGTTTTTGTTCATGAATTTGGCTGAGCTCGGATACAAAATCTGATACAAGCTCTAAATCTTCAGATACAATAACAGCCTGATTACGGAAATCATTCCCTGCGTGGGCGACAATATTTCCATTATGGATTAAGTTGTGGAATGCTGTTTCATTCAAAACAGGTTGTTGGGTCATTTCCTCTGGGGCGCCTTTAGCCCATGTAATTCCCTTATTTTTGACATAAAATCCACGAAAATAGGTTATATCTTGCTCTGTGGTGGATTTATTGGGGTGAACGATTGTTACTTTTTGGGGTTGTATGTATTCTGCAAAATAGGTTTGTAAAATCTTTTCGATTGATTTGGGGTGCTTTTGATATTTTGTTAAAATACTTTTCAACTCTTCTAGTTCTGGATATTCCCAAATAATGCGTGTGGCATCGTCATAACTTGTCTTTTTTTTGTTAGCTGATTTAGGTGTGGTTATATCAGTCAGACTGTCGGCAATATCTGTATACAGTTTTTTAGGAGATATCAATGGATATCCACGATGGTACATGAAATCATGTAATTTTTTAGGTGGTATGGCGTTTAATTGGGTATCAGGATTTTGAAAAGGATCTGGCATGAATTTTTTTGTATGTCGCGGAATGTCTCGTTCTTCTTGGTGGCGAATTAATTTTTGAGTGCTACGTGTATAGCCAAATTTATGTGCCCAAATAAAAATGCGATGTTTTTCTTGTAAATAATTTAATGCAGTAGCCTCGTTGTATGCTGCGTTATGTTCTTGCACATATCTCTTGAAAGAGGGTTGTTTTGTAATATAGGACCAATGATTGTTAATAAAATGATTGCATAAGGTGTCACGTATTTGGGCCATACTGGTCATCAGGACAAACAAGATATGCTCGCGAGGTGGATTTAATTCATAAATTTTTTGGCAGATCTGGGGTGTAAAATAGGCATTCAATTCTTGCTCTGAAATTTGGGGATTGCTTGCGGCGGCCCATAGCATATCTTTCAGCGCTTTTTTTATCTGTTTGTTTTTTAATATAGCAGGGTCTGAAGGTTGCTGTGTGCCAAACACAACATAAATATTTGCTTTGTCGGAATAAAAATCAGATGGATCGATGTCTGAATAAAACCAGCATGTGTCACCTGTTTTGATCATGTGTATATTGTCTGGTAACATCCCCAAATAAGCCATCGTGCGTAAATCCTGTATGGTGTCATATCTATCCGGGGACAAGGATACAGCTGATGTTGGGGCATGAATTTGTGTTGTCGTTGTAATTTCATGGGGTAAAGGCAAGCAGACTTCTTTTAAGTCATTTAAAGCGTCTGCTATGGTTTTGATGTCTGCGTCTGAAAAATTTGCTTTTTGTTCCATCATGTATCCTTTTAACTGGGTAGCATTATACCACAGAGTTCTTAAAAAGTCAATTTTGGCGCGTTTATCCCTTTGTTTTTGTTTCAAGCAAAATAAAAGCTTTTGAAAATAAAGGCTATTGAATTGGTGGGCTGGATAAGATGTTGACCGAATTTAGCATAGTCGGACTTGCGAATTTGGCACGAGTAGTGTTGGGTGTAGGGGACTTTCATCTGCCGAAGCATATCAGCCGCCCGGTAATCCAGTGCCTCATGTGCTATTTCGTTATAATCTTCCGTAGCGGCAGAGGCAATTTCAAATTGGTCAGCCACACCTTTTTCGGTGACCATTTGTTTCATCATAAACTCTGCCATTGGAGAGCGACAAATATTTCCAAGACAGACGAATAAGATTTTAATCATGCTTAATCTCTTTTTGCTTTTTTATTGTAAAACGATGGCTCTCGTCCAAAAGGGCAAGTAAGACTTTATCCGGCACCGTATCGTTCAGCAAAATGCTGATCCAGTTCTTTTTATTCATGTGATAGGCGGGATAAAATCCTTTTTCTTTATGAAGTTCCTTGATTTT
>DFKH01000061.1 GCA_002373815.1 Alphaproteobacteria bacterium UBA3650
GCGTCTTCATAGTTGTAACCGTTCCATGGCATAAAGGCCACTAACACGTTACGACCTAAGGCAAGTTCGCCCATTTCTGTACACGCACCATCAGCGATTATTTCGCCTTTTTCCACCTTATCACCTGTATGAACAAGTGGTTGTTGCGTCATACATGTATCCACGTTGGACCGTTGGAATTTGCCCAAACGATAAATATCCACACCGGATGCATGTGTATCTAATTCTTCTGTGGCACGGATTACGATACGAGAAGAATCAACAAATTCTACCACGCCAGCGCGTTTTGCTGTTAAAGCAGCACGAGAATCTCTTGACACCATCAATTCCATACCTGTTCCCACCAATGGAGATTGGTTCTTCAGCAAAGGAACACCCTGCTTCTGCATGTTAGAACCCATCAATGCACGGTTCGCGTCATCATTTTCCAAGAATGGAATCAAACTAGCTGCCGCAGATACCACTTGACGAGGCGTCAAGTCAATGTAATCCACTTCTTCTGGACGCACCATTGTGACTTCGCCATCACGACGAGCCGTCACCAATTCTTCCGTCAATTCACCTTTGGCATTCTTTAACGAGTTTGCCTGAGCGATTGTGTGTTTTGATTCTTCCATAGCGGTCATATACACCACTTCATCTGTCACCTTTTTATCCACAACTTTGCGGTATGGTGTTTCAATAAAGCCATAATCGTCCACTTTTGCATATGTTGCCAAAGAGTTGATCAAGCCGATATTTTGACCTTCTGGCGTTTCAATTGGACAAATACGTCCATAGTGTGTTGGATGTACGTCACGCACCTCCATGCCTGCACGATCACGTGTCAATCCACCAGGACCTAAAGCCGACAAACGACGTTTATGTGTAATTTCAGACAGTGGGTTGTTTTGATCCATAATTTGACTTAACTGGCTGGATGCAAAGAATTCACGAACCGCTGTAGACAATGGTTTTGCGTTGATTAAATCAGATGGCATGACTGTATCAATATCACTGGATGTCATATGTTCACGCACCAAGCGTTCCATTCTGAGCAAACCGATACGATATTGGTTTTCCATCAATTCGCCCACAGGACGCACACGACGGTTACCCAAGTTATCAATATCATCCACATTGCCCAAACCATCTTTAATCTTTGTCAATTCTTTAATCACGCCCAACACGTCTTCTTTACGAAGTACACGCATTGTCGGGGGTACATCCTCATTGGATACACCCAAGCGAGCGTTCAATTTTACACGACCAACCGCTGACAAATCGTAATGTTCTGGATTGAAAATCATGCTGCGGAACAACTGATCCGCCGTTTCCACCACGGGCAATTCACCTGGATGCATGATCTTGTAAATATCAATCAAAGCTTCCTCACGAGTGGTATTCTTATCTGCCACCAATGTGTTACGGATATATGGTCCAACGGTTACATAGTCAATGTATAATACAGGAATTTCTTTTGTTTTCAGCTCGTTTAATTTGGCAAAATCATCTTCTGTCAATTCATCGCCAGCTTCCAAAATCACTTCACCGGTTTTCTCATCGATTAAATCTGTGGCCACAAAACGACCATACAAGTCTTCTTCTTTTAATAAGATTTCTTTCAATCCATCACGCTCAAACTTTTTAGCTTTGGCGGCGATAATTTTTTCGCCCTTTGGGGCAACCACTTTACCTGTGGCTGCATCCACCAAATCATACATCAATTTCGTTCCTTTGATGCGTTCTGGATCGTATGCAGTTTTCCAACCTTTTTTATCACGTATGAAGGTTGTTGTTTCATAGAAGGCATTCAAGATTTCTTCTTTGCTCATTCCCATCACATCAGCTGGATCTATCGTTTTTCCCGCTTTTTCAGCTTCTGCACGTTTTTGAGCTGTATATTCACTGTCTAAAGCATATAAGAATGTTGTGGCAGGCAATTTACGACGGCGATCAATACGCACATACAATAAATCTTTGGCATCAAATTCAAAATCAATCCAAGAACCACGATATGGAATAATTCTGGCACTGAACAAATATTTACCAGAGGAGTGTGTTTCACCATTATCATGATCAAAGAAGACACCCGGAGAACGATGCATTTGGCTGACCACCACACGTTCGGTTCCATTCACAACGAATGTTCCCTTGTCCGTCATCATTGGCAAATCGCCCATGTACACATCTTGTTCTTTAATATCACGAATGGAACGAGCGCCTGTATCGGCATCCACGTCCCACACAACCAAGCGCAATGTCGCACGCACTGGCACAGAATAGGTTAAACTACGTCTTAAACATTCATCTACATCGAACTTTGGTTCGTCTAATTCATACTTGACGAATTCCAAATCCCCCCGTCCAGAAAAATCATGAATTGGGAAAACGGAACTAAAAACTGCTTGTAGGCCCACATCTTCCCGTTTATCAGCCGGCACACCTTCTTGTAAAAAATGTTTGTAAGAATGAACTTGAACGTCAATCAGGTCAGGCATTTCCATAATGCTGTCAATACGTCCAAAACTTTTGCGGACTCTCCGGCGATTTACTTCAGATTTAATCATGCACACCCCATAATTTAAAATTTCACAAATCTCTTCGGTGAAAGGGCACCGAATCCCATACTCTTTTTTAAGCGCGCCAAGGTTGCACCCATTTTTAGGCACAACCCCACGCTTTCATTCAGACGAATTACTTCAATTCGACTTTGGCGCCAGCGGCTTCCAAAACTTTCTTGAAGTTTTCGGCATCTTCTTTGGCAACGCCTTTCTTCAATTCTTTTGGAGCACCGTCCACCAAGTCTTTGGCTTCTTTCAAGCCCAATCCTGTGATGGTACGCACTTCTTTAATCACAGCGATTTTGTTCGCGCCAGCATCAGCCAAGATCACGTCAAATTCTGTTTTTTCTGCGGCAGCTTCACCACCAGCAGCACCAGCGGCAGCAACGGCCACAGGAGCAGCAGCGGACACGCCCCATTTTTCTTCTAATTGTTTTGCCAATTCGGCAGCTTCTAAAACTGTCAAAGAAGACAATTCATCAATAATTTTTGCTAAATCAGTCATTTTATTTTCCTTTCTTATCTTAGACTGTTAAACTTAAGCAGCTTGTTCTTTTTCGGAATAAGCTTTGGCCAATCTCGCCAATTGTCCAGCAGGCGCTTGCAACAAGCCAACCAACTTGCCACGCAATTGATCCAAAGATGGTAAAGAGGCGAGTTCTTTGATCTTGTTGACATCGATCAATTCCCCGTTCATTACACCGCCAACGATTTCAAATTTTTCGTTGTCTTTGGCTGTTTTCACAACCGCACGAGAAGCCGCGATTGGGTCTTCTGAATAGGCGATTGCTGCGGGCCCTTTTAAGAAGTCTTTAATGGCCTCACAAGGAGTTCCTGCTAGAGCAATTTTAGCTAAACGATTCTTGGCAACTTTATAACTGGCGCCATCTGCGCGAACAGCGTTACGCAAGGCGGTCGTTTCTGGCATTGTTAAACCTTTGTTTAAGGCCACAACCACCAGATTTGCCTTCTTAAACGCGTCGGCGTATTCAGCAATCAGTTGTTGTTTTTCTTCACGTTTCACTTTTTTACTCCGTTTCTTAAGAGTTCGGGCGAACCCTCGCTCTTGGTTTCTACACAAGGTTTGGAATTGCTTCCTTGCCTCATTTCCCCTGTCCAGAAACCGTTTTCGCTTATTCCATCAGGAATATCTAATAACCGTTCTGTCTATATCGGCGGGATGCTTCCCATTAAATTTGCCCCGTGGCAAATACCCATAGTCTTGGACAGGAATTTTTTCGCCCCGCCCGAATCGAGCGAGGCAAAACTCTTATCCCAGAATGCTGGCGACAGATACTTTCACGCCAACGCCCTGTGTACTGCTGATAGCCACTTGTTTTAAGTACACACCAGAGGAAGAGGCTGGTTTCAAAGCAGCCAATGCCTTCACAAAAGCGATTACATTCTGTTTAATCTTATCATTTTCAAAGCTGGCCTTACCAATACCCGCATGCACAATGGCAGCAGAATCCACTTTGAACTGAACTTGACCGGCTTTGGCCGCTTTCACAGCCCCAGCCACATCCATTGTTACCGTTCCCAACTTTGGATTTGGCATCAAGCCTTTTGGCCCTAAGATTTTACCAACACGACCCACAGCACCCATCATATCAGGGGTAGCGATTAAACGTTGGAAATCAATCTTTCCAGCCAAAATATCATTCATTAAATCGTCATCACCGACAATGTCCGCCCCAGCGTTTTTAGCTTCGGTCGCCTTTGGACCTTTGGCAAACACAGCCACGCGCAAGGTTTTACCTGTACCCGCTGGCAATGTCACAGCACCACGCACCATTTGGTCAGATTGTTTTGGATCCACACCCAAATGTACGGAAATTTCGACGGTTTCATCAAACTTGGCGGTTGCACCAGCTTTCACCAAAGCCACCGCTTCATCCAAGTCATATACTTTCTTTTCAACGGCTTCATAAGCCTTTTTCAATCTTTTTCCTGTCATGGGCTTACTCCACTACTTCAATACCCATAGAACGTGCTTGTCCAGCCACCATTTCCATAGCAGCTTCGACTGTGTGACAGTTCATGTCGGGCATTTTCTTTGTTGCAATTTCTTTGACTTGCGCTTTTGTAATCTTACCAGCCTTATCACGACCTGGTGCCTTACTTGCGCTCTTCAAGTTCGCCGCTTTTTTGATCAGATAGCTGACTGGTGGCAACTTTGTCACAAAGTCAAAGCTGTGATCTTGATACACTGTGATTGTCACAGGAATAGGAGAACCTGGTTCTTCTTTTTGAGTTTTAGCGTTAAATGCTTTACAAAATTCCATAATATTCACGCCACGTTGACCCAAAGCAGGACCGACTGGCGGGGATGGATTGGCTTTACCGGCTTCAATTTGAAGTTTGATATAGCCTAATACTTTTTTTGCCATTTTATAACCTTCATTTTTTTGTTCCAATCTTTTTGGTTTCGTGGTGCGAAGATGGCTCCTTCTTCCACAAGAGGCATTTTAGTCGGATTGGTTTCGGCTAAAAGCCCCTAAAACTCGTTAAACTTTCTTTACCTGTCCATAATCCAAATCCACAGGCGTCGCACGCCCAAAGATTGAGACAGAAACTTTTAAGCGTTCTTTTTCGGCATCAATTTCTTCCACCGAACCCACAAAGCTCGCAAATGGTCCATCAATGACCTGAACTTGTTCGCCAATCTCATATTTGACGGATGATTTTACATGTTCGACACCTTCTTGTACTTGGTTCAAAATACGATTCGCTTCTGCGTCTGTAATAGGTGTAGGATTTTTACCCCCCAAGAAACCAGTCACTTTTGGTGTTTTTGTGACCAAATACCACGTTTCATCGGTCATTTCCATTTTTGCTAACACATAGCCGGGGAAGAATTTACGTGTGGATTCTTTTTTGGTACCATTTTGAACTGTCATGACTTTTTCAGTTGGAACCAAAACTTCTTGAACCTTTTCGGTTAAGCCTTTTTTCTCCGCCTGTTCTTTAATAAAATCTGCTACCTGATTTTCAAAACCAGAATATGCGTGAATGACATACCAACGAATCGCCATCTTATGCTCCAACTTTCAATATATAACGCATGGCCCAAGCCAAAACGCTGTCCACACCGACCAAAAAGGCAGCCAAAACCAAACTCATTACGATTACAACAATCGTCCCTTGCATTGTTTCCGCACGAGTCGGCCATGTAATTTTACCGATCTCTTGTTTTACTTGACGCACAAATTGTGCAGGTGTTGTTTTCATTGCCTTTTTTCCTTCTTCTTTTGGCAGGGGCAGTAGGCCTCGAACCCACGACCTTCGGTTTTGGAGACCGACGCTCTACCAACTGAGCTATACCCCTAACCCCGTCTATAAAACTTACGGTGGCGATATTATACAGGAAAAATTTGCTTCTGTCAATACCTTTTTTAATGATTTTTTAATAGATTTTATTAGTCCTTTTCTTTTTACATAAAACAATAAAATCCCCACCAGCATGATGGGGATTTTGTGAACTTAGTGACCGCCTCTGACACATCCAGAACCGCTCTTAACGTATCGTCCCGTACACTTAAAAGAGGTGCCATCACATGTTGCATGGCTTGGGCATGCTGCACACGTGCTACCATTTTTCCATTGATTGGCATTACAAGTAACAGGCTTTGGAGAAGAAGACTTGGATTCCTTTTTCTCTTTGGAACTGCCGCCAGAGGAGCTTTGTTTCTCTTTAGAACCGCTGCTTGAAGACTTTCCTTCGTTGGCGTCACAACGTTCGGCTTCTTTTTGGCGATCCTCGTAAGCTTTGCAAACGCCTTTGCGGTCTCCCTCAGCCGAAGCCTTAGCGGCTTCACACCGTTTCTTTAAAACATCACGTCTCTGTCGCACTTCAGCACAAGATATCCCTTTCGCATTTCCTGTTCCAGATTCTCCTCCTCCTGCATTAGTTCCACCGCTACAATTGCACGAGCCACCTGGTCCCTTTACACAGGCCTGACCATCTTCTTTAGTACATGGTTCCGAACTTCCGCCACCTTCGCCAGAGCCTTCCGGACGAGCACCAGCCAATGCTTGTTCACACTCTGCTGATTTAGCGGTACTGCAATAACTGCTGCCATTGGCACATTCGGCGCCTGTATCATATCCTCTTGCTGCGGCTTCTTTCGCACGCTGAGCAGCATCACACATACGTTTTGCACATTTACATTTGTTGTACAATACACCTTGATCTTCCGCACACCATCCTTTTGCACTTTTACAGTTCCAATCGGCTTTGACACGCAACTCATGATCCGTCATGTTGGCCGCATCGCCTCCAGCGTATGCTGCTGACACAATGAACACACTCCCTAATAATAATACCTTCCACATTTGTGATCCTTTCTAAAAAAAATTAAATACCATTGATAGGTTTAACAAGAATTTTGATTCGAGTCAACTTTTTTTTACAAATCACAAAAAAAATAGGGGCTGTTTAGTCACTTTTAAGCATAATTAGGTTAAAATTCTGTCTTAAATATTTCATTTTTCCACACCTCACGATTTTACCTTAAATGAAATATTATTGAATGTCAATAAAAAATTCCCCGTCAGGAGGGTGCGGGGAAAGGATTTATATTGTTTTGTGCCTAAGAAATGTATCAAAAGAACATAAAAGATCTGGCAACGACCTACTCTAGCGCAGCTTAAGCTGAACTACCATTGGCGTGTTTTTGTTTCACGTCCGAGTTCGGAATGGGATCGGGTGGTACCAAAAAGCTATAATCACCAGATCATTTATGCCCTTTTGAAGTCTTTTTAAAACAAAGTGCGTTTTTTAAGATTACATATACGCATAGAATTTGAAGATAAAATCTTCAAGTGAATAAAGTCAATCAGGTAATTAGTATCGGTCAGCTCAACGTCTCGCAACGCTTTCACCCCCGACCTATCAATGTGGTTGTCTACCACTTCCTTAATTGGGATACCTTAT
>DFKH01000099.1 GCA_002373815.1 Alphaproteobacteria bacterium UBA3650
TGTACGCGGGATAGGTGTAGCGGTCATCACCAGCACATTGACGCCCTTTTCTTTTTCCGCTAAAGCCAAGCGTTGTTTCACCCCAAAACGGTGCTGTTCATCAATAATTGCTAAGCCTAAATCATGGAAAACAACACCCTCTTCTAACAACGCATGTGTGCCAATGATAATTTCAATTTTTCCTGTTTTTAAATCTGTTAAAATCTGATCCCGTTTTTTTCCTTTTTCGCGAGCGGTTAATAATTCCACTTTAATTTTTAAAGGTTCACACAACACTTTTATTTTATCAAAATGCTGGTGTGCCAAAATATCTGTTGGGGCCAAAAATGCGACTTGAGTTTTGTTTTCGATCGCTTGCAGAGCCGCTAACAGAGCGACGATGGTTTTACCAGAACCCACATCACCTTGCAACAAGCGTGTCATCCGATCCGAACTTGCCAAGTCAGTTTGAATTTCTTTTAGGCACTTTTGCTGGGCTTTTGTCAATTCAAAGGGCAAATTCAAATGCAATTTATTTTGCAGGGGCAACATTTTACCCGATTGTTTTTTATTATATCGCCTTACAAGATGCAGAGCCACTTGATTCGTCAATAATTCATCAAATACCAAGCGCCGTCTGGCTGGGGATAATGGGCTTAAATCATCTAATGTTTTGGGATGATGTACATATTGAATGGCTTCACGCCATGAAGGCCAATGATTATCATGCAACATTTTTTCATCAATTTCTTCTGGAAGATTTGGTAAAGTCGGTAAAATTTGCTCCACTAATTTACGAATGACTTTTCCATTTGCTCCCGCTTTTAGGGGATAAATCGTTTCATAAGTCGGAATTTTTTCTCGCTCTCGTTCAATATAATCTGGATGAACAATCTTGATCGTGTTTCCTTCTTTCACCATTTGCCCAGACACCCAAATGGTCTCACCAATTGCTAATTTGTCGGATAAAAAAGAGGCATGGTAATTAAAAAAAACAAGTTGCACTTCACCCAAGCCACTTTCAGCAAAAACGATACAAGGTAATCGTCGTGTTTTGGGAATTTTGTGTTCTGTGATAGTTATTTGAATCGTAGCCAATGTTGGTTCAATCGGCTCTTGCTTTATGATTGGACGTTCATTCACGCCCGTTGGCAGATGCCACAACACATCCACCACTTGTTCCCCACACAGATGCCCAATCCATGTCCCCAGCTTCGGGCCGATACCTCGAAAGGAGCTAACAGAGGCAAACATGGGATTTAATATATCAGGACGCATCTATATCCTAACGTTTTTTGATGGGACGTAATGGTTTTGACCAAGCCCCATCTGGCAATTTAACGGAACCATCTGCATAGACTGTGGCATTGAACAATGGCAAATTGTTAAAGCCTTCCAAAATTTCATGGCAATCTGCAAGATTTCCTTTTTTTTGCTGTTGCAAAGCAACCCACTTTGCTTGTGTATAAACTTGCACTTCGTGCTTTTCCAATTCATCTGTTGCCGATTGGTTCGCCAACAAACGTGAAGCAATAATTTCAAAATCTTCTAGTTTTTTTTCTGCACCACATGCCATGGCCCACCCTGCCAGCATACCCAGTTGTTCTGCATCTGACATTTTCTTAATGTTTTGCGCCCAAACAGGCTGTGCAATCATCAAGCTCAAAAGAATCATATACATATTTTTTTTCATATGAACTCCTTTCTGTTCTTTATTAAGCCATATTTTTACAAAAATCACAAGGTGTTTTTCATTTTTTTATTGCAAGCCTTGAAAAAATAACGTATCCTTTCACGAAGATGATAGGAGGTAATCTTGGTTGACTATCCAGAAACACCACGCGATCAATTGGAAGCGTATCCGCTTAGGTTGAATGTATCAGCTTTACCTGAACGTCGTTTTTTTAAAATGACTCGCACCTTGACTGTTTGCGTTGTGTTATTGGCTTCATTGTTAATTTGTTTAGGCGTTTTTTTAAATTATCAAATTACACATCTTGATGTCACAGTCAAACGTGGAAATACATGGCAATTTTATCGTATTGATCCAGAAGCAAAGCAGTTAAAAGCTACAGAATCTTCCGTTATTAAGATTGACCCTTTGCAATTAGTTGTCGAGGAAAAGCTTGTTGATTATTTAAAGATACGCAATAGCACTGTATGGAGCATGGATGTTATGGATGCCAATTTTGGTCCGTCTGGTCCCATTGCTCAATTATCCGAACCGCGCGTATTTGTTACTTTTGATCAGGAAGCCCGTTCTATGCTTGCAAAAACACGAGGAAGCAGTTTGATTCGTGACACTCATATTTTTGCTTTAAAATTGATTCGTGGGAATTTGTGGATGGCTATTATTGAAACTTTTGATTTACCCATTACAGATGATGCCACTTCTCCATGTTTGTGTGTTGACAATTCAAAAGAATGTTTAAGTTGTAAAATTTCTAAATCAAAGAATCGGGAACGCAAAAAAATTTGGATGCGTACCTCATTTAATCGACCGAAAACACTCTACAATCCATTAGGTGTTAGTGTGGATAAATATATCTCGACTTTTCTGCCTATTCATAACGAGGCGACTTACTGGGATTTACCTCCCGATTTACAACCAGAAATTTAATTACATTTTATTGGGGACTTTTAAGCCTAACATATCGGCGCAAATAAGAGCTACTTTCAATGTGTATTTAAGCAAATTTAAACGGCTGTTTTTCGTTTGTTCATCTGCATCTTTGATTGGGCAATCGTGATAGAACAAGTTAAAATCCTGACATAATCTATATAAATAGTCAGCAATCACATGTGGCGCTCGATTATCATAGGCAATTTGCATATTTTCTGGGAATGTGTAAAGGTTTAAAAGCAATTTACGTTCCGCTGGATTTGTAATAATTAAAGTGTTATTTTTGGGTTCACCCAACTTTTCCAAAACAGATTTCATTCGCACCATTGCATATAACAAATAAGGTCCCGTTTTTCCCTCGGTTGCCAACATACGTTCTTCATCAAAGATATAGTTTTTGACTTTGTCATTCATGAGATCCATGAATTTCAACGCAGCCACGCCCACAATATGAGAAATTTCATCTTTTTCAGCATCCGTTAAATCACGACCAATTTCGCCACTTTCCATTTTAGCACGCGCTTTTTGAACGGCTGAATCAATTAAAAATCTGAGCGTTGGTACACCGCCATCACGAGTCTTATAGGGTTTATTATCTGCCCCATTCACAGAGCCAAAAGGTTGATATTCCAATTTTACTTCATCTGGAACAATGCCCGTCTTTTTTGCCGTTGCAAACACTTGAGAAAAATGAAGTCCTTGACGTGCATCCGTAAAATACATCACCACATCTGGGTGAAATTCTTCCATACGTGCTTCCAATGTGGCTAAATCTGTGGCTGCATACATGGCAGCCCCAGCAGAATTCACCAAAATCAAGGGGGGCGTATCGCCTTCTTGACGGACAATCCAAGCCCCGTCATCCAATTCAGCAATACCCGATTTTTGTAAATGTTCCACCATCTTCATGCACCGATCATTGACTGTGCTTTCACCCCACCATAAATCAAGATGTACATTCAACTGATTCATCAAATCTTGCGTATCGCCTTTGGTTAAATCAACAAACTTTTGCCATAAGTCACGTAAGCCTTTGTTTCCTTCTTGCAATTCGCGTGTGTATTTTTTAGCCTGTTCCATATAAGCTTCATCTTCTTTGGCCTTAGCCGAAGCAATAGGATATGCTTCCACTACATCTTTTAATGTAAAGGGCAACTTGTATCCCTTATCACTGGCATAATCGGACTTGAAATATGGCATATCCGGCCATTGATGTTGCAGTTCTGTCAGCACCAATCCCATAGGACGTCCCCAATCGCCCAAGTGCGCATCGCCGATTGTTTTGTCGCCAGCAAAGGTCATCATACGGCGCACCGCATCACCAATATTTCCCGAGCGCAAATGTCCCACGTGTAAAACCTTACCCACATTGGGGCCACAATAATCTAAAATAATTGTTTTGGGGTTGTCTGGGCGTTCATATCCCACTTTCTCTTGAGTTAAAATTGGTGCAGCTAACTTGGTCAATTCTTCATCTTTAATTTTCATATTGATGAAACCAGGGCCTGCCACAGAAACTTCTGAAAAAAAGTCATCTTTTTTTAATTCTTCTACCACTTTTTCGGCGACTTCTCGTGGATTTTGATGTAAAGATTTTGCCAACGCCAAAGCGCCATTGGATTGATAATCTGCCAAATCTGGACGGTCCGCCGCACGCACCAACGTTTGGGCATTTTCAAAACCGCAAGCTTTAAAAGCATTTATCACTTTTTCATTGATGACGGACAGCAGGTTCATTTTAAACTCCTTGTTTGAATAGTGGGTAGTATATCAAAATCCCCCTTGAAAAGCAAGCAAAAATATGTTATACTTTTCGCTGACTGAAAGAAAGGAAAAAAACATGACACCTGAAATTTTAGATTTATTATTCCCAAACAAATTGCCCTCTGTGGATGAGATTTTAGCCAAATATCCCCCACGGCAACTACCTGAGGGAGCTCGTGTCATGCGTGTGGCTCCTAGCCCCACAGGCAAAATGCACGTTGGTACATTATATCAAGCCTTATTGGCCGAACGTGCCGCCCATCAATCAGGTGGTGTATTTTACTTGCGTTTGGAAGACACAGATCAAAAACGTGAATTGGCGGGTGCTGCCGAACTGATTATTTCCTCATTGGCTCGCTATGGTATTAAATTGGATGAAGGGATTGATGCCAATGGAAATGACAAGGGAAATTATGGACCCTATACTCAATCTCAGCGTAAAGAAATTTATCAAGTGTTTGCAAAAAGCTTGGCCGAAAAAGGTCTTGCTTATCCTTGTTTTTGTTCGGCAGAAGATATTGAAATGCGCCGCAAGATTCAAACAAAACAAGGGTTACGTCCTGGATATTATGGGTCACATGCGAAATGTCGCAACTTGACAGATGATGAGGTATTATCCAACTTGAAAGCAGGAAAGCCATGGGTGTTACGCTTCAAAGCCCCTGGTAAATATGAAAATCAAATTGTTGTCAAAGATTTGATGAAAGGTAATTTGTCTTTACCTGAAAATGATATGGATATTGTCATCTTAAAAAGTGATGGCTTGCCAACCTATCATTTTGCGCATGCTGTGGATGATCATTTAATGGGGACAACGGTTGTCTCTCGTGGGGATGAATGGTTGTCCTCTTTACCATTACATATTCAATTGTTTGTTGCACTAGGGTGGAAGCCTCCAAAGTATGCTCATCTAGCCCCTATTCAAAAAATTGATGATGGCAATCGACGTAAGTTGTCCAAGCGTTTAGATCCAGAAGCCAGCATCACATATTTCTGGGAACATGGCTATCCAGAGGAGGCACAGGTTGAATATTTGCTTAACTTACTCAATGCTAGTTTTGAAGATTGGCGCAGGGCAAATCCAACATTACCCGCTTTTGATTTTCCCATGAATTTTAGCAAAATTTCCAATACTGCTGGTGCTTTATTCGACTTTGTCAAATTGCACAGTATTGCGCGTGAAGTTGTAGCACGTATGAGTGCTGAACAAGTGTATGAGGCAACGCTCAAATGGGCTAAAGAATACAAAACAGAATACGCTACTTTATTAGAAAGCAATCGCGAAAAATGTATTGCTATTTTCAACATTGAACGTGGCATTGGGGCAAAGTCTCGCAAGGACTTGTTTAAGTGGGAAGATGCTGAACACGAAACGGAATTTTTCTTCAATCGTCCTACCTATGATGAAAGTTTGTTGGCTCCTATGACTCATGAAGATATTCAAAAAGTGGCGGCTGATTTTGCAACAATTTATGATTCCGCGGATGACAATCAAGCATGGTTTGCAAAAGTGAAACAAGTGGCTGAACAAAATGGTTTTGCAACAGATATGAAGGCCTATAAAGCCGATCCATCTGGTTTTAAAGGCTCTGTGGCAGACGTCGCCAAAATTTTACGTGTGGCCATTACTGGGCGCACTCAAAGTCCAGATTTATGTTCCATTATGAAAATCTTGGGCAAAGAAGAAGTGGCAGAAAGGTTAAAGATATAATGTCCGAGGATCGTTTAACAGAGATTGAACGCCATTTGGCGGATTTAGAAAAACAGTTAGATGATTTCAATGCTGTTGTCATTCAACAAGGCAAACAAATTGACCGGTTGGAAAAGGAGTATCGTACATTACGTGACAGTATGGATGCATCCTTAGTAAAGCCTTTGTCCGAAGAAACGCCACCACCGCATTATTAATTTTGTGTTGACAATACTTGCACTTTGAGTTATCATGAATGGCATGAAAAAGATAATTTTCGTTTGTTTTTTAAGTATAGTTGTAGCTGCCTGTGGGCGCATGAGCAGACCTATTGCACCGCATGGTTCTGTTTATCCTGAAACATATATCATTAAGGAGTAATTATGTCTAAATACAAAGCGATTGCCATTTTTGGCTCAGCAAGTGATGCTATCGATGATGCTTTTCGTAAGCCAGTTTTTGAAACAGGTGCTTTGTTAGCGCGTGAAGGTATTACCATGATTTATGGCGTTGGGGATGGTGGTTTAATGGGTGAATCCTATCGTGGTGTGCGTTCTGAAGGTGGCAAGGTCCTTGGTATTACTATTCCTTCATTATTAAAAAAACAGTGTGCGGATCCATCTATTTTTCAAGAGGGCGAATTACACGTTGTTGAAACATTACATGATCGTAAGCGTTTAATGATGGAAAGCGCGGATGCTTTATTGATTGCCCCTGGTGGTTGGGGTACCATGGATGAAATTGCCTCACAAGGTGTCCATGCTAAGATTGGCGATCGTACCGAAAAACCGATGATTTTTCTCAACTTCAAAGGTTTTTGGAATCCTCTAAAAGAGTTATTACAACATATGCTTACTTATGGCGCTGTGAAAGAGAGTCAGATTGCGTTTATTGATTTTGCCAATACGCCAGATGAAATTTTTGATGCCATTGCTCGCGCTGAAAAACGAATCTCAAAATAACTCTTTACCCGAGTATAAAATTTTGTTATAATGTGGTTGATGAAACAAATAACCACAGATAATTTTTTAGATGGTAAAGTAAAGTTACGACAGTCTATCCATGGTCTGAGAGCAACTTCTGATGCTGTGTTGGTGGCTGCTGCAGTTAAAGCAAAACAAAATGATTCCATTTTAGATGTTGGTGCGGGAAATGGTGTTATTGGTTTATGCATTGCAGCTCGTCTTCCTGTTCAAGTCACGGCTTTAGAAATTCAAGAAAATCTGGTTCAGCTCATCCAAGAAAATGCTGCTTTAAATGATCGAAAAATTACCGTTGTTCGCACAGATTTATTTCAGCACACTGATCCTTTGAAAGGCAAGCAGTTTCACCATGTAGTCACGAATCCCCCCTTTTATGATGTCACAGGGGCGAAGCGGACTAATCCAGAGCAATCCAAAGCCTATACGGCCAACTTTAATTTGGATAAATGGCTTTTATATTGCTTAAAACATATACGAGCCAAAGGTACTTTTACCATGATTCATCGTCCTGAAAAATTGGGACAAATATTGACGATACTTGAACAAAAATTGGGGGGCATTGAAATTATTCCCATCTATTCCAAAGTTGGACAACCTGCAAAGCGGATGATTATTCGTGGTGTTTTGGGTTCGAAAAAACCGACTCTGTTGTTGCCGGGTATTATCTTGCATACTCAAGCAAACAAACCCACGTCAAGTGCTACAAAAGTTTTAAGAAAAGCTAAGGAATTATAAAAAATCCCCGAGCATCACGCATCGGGGTTTTAATTTAAAAGCAAACAGCTTATTTCAAAGCTTCTTTGGCTTGTTTCACCAAGGCTTCAAATCCTTTTGGATCATTCAAAGCGATATCGGCCAAGACTTTACGATCCAAAGCGACACCAGCTTTCTTTAAGCCATCCATAAAGCGAGAATAGACCATGCCATTTGCACGAACGGCCGCATTGATGCGAACGATCCACAATTGACGAATGTCTGTTTTCTTGGCCTTACGATCACGATAGGCATATTGCAGACCTTTTTCCACTTTTTCTTTAGCAATTGTAAAGACTTTGGAATTGCGGCCACGATAGCCCTTTGCCAACTTCAAAACTTTGTTATGCTTTGCACGAGAAATCGTGCCACGTTTTACTCTTGCCATGGATTACACTCCTTTCCCGTGAATAAAGAATTTCAAAATTTTGCTCATTGTATTAGAAGCAACTTGAGTCCGACGTGCTTGACGTGTACGCTTTTTATCCTTGTGGATAAACAAGTGGCGTTTATTCACGTGACCCGTTTTGACTTTACCGTTTTTGGTGAGTTTGCAGCGTTTTTTTACGCAGCTTTTAGACTTTAATTTTGGCATTTTTAATCCTTTTGTTATTGTTATACCAAGCCCGCGGGGCAGCCAAATCATATTAGCCCTTTTGGGAAACGTGAAAATTATATCAGATTTTTTTTCTGCTGTCAAGCAGATTTTATCTTGACACACTGTTTTATGTGTGCTAGGTTGAGATTAGTTTATATTTTTTTACAAGGAGTTATCTCATGCAAAATTCTGCTCTCCAGTACCCCTCCTTCTCACAAAATAAGTGTTTGGTTTTTAGGTATTTTTCATTATTTCTATTTTCCTCTTGGCTTGTTTTATCCTCTTCTGCTTTTGCCTTTGGTGGCGGTGGTGATAATCGTCTGTTTGATAAAGAATGGATGCGGGGTGTTAATGCCTTTGCACTTCATTTTAACGGCAAAGGAGAACTGGATATCAAATTCGGTTGTGATGACAAAAATGCTTCGCCTGATATTCATGGCGTTTGTTCTTGCAATGCTGGATACCTATCCGAAAATGGCAAGTGTGTCAAAGATGCCTGTGTCAATTTTAAAGCGACAGAATGTGTCAAAACTTGCACTTCCAGTAATGGTATCGCCACCTATACCTATGGGACGACTTGTGCTAATGGGTATTTTTGTAATACAAATCACCAATGCGAAAATCCATGCTATGAGGATGAGTGTCAAACTTGCACCCCTATCGCTGGGCAAGCACGATGGACCAACAAAACCAATGGCACAACCTGTTCCATCGGCTCGTGTCAATCGGGGACGTGCACCAACATGTGCGCCAATAAGACTTATGACACAGAGTGTCAAACTTGCAACGTAGCAACGGGGACAATTACAAACAAAATAGGGAGTTGTACCAATGGTACCTGCCAAGGGGGGACATGTGTCCCAGCCTCTGTTGATGAATGCGAAAATGATGAATTTATGGCAAAGGACTATTGTTTCAAATGTACCTTGGAGGACTTGGTATCAACAACTCAAGAGCAATGTGACAAATGTGGTGATAAAAGGTTTTCCTTTAAAGGTGACAATGTCGACAACCTTGTTTACTGCGAAGCGAAACCAACAGGATGTACTATGAATCAAGAAGGTACACGCTGTAACTGCCCAGATGGAACAATTAATAAAGATGGTGTATGTACCTCGTGCGCTACCCTTTTTGGAACAAATTGCAAAGACTGCACATATCATGCATGTATTAGTATTTATCCCTCCACAACTGAATGTGAAAATGTTACCTGTGATCCATGCCAGTCTTGCAACGCCGAGAACGGACAATGTGTGCCAGATTATGCCTTGGACACAACCGTTTGTCCTGATGGAAATGGAGACGACAATTACATCTGTCAATCGGGAAATTGTACTGATCCGTGTGATTTAATAACAAACAAAAATCCGTGTAAAGATTACACACCTCAGGGTGGACAATGTGTTGAAAGTAATAAAGCTGACACAACCGTGTGTCCTGATGGGAATGGAAGTGACAACTACATCTGTCAATCGGGCACTTGTACCGATCCTTGCACGATTGGGGAGCATGCCACCTTTGAACCAACCATTTGCTTCCCTGCCCACCACGCCGAGAACGGACAATGTGTGCCTGATTATGCCCCTAAAGGCACCAAGAATTGTGATTCTGAACACAAAGACTATGTCTGTAATGGATCGGGTGTGTGCACCTGCCCAGAGGGGCAGTTCCGTCGAGATGATGGTTATTGCAGCTCTTGCTCCAGCGTAGGCTCTTATGCAATCACCGCTGAAGAATGTGCTGTCTGCGACAACACAAGTACACCACGCATGATGTGGGCATATAAGGACAAAAACTATTGTGTGCTTGCCACCTGCCCAGAGGGTCAGTTACATAGTGGTCCAGGTTATTGCACCTATTGTTCCGCTAGTTACTCTTATGAAACCACCGCTGAAGCATGTGCCGAATGTGACAACACAAGTACACCACGCATGATGTGGGCATATAAGGACAAAAACTATTGTGCCCTTGCCACCTGCCCAGAGGGTCTGTTCCGTCGAGATGATGGTTATTGCAGCTCTTGCTCCACCCCAGACACTCATGAAACTACCGCTGAAGAATGTGCCGAATGTGACAACACAAGTACCCCACGCAAAATGTGGGCATATAATGGCGAAAACTATTGTGTGCTTGCCACCTGCCCAGAGGGTCTGTTCCGTCGATATGATGGTTATTGCCGCTCTTGCTCCGACACAACCACTTATGCAATCACCGCTGAAGAGTGTGCCGCCTGTGATAACACAAGTACGCCACGCAAAATGTGGGCATATGATGGTGGAAATCGTTGTGTGCTTGCCACCTGTCCAGAGGGTCGGTTCCACCTAGATGATGGTTCTTGCTACTCTTGCTCCTACACGGATTCTTATGAAACCACCGCTGAAGCATGTGCCGAATGTGACGGCACGGCAAATCCTCGTTTCATGGGGACAGATGATGCATGCTACATTTGTACAACATCTGATTCTGTCACCACCACAGAGGAAGCCTGCAACAAGTGCCCGAATCGTACATGGACCGAGACAACCCCTGCCTCTGACACCACCCCCGCCACTGGCACCTGTGCACTCTGCCCCGATGGTGTGTGTCCTGAAACACCTGTGCCAGAATCCTGTTCTGTGGATAACCTTTCCGCTTGCGATACCGCCGAAAAGTGCACCGCGTTGGGTGAAGGATATACCTATTCTACCGAAAATGGATGTCAAGCCCCAGAATGCACCACCGATACTGATTGTAATACTGGATACACATGCGAATCTGGTAAATGTGTTACGGAAACATGTAATGGTTTCTTGAGTGCGTCTGGAAAATGTTATGATTGCCAAGAAGGAGATGTAAACCCCGTTACATCACGCACAGAATGTGATAAATGTGCTGGTCTGCGTTTTTATGATTCTGATACACAAGACAGCGGACAGATGTGCGTCATTTATTGTGACAACAACAAAATAAAAGACACTGCAAAAGGTGGCTGTAAATCGTGTACTGATCCTGATGATATCACAACAACAAAGACCGCCTGTGATACTTGTGAAAATCGCATATACGATGAAACAGTGGGCTTATGTAAATTTGTTTGCAATACAGATACAGATTGCGGCACTGGGTATACATGTGAAAATCATCACTGCAATGTATCCAGTGGTTCTTGTTCCAAAGATAATTTAAGTGCTTGTGATGAAACCGCTTGCCTGTATTTAAGAGCCTATGACGCTGGATTTGCTCACTATTATTGGTCTGTTTCTCAAGGATGTGTAATGAATGATCCCAGTAACATTTGCTATGCAACACCCCAATGTCCATCAGGTTCATTTTTAGTAGTGACAGAGTATTCTGCAAGAAAAAATCAGTATGTGTGGGACTGTGCCCCATGTGATGCCCGCACCCCAAGCATAGCCACACAAAGTGCGTGCAACACATGTAGTGGACGTACATTTATTGCTTTCGATGATGGTGAGTTCGTCGGAGTATCTGGACAAAATGTCGGATACTGCACACTATCCAATCGGCCATGTCCAAGTGGTACGTATTTGACCGAATTAGGTTGCTTGCCGTGCACATCAAATGGGAGTCTAGATGCATCTATTATCAATGAGTGTGCTAAATGCTCCAATCGGGAAATAGCAATTGATGAAGATGGAGAAAAGATTTGTCGATTAAAAACATGCCCGTCTGGTACATTCAGAGTGGCTGATGGATCCTGTGAGACCTGTGATGATCCAGAGGGGTGGGAGGCTGAGACATCAGAGCAAGTAGCCACATGCAACAAATGCTCCAACCGAAAAATATATACGGATGTTTATGACAGTACCTACTGTGTTTTAAAAACATGCCCCACGGGTTATTATCGAGATGTCGAAGGTTGGTGTGACCCATGTGATAATAATGAATTAGATGTGGAAGTTGCAAACGCCGCCGATTGTACCTGTTCAAACCGTACTGCCGTCCAGGACAGCTGGGGGGATTGGTATTGCACGCTAACTAGTTGCAAATAATCCAACGTTTGGCATAAAAATTTCCCCAAAGTTTCGTTTTTACTTAACTGTGGGGGCGTTGGTTTGGACTAAATAGATGTTTTAAAATCATCACCCCTGGCTTCAAAGTTTTTATACATGTTATAGCTGGGTGCAGCGGGGGATAAAAGGACAACCCCTCCCGATGATGTGATTTGCTTGGCCAACGCTACTGCTTCCTTGATTGTTTGCACATGATGGGGCGTCTCAATTCTATCGCCCGTTGTTGGCAACGCTATGGCTTGCACACCATGTTTTTTAATATACCGATTGAGTTCAATATAATCTTGCCCCCGATCAAAGCCTCCCACAAGTAATGTTATCGGTCTATCTTTAAAACTTTCCATGGCGCAAATGGCCGTTTCTGGCGTTGTGGAAATACTGTCATCCACGAAGGTCATTCCATTTTGTTCTGCCACAATTTCAAGGCGATGGGAAAGGCCTTGAAAAGTGTGAAAAGCCTGCTCTGCTTTCGACAAATCTAACCCCAAATGCTTTAACACAGCTAACACCGCACATGCATTTTGGGCATTATGAATGCCCCGCAAATTTAAACTGGAAATCGGGAAAAGTTGCTTTTCTTCTTCATAAAAAAAGCCATCTTTGATTTGAATTTCATTCTCTCGATTATCCAGCTGCCACAGCCCCTGCTCCCACATATGTTTTTTATCGGCATAATATTGCTCGTGTGAGCCATGCCATTGCAAATGCTCAGGGTATAGATTTAACAAAATACTGATGTCTGGAGTCCCCACAAAGTCAGCACATTGATAACTGGAAAGTTCCGCCACCACATAGTCCGTTGGCTCATCTACAAAATCTATGACAGGCACTCCGATATTACCGCCTAAGCCCACTTGAAATCCATAAGATTTTAGGGTGTGTGCCATCAAACTGGATGTTGTGCTTTTGCCTTTTGTTCCTGTCACAGCAATCACTTTTGTACTCGGATTTTTATTCGCCATAAAAAGATTTGTTCCGCTTGTGACAATTATTTCCTGCTCTTTTGCCTTGATAATTTCGGGTCGATACAAGGACACGCCTGGTGATTTAATCAACACTTGCGCCTTAAAAAGATTATCCACATTATCTTCCGTAATTTCCAAAATTTCGGCGCTAGGCACATGTTTTTGAAAGGCGTCTTTCACCGCTTGACCTTCACGTCCCGTACCCCAAATAGCGATACGTTTATGCTCTAAATCTTGCCATAACATCTTGCAATTCCTTTGGAATTAAATGTTCATCCGACACATCAAATGGGGATGGTGCATTTGGCACATTTAACACCTTCACAACATAATCATTCTGCCAAACTGGATTTTGTTTCAGTTGATTAAAAGCCCAACGGCACTCATCCATCTCACCCACACACTCAAAGGGTTTATGTCCTGAAAGCCCCAGTAATTCACGATAACCCTCCATTTGGTTTCCATCATCAAGTGGGTTGGTACCCACCACACGAATCAATGTCTTTTTATCCATAAACGGTGCCAAGATTAAAAAGACAAAGCGACATTTATCACAAGCACCACACCACCTGTTCAACCGCTTATTTAAATCCAATTTAAACGCTTTATTGCAGCTTGTAAACACATCAAAATAGGTCTTGCATTTTTCAGCAAATAACTTTGCAATATGGGCTTCCGAAATTGGACGCAACAAAGAAAAATACCGGAAGTCTGGTGTGATTTCCTGAGTCAGATTAAAAAACATTTTTTCAAATTCAAACGATTTAGACCATTGATGATTGATGATCAAATTGCCTTGTTTCATATTACCGCTGTTAGCCGATTTTTCACACGCCATTACGACATACTTTTCATGGCGCAAAATGGCCAAAGTCCATAATAAAAATGCCAACACACCCGTAATAGGAATGTGTCCATTGTGCGATTGCCCTGATTCATTTAGTTTCATCAATTTCGGATCTATTATCCGCTTGAATGTTATATAAGGAAAACCCGATTTTTCCGCACAAGCACTTTGTGATTTGGATCCCCCACACGCCACACCAGTTGCTGAGATATTTAATTCCTTTAATAATTCCATCACCACACAAGAATCTTTGCCACCACCCACAGGTACTAATGCTTTTTGTTCAAAAGGCAAGGCAATTGTGTCTGTTTTGCTCTCCCCTGATGGAAAATTTATTTTTCCTTGTAAATTGAGGTTATTTTTAATGGCGAACTCACCTAATCCTTTTAAATAGTATGTATCAAAAAAGGTTGCTTGCGCTTTTGTGAGTGTGCCAGATTTCACTTGAATTTCATCGGGCAAAAAGGCTTTATAATAGCTGATTCCACAGGCTATATGTGCTAAAAACAAAACTTGATCTAGGGCTTTTTCTTCCTCTTTATTTAGTTCAAATGGCGCATTGGGGAAGATGATTTTTTCAGTAAAAGTTGAACCATCCGATACGCGGTATGAAAAGGACACTTCTCCTACCGTCTTCTCGAAATGATATGCATCAAAATAAAAAATTGACTGTTTCACCTTTTTCCTTGATTTTTTGAATTTTTCTTTATAATATAAAATTGTTGAGGGGTTGTAAAGGAGTAAAAATGCGTATTTTGAAAAAATTATTCTTGTTCCTTGTTGTTTTATCCCTCTTTTTTGTTGCAAGTTTAATTTATTACCATCAAGTTTTTGAACCACATCATTGTTTATCTGGGAATGTTGATGTACATCATCCTGATTATGTCAAATGCGGTCCCATAGTTGAACAAGATTTGTTGGCTAAGGCCCAAAATGGAGATATTGAAGCAGCCTACAAATTGGCTTTACTTTACGATACGGGAGATCGTGTGCCTGAAAACAGGGAAAGAGCTATTTATTGGCTACAAAAAGCCGAACAAGCTAACTTAGCCGATGCGCAGTATGTCATGGCTGTTTGGGCAGAGCGCAAATATTTTGGCCCTGCCAGCAAGGAATTAGTTTTGCCCATGTATGAGGCTGCTGCTCGTCAAGGTCACTTAAATGCTATGAAAAGTTTAGCCAATATTTACCGTGAAATAGATCAAGAAAAACACAAATTTTGGATGAAAAGGATTAGACGTTACAAATGACATTTTATCGTAATGAATATGTTGCACCCCATTATCGGTTGCCAAAGACAGAATTAGTTTTTACTTTAAACCCGACTAAGACTATTGTTGAGGCATTACTTCATTTTGAAGATTATCAAGTAGGCAAAACACTTGTCTTGGATGGTATTGATTTGTTACTCAAGGAAATTTTGTTGGATGGAAAGCCCTGTACCTATAAACAAGGAAAAGAAACGTTGACTCTTACGCCATCGAAAAAATCTTTTACTCTTAAAACAATTGTGGAAATAAATCCAGAGGCCAACACTTGTTTGGCTGGACTTTATATGTCTAATGGCTTGTTCACAACCCAAAATGAGCCTCAAGGTTTTCGTCGCATTACCTATTTTCCCGATCATCCAGATGTTTTAAGCACCTATACCGTCACGATTAAAGCAAATCAAAAAACCTATCCTGTACGGCTTTCCAATGGAAATGTAATTAAAGAAACCGCCTCTTCTATCACCTACCACGATCCATATCCAAAACCATGCTATTTGTTCGCTTTGGTTGCTGGAAAATTAGATGTTCTGACAGATTCTTACACGACAAAGTCTGGCAAAAAAGTTGCCCTTTATCTTTACTGTGAACCGGGCAAAAAAGAACGCCTTACATTTGCTATGGAATCCTTAAAAAAAGCGATGAAGTGGGATGAAGAT
>DFKH01000128.1 GCA_002373815.1 Alphaproteobacteria bacterium UBA3650
CAACGGTGTCGAGGAAAATCCTACATGCTTTGCCACTAATTTGAGCCCAATTTCTGGGCTATTGTTTTATTAGTTGTATGGTTAATAAATAGGTAATTTGATAAAAAGTTGATATAACTATTTGCATTGTGTTGAAATACCTTTATAATTAGGACTGAATCCAAGAGATTGGGTTCGGGGCAATCTAAAGCCCGCCTTGTTCGGTGCGAAAGCATCGTAATCTGGTGTTTTCGGTGCTTTTTGCATCGCAATCACACCCCTGACTTATGGTCGGGGAACTGTTGGTTATACAACAGGGGCAACACGAAAACCCGCAGAATCAATAACAAGGTGATTTGAGAATTCCCCGACCACTCTTTCTTGGAGCAGTTTAATCTTTTTACTCCGGGGGTAGATAATGCCAAAAGCATATCATATTCAGTATCCTGTTGGTCAAGGTGGTTTACACCTAGGTATCATTGGCGATTCTGCTTATATTTATGATTGTGGCGGCTATATAACAGGTAATGCTTGGAACAAAATATTTGAAGATATACTGCACAGGTTGAAATACAATGATGTTGTGAAAATTTATGTATTTATATCGCATTTACACTACGACCATTTCAATCAACTTGAAAATTTGTATAACACATTATTATCTGTATATAAGTCATCACAAATAGAAGTTTTTGTTCCGAAGATACAGGGGGTGACCCATGGTGTTATTTTATTGTGTGATTATACCGGGAACAATTATCAATCATACAGACAAACAGTTTATTCAATTCTAAATAGCATCCCTATGATTGGTAGTGTGCCTGTAAAAGTTCTATCGTCAGAGAGTCCGGCAATAGATTTAGGGCAAAACAAAGCGATACTACACACATATATCACACAAATAAACAATAAGAAATTAGATAAAATCAAAACAAAATGGGCGGCGCAAGACATACAAATTGACTCATTGGAAAATATCACCGAAGAAGATTTAACAAAGTTCAGAAAAACAAAAATTATAAAAAATGTCGCCCATGAGAATATGCTAATTGTACTCTGCGCGGAGTGTGCAGATTGTCAAATCCCTATATTTACGCATAAAAAGTGCAAAGATTGCCATTATAACAAGCGGTGTATTTTGCATACTGGTGATGCCTTGATGAAAACAAAAAAACAGTTGAATGGGTTTGTTAATCAATTTGGTCGGCTTTTGAATTTTGTTGATTATGCACAAATTCCACATCATGGTTCTTCATCTAATCATAACTCTAATTTTACAACCCTATTTCGTTTTATGGGGCTGTGTATAACACTTTATTACACCATTGGGGGCGGAAGTGCTAGACCAGATATTACTGACATTCGTGTTTATCCAAATCAAATAAAGGAAATATCTGAAGCCCAAGATACCGAATTTAAATTTTGAACAACCAACCAAAAAAGGAGTAAAAAATGAAAAAAACTTATTTAATATTGACGTTGGGAACATTGGGGGTTTGTGGTTGTGCATTTGATACAACACCAAAAGACACACGAACCGAACATGAAATAAATTTGGAAGAAGCACAGCAAAAACGAGAAAAGATACTTGCTACAACAGATATAATGGAAAGAATAAGCAAAATAGAAGAAGTATATAATTACGAAATGCCACCTTATAGTGAAAAATCAAACACATTTTATCGAAATGGCGACATAAGAGACATGCCCCGCCAGTGTACATATCTGGAAGTTTTTATGCAATCGGGTGAATTCAAAGATAATTTGAAATGTTTTTGTGCACCAGTGTATGAGGAAGATAATTCTGACGAATGTATTTTAGCACGTCGTAATTTGAAACCGAATGAATTAGGAAATTTTGATTATGCTTCATTATTTCCGGAAGGACACAAAATCAATAGCATTGAAGCGTACAAGGATTTGTTGGGTGCTCGTAGATACTATTATGACATGTACTATGAGGTTTGTGAGACAAGTCAAAAATATACATCATATGAAAAAGAGAATTGCAAAAACAATATAAAACAGTATATCACAGATAAAGTAATGGGTAATCTGAAATCATGTAAGGATGTCGCTCCAAAAGCATACAAAGAATTATTTACCGTAACAGATGAAGATATTCAAGCAGCAAAAATGTCAAATGCGATGATATCAAATTTGGGACTTAATAAAAAATCTGAAGCGGATTTTATTGCGTCAATGGTAGAAGATTTTAGAAAGAAAGAAGCACCTGAATTTGGTTATAAATACAGATGCAAAATGGAAAATTGGGAAAATGATTATAAGAATTGGCTTTTAAAAATAGAAAAAGCCGCAAAACAGACAAAAAAGAGCGGAAAAGTAATAACTCTAAACTAACGGGGATAACAATGAGACGATTATTTAAATATTTTTTGACTTTTGTTTGTATATTGCCTTTGGCGGCTTGTTCAGACACGCCAGAATGTTGGGATGACCGGTCAAAACAAACACTTACAGAATTACTGCAAGAAAAGTATGGCTGGGAAAAAGTAAAACTGTCCGATATACGTGAAACAGATAGTGATTTTGATTCACGAACTTGCGTTGTGACCGTTGAATATGAATCAACATTTAGTGGCATGGGTGCATTAGGGATGATGTTTAGTCAAGCAATGTATGGGCGTAAATTCACAAACGGAACTGAACAAATTGAATATAAAATCAAAGTTCAACAGACAGAAAAACATGGCAAACAGGCATTGGTGGAAATATCTGCTATGGAAGATGAATCAACCAATGAACTAAATAGGTATATGAATCAACTAAAACACATGCAAAAGTAAAACGTATCGAAACGCCCCCGCAAGGGGCGTTTTTAGTTTGAATACACTTTCTCAGCGCATGTAATTCAAACTTGACCCAGGTTGTAAAAAAATAGTTTTAGGTGGAATTTTGTTGATTTTTGCGTGTTTTGTGTTATTTTTCGGGGCAAAGAGGTCATACCATGGAATTTGTGAAAATCAACAGATTGAAAGAATTGGCAAAAAATGGTGTTATTACACATAACGGTCATTTCCATTCTGATGATGTTTTGGCGGCTGCGTTGTTGAAAATTGTTGGTGTTGTTGATGATGTGCGTGAAATTAAACGCGTGGCACATGTCCCAGACAATTTTGATGGATTGGTTTTTGATATTGGTGGGGGCGAATTTGACCATCATCAACAGACAGGATATAAATGTCGGGCGGACGGAACAAAGTATGCCAGTTTTGGATTATTGTGGGCTGAAATTGGATACGAATATATCGTTCATAAATATTGGGCGCCCATGTCCCAGGCGCATGCCGCGGTGGAAAAATTTGATACAGAATTTGTAAAGCCTATGGATTTGGCGGACAATTATGGCCGTATAAAATATCCAAACACTTTGGCGTATTTGATAGCTGCCAAAAATTATGGGCAAATATCGCAAAAAGAACGTGATGAAACATTTTATAAAATCGTCAGTTCAATGTCTTCGTATTTGAAACTGATGATAAAAAGTGCATACGAATTCATAGATTATAAAGAAAAGGCAATCGCGTTGGCGGACAAAACCCCTGGGGGATTTGTTGTGTTTCAAAATGATGATGCGTATATCCCGCGCGAAGCCTTTATTGGAACGAATATTCGTTGCTTTGTAAAGTTATGCGACAGGGGAACATTTAATATGACCGCAATTGAACCATTCCGTGTAAGTCCAGATTTTATAAATTTGCCGGGT
>DFKH01000105.1 GCA_002373815.1 Alphaproteobacteria bacterium UBA3650
CCCATACGCTTTGCCTTATCGTGCGGAATAAAAGAGGCAAAGCCTGCAATTTTTACTTCCTCTTTGCGCCCAAAAGCCTCCGTTACATAAGCCAACGTCTTTTCAATCAATTTAAAAGAATCTGCATGAGAAAAACCTAGTTCTTGATATAAAGCTTCAGCAATATCTGCACGTGTTACAGTTCTTTGTGTCATTTTATCACCTTTCATTTTTAACAACCATATCTTGCCATATTCAAAAAAAATATGCAAGTTTTATTTCGATTTTAGAATTATTTATGGTGCTTCTGTATCGTTGAGACCAGCTAAATTCAAGAAAGAGGACATTTCCGACTTGATTTTTTCGCACAAATCATTTTTAGCCATGCGAGCAGCGGCATCAATGGCACAAGAAAAAGAATAAGCATCTGCGCTTCCATGACTTTTAACGGAAATGCCATTTAAACCAACAAGCATGGCTCCATTATATTGTCTTGGATCCATTTTTGTTTTTAATTTTTTAAGAACTGGAGCCGCAATTAAAAAGCCCAAAATACCCAATGGTGATTTTTTAAGACTCTTTTTCAGTGTGTGCGCAAAAAATTTGGCTGTTCCTTCCAAAGTCTTCAAAGCAATATTCCCAGAAAATCCATCCGAAACAAAAACTTGGGCAGAACCCATGGCAATATCGTTTCCTTCAACAAAACCTATAAAATTAAGATGCTCGTTATCCTTTAATTGCCCTGCGGCCTCACGAATTTCTTCGCGACCTTTTGTTTCTTCGGACCCAATATTGAGTAAACCAACTTTAGGATGATCATTGTTGAATAAAACCTTGTAAAGAACATCTCCCATAATGGAAAATTCAACTAAATTCTGGGCATCACATTCGGCATTTGCACCCAAATCTAAACAAACAATTGGTCCTGTTTCGGAAGGCAAAATAGCCGCAATTGCAGGGCGATCAATTCCTGGAATCATGCCTAAGCAAATCTTGCTCATGGCCATCAAAGCGCCTGTATTGCCAGAAGACACAACTGCCTTGGCATAACCATTACGAACAGCCATAATCGCTTGCCACATACTTGATTCGCGACCAGTCCTAATGGCGTGAGACGGCTTATCCGTTCCTTTAATAACCTGAGTTGTGTGATGGATTTTATAACAACCATCAGGCAACCCAATTTCTTTGATAATAGGGGTTAAAATTTCTTCATTTCCAAACAAAAAGAAAAATAAATCCTTGTGTTTTTTGGCCGCCAATGCAACGCCTTCCAAAACGGAACGTGGCGCAAAATCACCACCCATTGCATCAATGGAAATAACAGTTTGTTTGTCCATCTGTCACCCCCCTGTTGAATTGAGAAACAATAATTATTTTGCTTTTTTGGTCAAAATTTCTTTTTTATTGTATGTGCCACAGGCTTCGCATACATGGTGAGGGCGAACCAATTCACCACATTTTGGACATTCTGTGTAAGAGCTTGCGCCCAATGCATCATGAGAACGACGCATATCACGTTTAGACTTAGATGTTTTTTTCTTTGGTGTTGCCATTTTTCAACTCGCTTCTTAAATTGTTAAACATTTCGTAATTAATAGTTATACACGATTTTTACTTTTTTTGCAAGTATTTTTTATATATATGCTTTTATTGTTTGTCAAATAAGACTGTTAAACGCCGAACAATATCTTGAGGTAAGTCATGTGTGGGCAATTCTTTGAATAATCCATTGGGAGTCGGAACACTGTTAAATTGAACATCCTTAGGGGATTTTGAAGGTAATAGACGCCCATTAAAGACCAATTGCAATACATTGTTTCTATCCATAATAACTTGTCCAGAACGGATAAAATAGTTATCAGACGTGCCAAAAACATTGTTGTAAACGTTTCCACTACGTTGGGCAAGAACATTTTGCATCTTTAAGGTAATATTAGGAACACTAAAGACACCATTTTGTAATTCCAACGGAATAGATAAATTGGCAGTACCAGCGGTAATATCAAGCCCATTTAGATTGATGCCTTTTTTAAAGTCTTTTGGTTGAATGGGGTGATCATTTTTTAAATACAATAAAGCATTGGCGTTCTTTGTTGGGATCACAGACGCCGGCAGACTAAGAGGAATACCAGCACCTAAAACAGAAAATTGATGCAATCTTAAATTCTGTCCATCCAATTGAAAGACAACATCTAAATCTTGAAAAGGAATTAAACCACTTACTTTGTGGATAAACATGTGTTGATTATTTTTTGTGACACTAGGACGAAGGGCGTCCAAAGTTAAAACCGTATTCAAACCCGAGATGCGTGTATTATCTACATCAAAAGAAACATCCTTAAAGCCAATATTTAAAGGACCAGTAATGTTATGAGAACCTAACCAAGTTACTTGACCGTTGGCAATCATTTGTCCTGTGACATTCTTAATCGCGGGAGAAATAGATGGCCACAATTCATATAGAGGAACGGACAATTCGCTTAAATTAAATGGGAAAACCTGCACTTGCCCTGCAAAAGCTTTTTGGCTTAACGATAATTGACCATCTAATTTCATGGAAATAGGTGTATCCTGAAAGTCCAAACGTGCAGTTGCTTTATTGCCTAACATGGACATATTTAAACGGAATGGATGAGAAAATAAAGGCAAATCAGATAGCTGAACAGAATCAGATTGTAGTTGAACATTGGATGTTTTGCTGAGTAAATTATCGGTACTAAACGTTGCATTCTTCAAAGCAATTCCTGTGGCCTGATAGGATAAATTTTGCGCACTAATCGCCAAACGGCTTGCATCTGTATTTGTATCAGCAACAGCACCAGAAAGTGTGACTGAATTTGTTTGTAAGGAAATTCCTTGCGAAGCCCCTTCAACATTTCCCTCAAAGGCAAAAGATTCGATGGGCAATTGGAATAAAATGTAAGGATTTTCTTCCCTCAAAACCAAGGCCTCTTCCTGAGGTTGTAAAGTAAATTGAAAACCATCTTTTGATTGAATCAATTGACGTTGATTTTGAAACCAAGCATCTTGAACAGTTACAACCGACTTATCTTTTAGTGAGATACGACATTGATCCCAGTTCTGACAATGCATATTGACATTGAGGGCTGTGGACAGGTTGCTCAAACCAAAATTGGAAGCATTAAATCGTTTTGAAGAAACGGTTAAAGGCCCAGTAATATGGATTTCATTCGTATTTGACAAAGAAAAAGAGGAAACATTAAATGTTAAATCGCTGGACAAATCTTGTTCTGTGAGATTGTTCTTCTCCCAAGAGATTTGCCCGCCTAAATTATTGTCATCTTTTGCTCGTAGATTCGCCGTAATGTGTTTTTCAATGGTGCCATAGCCCATTTTAAAATCAGCTTGAATCGTATCCAAATTTTGCTGATTGAGTGTCACTTTTAATTCACCAGTAATATTTTCTGGGGAACTTCGTGGAAGAGTAATCACGCCCTCTGAAACGGCTAAATTCCATTCTGGATATTGATTCGAACCAGCAATTGTCAAAGTCGCTTTGGCTTGCAAAGCGGGCTGTTTAATTGATAAAGGAATGACAATTTGAGTTTGGTCATCATACATACCCTCCATGGAAAATGAAATAGGAATGTCAACTTGTTGATTCTTTAATGTTAATTTTGCATTGTGAACAGTCACCGCATTGATCGTTAAATCTAAACGTCCTCTTGTTGGATTTTGAATTTGGGCCAAAAACTGAGGTATGTCTTGCAATATATTGAAGTTGGAATTTGTGTTAAGAAGAATGTTTAATCCATCAAGTGTGACAAGACGAATACGTTTTTGCAATAAATCGGTAAACGTCGAATAAATAATCATCGTGTCAACGGTATAAGTACCGCTTTTATCTTTTAAATCGCGAACAACAATGCGATCCATTGAGTATTCAGCAGATTCAAACTGAATATCGCGCGCATGCATTTGATCCTCAAGATAAATGGGCAATTGCATACGATTATAAAGGGCAAAAACAAGGACTAAAACACCACTAAAATAAATAATGGCCATACATAAAGCCCACACCCCTCCCATAAAACGAAAAGCTCGTTCATGTGTGCGTTTGACAGAATCTATCCACAAAGTAAGGCGCATGACCTGAACCATGAGAGACATCAGTAAGGATTTATTCTTTTTTTTGACAACCTGAGGATCTAAATCTTGTCCTGCAATTTGATTGTACAACTCAGAATCTTGCCCAGAAGCTGGCGGTAATCCTGCTTCAGAAGTACCCGTTGGTGCTGATGGTGGTTGAGCATTATTTTGTGTTGGATCCATAAAATTCCCCTTCGTGCTTTAAAATACAGCTATTTGTTGTTCTCGTCAAGTAATTTTTTGAAATCTTCTTCGCTCAAAATCGTAATGCCGAGTTTTTGTGCATTTGTATACTTGCTACCGGGGTCGTCTCCTGCTACGACAAATGATGTTTTAGCACTGACAGAACCAGATACTTTTCCCCCCAATTCCTGCACACGCGCTTTGGCTGCGTCACGTGGTATGGAAATAGTGCCAGTAAAGACAAAAGTTTTGCCTTTTAAAGGTAAATTATCTGTTTGTTTTGAGGCATCTTGAATAGTTAGAACATTCAACAACTTAGCAATTAATGTTTGGTTATGTTCTTCGGCAAAAAAGTCAATAATATCTTGTGCCATTGTTGCACCAATGCCATCTATTTCTGTCAATTTTATCAGAGCCTCAGGGCTTGTCGAAACGGTTGCAAATGTTTGCCATGAACCAAAATGAGTAGCCAACAATTTGCCTGTTGCTTCGCCCACCTCTGGAATGCCAAGTGCATAAATAAATCGTGCCAAAGATACTGTTTTTGCCTTCTCAATGGCATCAAATAGGTTTGCGACAGATTTTTGTCCCCAACCTTCCATCCCTAAAAGACGTAGCTCATAGTTTTCTTGTAAAGTAAAAATATCCACAGGATTTTTAATCCAACCAAGCTCATAAAATTGCTCAATATTGCGATTGCCTAAGCCTTGAATATCAAAAGCATCTTTGGAAACAAAGTGTTTTAATCTTTCCATTGCTTGCGCTGGACAGGTAAGCCCGCCCATGCAATATGTGACAGCATCCTCTCCTTCTTTACAAGCATGCGCGCCACAGACAGGACACACCTTTGGAAATTCAAATGGTTTAGAATCGGTGGGGCGCTTTTCCATCACAACTCGTACAATTTGGGGAATCACATCACCCGCACGTTGCACCACAACTGTATCTCCCTCGCGAATATCCTTGCGTTCAATTTCATCAGCATTATGAAGCGTCGCATGCTGTACCAACACACCGCCTACATTGATAGGTTCTAAATCAGCCACAGGGGTCAAAGCCCCTGTACGTCCCACTTGTACACGAATTTTTTTTAAAATAGTCGTCGCTTGTTCAGCCGGAAATTTATGTGCAATTGCCCAACGTGGAGAACGGGCAATAAAGCCCAAGCGCTTTTGTAAGGCTAAGTCATTTACTTTATACACAATACCATCAATATCATACGGAAGGCTAGCACGCTTTTCTCCTAATTCGTGAAAAAATTGCAACATCTCTTTTGTGTTGTGGCACAAGCGAATCAGCGGATTGATAGGGAATCCCCACGACTTTAAAGTTTGCATAAAGTCCCAATGAGTTCTAAACGGCGTCCCTTCATAAGCCCCCAAAGCATAAGCAAAAATGCTTAAATTGCGTTTTGCGGTAATGGCTGGATTCAATTGCCTTAAACTGCCGGCAGCCGCATTTCTCGGATTGGCAAAAATTTTGTCATTTTTCTTTTTTTGTTCCTCATTTAAGGCCAAAAAATCGGCTTTTTTCATATACACTTCGCCACGTACATCCAACAATTCTGGGACTTGTGCGAATAAATCAGCAGACTTTAATGTTTGTGGCAATTCGGTAATCGTTTTCAAGTTTTCAGTAATGTCTTCTCCCACTGTCCCATCTCCACGGGTGGCACCACGCACAAAATGGCCTTTTTCATAGACAGCAGAGTAACCAAGCCCATCAATTTTGGGTTCTGCTACAATGTCAATGGAAGTATCAATAGGTAATCCCAAAAATTTATGCAAACGATCCATAAAATCAATCACATCTTGCTCGTCAAAAATATCTTGAAGAGAAAGCATTGGCATAGCATGTTCCACTTTTTTAAAACCACTTGCTGGTTGAAAACCAACGCGTTTGGATAAAGAATTTTCAGGAATCAAGTCGGGATATTCCGACTCCAATTGCTCAGCACGCCGACGCAAAGCATCATATTCAGCATCGGAAACCAATGGCGCATCTTGCTGATGATATGCCTTGTCATAGCGTTCCAATTTGTCCGCTAAATCTTGTAATTCCTGTCGTATCTCTTCACGCGTTTGCATAGAAACAGTTTAATCTTTTTTCAAAGCAAAAGCAAGATGATTTTCGCTTTAGTTTTTCAACAATTCCTTAGCAACCTCGCGAGACTTGTCTGTCACAGTTGCGCCAGATACCAAACGGGCAATTTCTTCCAATCGACCCGCCTTGTCTAATTGATGTACAGAAGTCAATGTGGCATTTTCTGTATCCGCTTTTTGTACTAAATAATGGTGTTTGCCAAAGCCAGCAACCTGTGGAGAATGAGTAATGACAAGTGTTTGATGTTTTTCAGCTAGACGAGCTAATCGTTCACCCACAGAAGCAGCCGTTGCCCCAGAAATCCCAGTATCAATTTCATCAAAAATCAATGTTGTTTGGTTGTCTTCGGCTAAATTCACTTTCAAAGCCAACATAAAGCGAGCCAATTCTCCCCCTGAGGTGCATTTGTGAATCGGTGTCAAATCGGATCCTTTATTGGTCGCCGCTGTAAAGAGAACTTGATTTAAACCACTGACACTCCCTTCATCCAAGGCTAAATCCATAACTTGCGTTTTAAAAGTTGCTTTTTCTAACTTTAAATCTGGCAATTCTTTCAGGACGGCCTTATCCAAAGAGTCAGCAGCCTTGTGACGCTCTTGCGATAATGTTTGGGCTACCAATGCATATTCTTGCCGCAATTGTTCAACTTCTTTTTTTAGGTCTGCTAATTTTTGTGTGCCATGTTCAGCGGTGGCTAATTTTTGCCGAACTTCGTCACGAAAAGCAGGTAATTCCGAAATAGAAATATGGTATTTTCGCGCCATGTCGCGTAAGGCAAATAAGCGATCATCTATAAGGGGTAATTCTGAGGTATCGCCTAAATCGTTGAGCGTATGTTCCAAATCTGAAGATAAATCAGCCAATACATCTTGAGCTTCAGTCAGCGATTTTAATTCATTCTCAAAACGTCCATTTGTAATTTTGTCGGCATTTAATAATTGATTCTCGGTCTTGTTAATCAAACGCAAGACACCTTGCTCTTCATCTCCTAATAAACGACACGCATTTTGAATATTTTCCACAATATGTTCGGCATTCATCAATTCAGTACGACGTTGGGTCAGTTTCTCTTCTTCATCATCTTGAGGATTCAATTTATCCAAAGCATCTAAATCGGCACGCAAAAAGTCTTCTTCTTCTAATTGCTTTTGTAATTCTTGCTCAAAATCAAGCGCTTCTTGCTTAGCTTTTTGATATTTTTCCCATTTCTTTGCAACTTCCTGTACTTGCTTTTGCAATTTGCCATATGCATCCAATGTACCCAAATGAGTAGCAGGATTCAACAAACTATATGAAGCAAACTGCCCATGAATTTCCACCAATGTATCCCCGATGGATTTTAAAAGCCCCACGCTCACAGGTTGATCACATATAAAGGCCTTTGTTTTGCCATCTTTTGTTAAGGTACGACGTAAAATAAGGTCATCATCATGACTTAAACCCTGCTCATCTAACAGCTTAAAGGCAGGATGAGTTTTAGGTAATGTAAATGTAGCACTAACAACTGTTTGTTCTGAACCTTTTTGTACGAATCGCGCTTCTGCCCTAGCACCCAAAACAAGAGATAAAGCATCTAACAAAATAGATTTTCCTGCCCCTGTTTCGCCTGTAAAAACACTTAATCCCTTGTCAAAGGACAGGGATAAGTTATCAATTAAAACAAAATGTTGAATGGCAAGAGCAGTCAGCATTTTTACTTACTCCGTTAGTTTTAAAGCCCTTTTTGTCCAAATCGAATTTTCAAATTTTTCACTCAGTTTTTGAGTCACAGCTTTTGCTTGTTTTGTCATGCCTAGTGCTTGATAACAGGCTGCCAAACGATAGTAAGCCTCTGGTAATTGATTTGAATCGGGATAGTTAATTAAAACAGCTTGAAAACGATTCATAGCAGCAGTAAAATCTTCACGTTTTTGATAATAACGTCCGACCTCCATTTCCTTGCCGGCTAAATGATTTTGAATCATAACCAACTTTGCCTTAGCATCATTGTAGTAAATAGAGGAGGGATAGCGGAACACCAATTCATTAAAAGCCTCCTCTGCGTTGGCAGTCATCTCTTGTTCGCGAGATGTGTCTGCCATTTGTTCAAAATAACATAGCCCCTTTAAATACAAGGCATAAGGGGTATTTTTGTTGCCAGGGTGTAGTTGAATAAAACGATCCAACGTCATCAAGGCATCGTTGTAGGCATTTTGTTTATACTGTGAGTAAGCCATCATAACTTGCGCTTTATCAGCCCATTCAGAAAATGGAAATTCCTGTTCCACGACATCAAATGCTTTGGTGGCCGCTTCATAATCTGTTTTTTGAAAAGCACGATACCCAATCAAATATGCTTCCTCTGGTGTTTCATAAGCATCCTCTGTTGTGGAAGAACAAGCAACTAACGCCCCACAAAGCAATAAAATGGTCCAATACTTCATCTGTTTCCCTTTCTTTTTCATCATATTAGAACAAAAACAAAAAAAACGCAATATCAAAAAAATCTTGCTTTTTCATTTGGAACAAGATAAAATGAAATCATAAGTTAAATTTAACGAAAGGATTGAGTATGGCGGGTAGCATTAATAAAGTGATTTTGGTTGGAAACTTAGGACGTGATCCAGAAGTGCGTCATACCACAGCAGGCGCGAAAATTGTGCATTTGTCTGTGGCAACCTCTGATGTGTGGAAAGATAAAAACGGGGATCGCCAAGAAAAAACAGAATGGCATCGCGTCGTGATTTTTAATACTAATTTAGCGGATTTTGCCGAAAAGAATTTACGTAAAGGATCAAAGGTTTATGTTGAGGGTTCTTTACAAACGCGTAAGTTCCAAGATGCCAGTGGACAAGATAAATTTTCAACGGAAATTGTGTTGGGATCTTATCGTGGAGAGTTAGTGGTATTGGATGGTCGTGCGGAGGGAACTCCTGGATCTGATGCAGCAACAGACGGATCTGAACCTGCCGCAGATGCAGGATGGGATTCGGCGCCAACCGGTGGAAATGAAACATTCAATGATGAAATTCCGTTCTAAACATGACTATTTCATATCAAGTTGGTGACTCGGATACACGCCCATGGGGAACATGGGAAGTTTTGGCAGTGGGAACAAACTATATTGTCAAGCGCATCAAAGTTTTGCCACATAAAAAATTATCTTTGCAATCACACCATTTTCGGGCTGAACATTGGATCATGGTGGATGGTGTAGGACAAGTGACTTTGGACGATGTTGTGCGTGAAGTGCGTGCAAATGAGGCTGTTTATATTGAAAAAGAGCAAAAACATCGTATGGAAAATGCCTCTGATAATCCTTTGACATTTATTGAAGTTCAAGCGGGTGAGACATTGGATGAAAACGATATTGTAAGATATCAAGACGACTACGGACGAGTTTAAGTTTAAAATTAAATAAAACTTGACAAAAAAATATTTTGTGTTATACTACTCTTGTAATCACATACAAGGAGGGGATATTTTATGACACTTAATACTTCACAATCATTTGTATTGGATCATAAGTCAGCAGTTGCGTTTTTTTCTGCTCTTGGACGTGGGGAACCAAAAATTACAATGGCTACACGGTTTTTAGAAAAGGCGTGCGATTACTTTCATTTATCTAGAGAAGACGTCTATAAAATGCTGACAGGAGATGCAAAAGCTGCATTGAAAGAAATTCAGACACCTGAACAAGAAGTAGCGTATCTGGCTAGTCATATATCAAGTCCATATAATTGGCGCATTTTTTTGCATTATGCTGATTCGGTCCCTTTTTCTGCTGATTTGATGGGAAAATGGCGTGATTTGTTGCATGTGAGTGATGAGGATTTAAGATTTATGTTCTCTAGGTCTCCTCGAGTATTTTTCTTTCCTATTTCTCAGGTTGAAAATACACTGAAACAAATGATTGAAAAGTTTGGAAAAAATGGCTTGACACGTCAACAATTTATCAAGTCTGCATTGAATAATCCTGCCATCCTTGTTCAACCTGTAGATAAAATGGAAAAAAATATAAAAGGTAGTGTAGCTTTCTTGCAAACGCAAAGTGAGAAATTTACTTTGGAATCTTATTTACAAATGGCGGTTAAATCAGCAAGTTTGTTTTATACAGAACCAGACATTTTAAAAAGGAATTTTGAAGCTAATAAGGCTATCTTTAAAAAAGAAGGGCTCTCCGAATCTGATTTTGCCAAGGTTCTTTTTGCTTGCCCAAGACTATTAGAAATGACATCGCAAAATATTTTGTCAAAAATTGATGGAGCTGTTTCTTATTTGGGACAATATGGCATAACGCGGTCCCAATATTTGCAAATGGCAATTAAACAAAATTCTTTGTTTGCAACGGAACCTGAACGTATTAAACGAAATATTCAAGAGGTTGTTGAAGTATATAAAAAATTAGGCTTGGACACCGTCTCATATGTTCATGCTGTTGCAAAAGCCCCTCGTTTATTAAGTGAACCACCACAAACGATTATTCCAAGAATTCAAATGACAGTAGATACATTAATGCAATCTGGAATGCAGGCATCAGTGAATGATGCGCTGATGTGGGTTGTAAACAATCCGAAAGCGATTGTGTTTGGTCATGATAGTATCCAACGTCGACAAATTATAGCATTGATTATGAAAGATGCAGGTTTACAGCCCAAAAAAAGTCTGCTAAAAAGTGAAAATAAATACTTACGTGACCGCATTTGTGAGGCCATGAAGGTAAGCGTGGGGGCAATGCAAGAATATGTTCGTTCAAAAGATAAAAATCAAAAACCAAATTCCAAGTTGGAAAATGAAGCGATCATTGATGCGCTCATTCAACAAAAAACAAGACGTCTGGCTTATGAGAATACAAAACAGGTGCTTCAGTGGATGTCTTTCTACGGAAAATCACAGGAGTGTACAGGGATAAAATAAATAAAAATTTTTATCCTATCGAATCATTCATTTTTTTTCTTTTTTGTGATATTTTTTCTTGCTTTTCATCTTAGAAAATGCTAGGCTGAACCTATAAAGAAATAAGAACTGAAGCGAGGTAAAAATGACCGAAGAAATGAAAAGCGAAACAGCCCTGTCCAGTGGCGTTGTTGTGAACGATATTATGCAAACTGCCATTGAAGAGGAAATGCGCAAATCTTATCTTGATTACGCGATGAGTGTGATTGTAGCGCGTGCGTTGCCTGATGTGCGTGATGGTTTGAAACCCGTGCATCGCCGTATTTTATTCAGTATGTATGAAAATGGCTATGACTACAATAAACCCTTCCGGAAATCTGCCCGTATCGTTGGGGATGTGATGGGTAAATATCACCCCCATGGTGATAGTTCCATTTACGAAGCTATGGTACGCATGGCGCAAGACTTTTCTATGCGTGTGCCATTGGTTAGCCCACAAGGAAACTTCGGTTCTATGGACGGCGATAAAGCCGCCGCTATGCGTTATACTGAGGCGCGTTTGGCTCAATCTGCACACTGGTTGTTAGAGGATATTGATCGCGACACAGTGGACTTTATGCCAAACTATGATGAAACCTGTCAAGAGCCAGTTGTTTTGCCAGCTCGCTTCCCAAATATTTTAGTCAATGGATCGGGTGGTATCGCTGTTGGTATGGCCACAAATATGCCACCACATAATATGGCGGAGGTGTTGTCTGCCTGTATTGCGACCATTGATAATCCAGAAATTACTGTGGATGAATTGATCGGCTATGTACCAGCACCAGATTTTCCAACAGGCGGTGTGATTTTGGGGCGTGGTGGGGCCCGTTCTGCCTATGAAACGGGACGTGGCTCTATCATTATTCGCGGACGTTGCTCTATTGAAGAAATCAAAAAAGACAAAACCGCTATCGTTGTGACAGAGATTCCATATCAAGTCAATAAAGCCGAAATGATTATGAAGATTGCTCAATTGGTGAAAGACAAAGTCATTGACGGCATTTCCGATTTGCGTGATGAATCCGATCGTCAGGGTGTACGTGTGGTGATTGAACTTAAAAAAGACGCATTCCCAGATGTCATTTTGAACCAACTTTACAAATACACACCATTGCAATCCAGCTTTGGTATGAATATGTTGGCTTTGAACAATGGGCGTCCAGAATTGATGAACTTGAAACAGATTATTTCTGCATTCTTGGATTTCCGCGAAGAAGTGGTGCGTCGTCGGACGGCTTTTGATCTGAACAAAGCCCGTGATCGCGCGCATGTGTTGGTTGGTTTGGCTATTGCTGTGGCGAATTTGGACAAAGTGGTGGAAATGATTAAGACGGCACCAGATCCAAATGTGGCAAAAGAACAATTGATGAATGAACGTTGGGCCGCCAAAGATGTAGAAGCCTTAATTCAACTCATTGACGAACCAGATCGCAAGGTGGAAAATGGTATCTATATGATGAGTGAAGCCCAAGCCAAAGCGATTTTGGAATTGAAACTCAGTCGTTTGACTGGTTTGGAACGCGATAAAATTCACGCCGAAGTGGGCGAATTGGCCGCACTCATCAAAGGATATTTGGAAACATTATCTAGCCGTGAAAAGATTTTGGCCATTATTCGTGAAGAATTGGAGGCTGTCAAGGCTCAATTCCCAGAAGGCCGCCGCACAACCATTGAAGATGCAGAATTTGAACAAGATATGGAAGATTTGATTCCTCGTGAACAAATGGTGGTAACCACAACAAATACAGGTTATATCAAACGCGTGAATTTGAATACATATCGGGCGCAACATCGTGGTGGTAAGGGGCGTGCAGGTATGTCTACACGTGATGAAGATACGGTGACGAATTTATTTGTGGCGTGTACACATAGCCCGTTGTTGTTCTTCTCAACGCGCGGTATTGTGTACAAAATGAAGACCTATCGTTTGCCAGAAGGTAGTCCACAAAGTTTGGGTAAAGCTTTGATTAACTTGCTCCCATTACAACAGGGCGAAACAATTTCCACAATTATGACTTTACCTGAAACAGAGGAAGAATGCGAAAAGTTGACCGTTATGTTTGCAACAAGCAAAGGAACGGTGCGTCGCAATAAGCTATCTGATTTCTGGCGCGTGAATCAAAATGGTAAGATTGCTATGAAGTTGGACGAAGGTGACAAGTTGGTGAGCGTTGCCATTTGTGATGATAATCAAGATATCTTGCTGTGTGCCAAGAATGGCAAGTGTGTGCGCTTCCCGGTGGAAGATGTGCGTGTGTTCGCTTCACGTGCATCAACAGGTGTACGTGGTATGAAGTTGGCGAAGGGCGACGAAGTTATGTCTATGTCCGTATTGAAACACGCCAAAGCCGAAATTGACAAGCGTGATGCTTACTTGAAAGAGGCGGCTGCACGTCGTCGGGCGGCAGGCCTTGCCAATGAAGATGATGTGGTCGAAACCGAGTCCACAACCAATACAGTCTTAACTCCAGAAGAATTTGATAAGATGGCAGCTGACGAAGAATTCATTTTAACATTGACTTCTGCTGGTTACGGTAAACGCACTAGCGCCTATGAGTATCGTATTACCTCACGTGGAACACAAGGTGTAACAAATATCAAAACAGATGAAGGTAAACGGGCAGCAGATGTGATTGCCTCTATGCCTGTGAAACCGGGTGACCACTTGATGTTGGTGACCGATGGTGGACAATTGATTCGGACACGTGTAGATGATATCCGCATTGCTGGACGCGCCACGATGGGTGTAATTGTATTCCGCTTGGGTAAAGACGAAAAAGTGGTATCTGCAACCTGCGTTGCTGATATGGGCGATGAAGAAAATATAGAGGAAAGTTCCACAGCTTCAGATGAGGTTGTGACAACGGATATTGAAGCAAATAATAGACAAAAGGAGGATTAAATGCCACAAATAGGTGATACACGCTGGTATACAGCAAGATTAGTAAGAGGTCGTCAAATTCCAGATAGTGAGCGATCTGAAATAGAAATCATTAATGGCTATCGGATGAAGTTGGGTGACTGGTCGGATGAAGAAGTAAAAGCGCATGTCGATCAACTTGCGGCAGACGGAATTGTTGGGAAGATTAAAACCTCTAGACAGGATCATACAGATATACCTGCGGGAGAGCCTTTTTTCCAAGTATCGGATAAAGAATCAATCAAGAGATTGGAACATTTATTTAAAGCGATGGGGATTGCCTTGAATCCAGATAGGTTTAGTATCTATGACCAAGCAATTGCTAATTCAAGAAAACTCAATAGATAATATTCTTTAATACCAAAGGAGAGCTAATGAAAATTGGGAAAACAGGCTGGAAAACGATCGCAGAAGAAAATAAATTAGGGGGAGGACTAACTGTTGGGTACGAGGCGCCTGCTAGCGAATCGTTGTTGCGTGAACTTCAAGCCAAGGGAATTTGGGTTGAGGTGGTGAGTAATAAAGAAAATTCAAAAGGTTCAAAACGCTTGATTCGTCCAGATAATAAAGATAAACAAGTGTTTTCTCCAGATAAATGTTTTCGTATTATTTCAAAAAATGAAACCTATCCTGCTTTTGAAAAGATGCTATCTGAAAAGTATGGAACTCTTTTGCCAGAAGATCGATTCGATGAATTTATGGATTGGACAAATCCAAAAGCATGGCATAAAACAGGTGTCAATGATACACGAGGCTATTATTTGGACTTGACGAATGTATCTGATAATAAAAAATGGGAAATACGCACAAATTTACGACAAAATCTGAGTCCAAACGCAGTGAAAACAAAAGGAAATCAATTGACTATATCAGGGCTTGATTGGATTGGGACGTTGGAATTTTTGTGGCGAATAATTGCTAGGCAAAAGGAAAATCGTGCTTTGGGTAAAAAAAATATTATTGATTTGGGTGATATAAACGAAATTGTTGCGCGAGATAAAAGAAAAAACGTGAGATAAAATAAGGAGATTGTAATCATGTGCCCTTGTCCATTTTGTAGTGGTATTTTGTTGCTTTTAAGCCCCTTGTTGCTTTTTAAGGGGCCTCGTGCATGGCTCAAAAAGAAAATCAGTAAGCACCATAAACATTGTAAAACATGCCAAAATGCTGAGCATACGCATTGCCAAGAAGAACATATTAAATGCACGTGCGAAAAATGTAAGCATAAACGGAAAAAATAAGGCATTGATACCGAAAAATATTTCATTTAATGTAAAGCTATAAGGATGGCAAAATGAAGAGATTGTTATTATTAGGAACAATATTGATTGCAACTTCTGCTTTTGCGTTTGGTGGCGGAGGGAGCAATCGCACGCACAAGTGGTACAGACATGGCGTAGATTCTATCGGAGTGCATATTGGTGGTGCATGTCCACAAGGTAGTTCCACAACAGGTCAAGGGGGCGAGACGGGCATTTACGACGGAGGCGTGATGTGTAAATGCACGGAAGTAGATAAAGTCTATACAGTGAATGGCTGTGAGCTTCAACCCGAGGTCTGTACCGATCACACAACAAATCAATGCGGATTGGGCTATTACTGTCAGTTCAGTCCATATGATTGTGATGATACCAAAGGTGGCAATCCAGATGGTGTCTGTACCGCCATCAGTGGTGGGACAGAAATTACCCCAGCGGGTGATTCAGAAAAAACCTATTTAAAAGGTCCTAAGACAGATTGGTGGAGTGCGTACAGTTGGTGCATTGGTAATGGCAAGCAGTTGGTGACGGGTTCCATTGCAGGGCATGCGCTAAATGAATATTATGAAAACTATGATGGTAATGGGGATATCTATACTTACTTTGGACAAGATATCTATTTTTGGACAGGTCATGACTCTGGCGATTCCTGCGGCGCGTGGTACGTCCACGCTCTCTCTGACTTCGAGGACGTGTACGACTTCAGTCGCAGCTACGACTACTACGCTCTGTGTGAGTAGTCCTGCTTTTTAAAACGTACAATTGTTGCGAAAGAAAGCATGTATTTTGGGAATTGTAAAAAGAATAGAGTGTAAGATAACGTTGTTCGGGAAAAAACAAAAAAGGAGCCTAAGAAAGGCTCCTTTTTCTGCTTCCTAAACATTAGAAATAATATCTTGCGGAAAGCATGATATCGTGAGATGTGATATCTTTTTTGATACCACCGCTATAACCAGATTCTGCTTTGAACTTGGAACGGGCTTGTCCTAAGTCGACATAACGATAACCCAAATCCAGTCCCCAACAACGACTTAGACGATAGCCGATACCAGCGCCTAATGTCCATGCAAATGAAACTTTGTTATCACCTTTGGTGTAATCTGTGCTATCAGCCTTGTTCCATGCTGCACCCAATCCACCCATCACATATGGTTCAAAGTGTCCATAAGGCATGGAGGCATAAACGTTCATCAATGCTGGAATAGTCCAAACATCTGCTTTTTGTCCCTCTTTTTTAACTTTGCCCCATGCACGCATGCCAATGGTTAAATCAGATTTTAAATAACGATTCAAATGATAACCACCACCTAAGGCAAAGACAGCGGCTTCTTTGTAATCTTTACGCCCAAAGCCCATACCTGCTTGCATAACAGCATAGCCATCGGACATATTCATTGTCATTAAACCATCATCTTCAGCAGCATGTGCTGTTGCAATGGATCCAAACAAACTGGCAATAGCCAAAGTAGATAATAAATACTTCTTCATGAGATTCTCCTTTCTTTAAATGATCATTTGAAGCACAATAACTTTGGGGTTGAAAAGAACAAAAATCTAGTCCCCTGAATTAAAAAAATATTATTATATGTCAATTACTTAATATTGTATGCAGCATGATAAAAATAAAAAAGATTTTCTTTTGAAATTTTTTGCGGTATAGTAATATCCATATACAATGGAGGTAATGATGAGTGATACAAAAATGATAAGTGAGATTTTACGCCCAGATGAGCATTTTTATTGGACAGTGACGGGGAGCATTCGTGATTTGAAATATCAACCATTGACATGGCTGATCGTTGTAGGATTGATTGTTGGGTTTATCCCTATGGCACGGAATGGTTTTTTGGAATCCTGGTGTTGGTTGGTTGTCGCGGCAATATCCATGATCCCACTGATATATTGTAAGCGTATCTTTCATTCATATACATTGACAGATAAGCGATTGATTATTATTTCTGGAATTGTGACGAAACATGTGGATGAAATCGAGCTATTTCGTGTGATAGACAGCACTGTGCGTCAATCAATGATAGACATATGGGTAAATTTGGGCAGCGTACGTGTGACCAGTGAAGATCAAACGGGAACGGTGCACATGGAGAAGATTCCAGACCCCAATCGTGTACGTGAAACTTTGCGTGAAGCTTATAACGCGGCAAGAAATGCAAAAGGCACATTGATTATGGAAAGTGTCAGCGGACCTCGCCGTTAAAAAAAGCCCCAAGAAATTGGGGCTTTTAAATTTGACAAGATTTATTTATCTGCATCAGCAGCAACTTGCATTTTAACAATAATATCTGGGTTAGCTGGTGGTTCACCTCGTTTAATCATATCCACATATTCCATCCCAGAGGTAACTTTACCCCAAACGGTGTATTGTCCATCTAAAAAGCCAGCATCTTGAAAGCAAATGAAGAATTGGCTATCTGCACTGTTGGGATCCATGGCTCTAGCCATAGAAACAGTACCACGTCCATGATGTTCCTTGTTGAATTCTGCATCTAATTTTTTACCAGATCCTCCCATGCCCGTTCCTGTTGGATCGCCCGTTTGAGCCATAAAGCCATCAATGACACGATGGAACTTGATGCCATCATAAAATCCTTGACGGACAAGCTCTTTAATGCGTGCCACATGTTTAGGCGCGACATTTGGTAACATTTCAATAACAACGCGACCATAATCCAAATCTAAATAAAGCGTATTTTCTTTATCCATAGTATATCCTTTCATTGATACAAATAAAGTTAACATAAAAACAAATAATTTCTTCATTCTTTCCTCCTCCATATAACGAATGACGGAACTAATATAGCAAAATTACAATCAATTGCAAGGAAAAAGGCGAAAACAGATAATTTGCTTGCAATTTTATAAAAAATCTTTTATCGTAAAATTGGGTGGAGGAATCCATTCGCATTATATATAATGAAAGGATAAGATATGTTAAAGAAAACATTGCTAGCTTTTAGCATTTTGTCTGTTGTAGGAACAGCTGCCGCAGCAGATATCACGAATCCATTCTATTTGACCTCTGAACAGGGCGAATTTGGATCGGTGACAAGTGTCGCATTAAGACGGCTTGTAGAAAAAAATGATTTTGATTATACAAAGTCAACACAAACAATTGCTCAAGAAGAAATTCGTTATGGTATTACAGATTCTTTGGCTTTGATTGGTTCTGTTGGAAACACTTGGGACCGTTGGAAAGGCAATTGGGACGTGCCTGCTTGGACAACAAGAAAAGATAATGAAAATATAAACTGGGCTGCTGGTTTGGGATGGAACATCTTCTCTGGCCCGACAAGATGGCAAATTTCCGGAAAATACGGTCAAGATCGCTTAAAAAATTTCGATGGCGAGTATAAATATGCTGCTTTTGAAACAAAATTGGGCTATCAATTTAAACGTGCGTTACCATATGTGACAGGCGGTATTGAGATTCCATTGTTCCAAAAATCTGGCAGAAAAGGATTTGCGGGAGATAAATTCATCTATAATACAAAGGCTGGTATTTATCAAGGCAAATGCGAAGTTTGGGCATTGGATACAGGTGTTCGTTTGACATATGATGAAAATCGCGAATCACGCGTTGTAACCGCTGAAGCCGAAGCTTCCTACTATATTACACCAAAAGCAACAATTGGTGTTTATGGAACATATGCTTTGGATGGACAGGCTAAGTTTGGCATGGATGTCTATGATAAATCTGCAGGTTTGCGCTTGCGTTTATTCTTCTAATTTAAGTTAAAAAAAATAAAATCCCCAGTTTCAACTGGGGATTTTTGTTATTTGAAGAAATAAAAATCTTGCAAAAAAATAAAAATCATTATAACCTAAAAGAGGTCTGTCCATCGTGGGCAGGCTAAGTCCCTGAAATATGGGCGGAGCTGTGAGAAGCTTTTACGTTATACGGTGTGGATACATCGTTAGTTGCTTAAAGCAACAGATATCCCCGACTTGGTCGGGGAGCCTTTGG
>DFKH01000103.1 GCA_002373815.1 Alphaproteobacteria bacterium UBA3650
CGGGTTTCCAAATCAACCCAAATGCGGTCAACGCCGTATTTCTGGGCAATTTCAGCCACATCAGAGCGATTCGTGATGTACATCAGCTTTAGTGGCATTTAATTACCGCAACCTCGGTGAAGTTGCGGTAGGGGAGGGGGGGGGCTTTATTGGCGCTAAAATTGCTTTAATATACCTAAATATTCCGTTTTTGAATATTTTACTGATTTTTGTTGAAAAATTTTGTATATTTATTCCAAAATCGAATAAACCTATGGAAAGGGCTCAAAAAATGAATTAATAGGAGAGAGCGTTTATGCAGCAGGCAGAAAACATTTGGCAATACGGTCCCGCACCATGTTATTCAAAACCTACGGCGGATCGTATTAGTAGAAATCACACGAAAGAGTTTAAAAACGCATTCAACAACCTGATTACCTACATAAAGACTTTAGAACAGGCGAAAAGGGTTCTTCCTTTTGTGCATAACGAGAAAAACGGATTGCTTGCTATAGACCAAAGGCCTCCCAAAGGTGGTTTTCAGCTTCGCTTGTATATCTATCCTTGTGAATCCGAACATTTTGTTTACATAACATCGATAGGGGACAAGCAATCGCAGCAAAGCGATATCAAAACAGGACATAAATTCATTAAAAATCAGTAATGAGCGTATTCAACCCACTCTCAGGAGATCAACATGGATAAAAAACTTACAACCATATCAGATTTAATGAATGAAATGGGGATTGACAAAAAAATTGCAAAAGAAACGACCGAACATATAAAGAATCATAGTATAAGCCAAAATTTGACTATTCTACGAGCTAAGACGAATTTATCTCAGTCTGAAATGGCAAAAAAAATGAACACCTCGCAATCGTTCATTTCTAAACTTGAAAGCGCTAGCAACGATCAGATAAAAATTGACGATATGTGTTCGTATCTCGCCACTCTTGGCTATGAGACGACGATTACAATTTCTAAGCCCCAAAATATAGCTCAAAAAATAAAAGGAACATATTGCCAACTTGTTGGCTTGGTGAAAGAACTTCAAAAATATGCAGTCGACGATGATTGCATCCTAGAAGGAATTGCCAGTTTCGAAACAGAGGCTGCACATAATATGCTGAATTTAGCATCGATGCTCATAGAAAGTTCTTCTGCAAAACTAGAAAAGATTCATCCGGCGGATGAACCTAAAATTGTTCTTGATAATATATCAATCAAGCGTAAGGAAAAAGATTTAGTTTTGGCATAGATGATGTCACATAGAACTTGGCTAAAAAAACAAATTCCTGCTCACAAAATCAATGGATGTAAAAAAGGTGATGAAATATGTCTGAAATGAATAGACCTAAGGTTGTAATAGATAAAATAAAATTTAATGATGGTCAAGAAATTAGTTTCAGTCCTTTTGATATAGTGGTATTTGTTGGTCCCAACAATGCGGGAAAAAGTCAGGTTCTTAGAGATATTGACGTTGCTTTTAATGATGGCGAAACTACAAAAATTGTTGCTGAAAGTATTAATCTTTCCCCAGTTGGAGATGGGGCGTATTTTACAGAGCATTTAGTTGAAAAAAATGGGCTTTTTTTCTTTGGGAATATTTCTTTTAATAGAAAAGTCTATTATACTTCTTATTGGAATTCTCGTTATTATCAATTTTTTAAAAGCTATCTGTTGAAGTTTCTTTCTACGGAAGAACGTTTAAAAGCGTCTAATCCCGTAGAATCCTATGATGTTGTCAATCAAATGCCGCAAAATCCTATTCAGGAATTATATGCGGATGATGCAAAAGAGCTTGAATTGTCTAAACTCTTTAGGAAGGCTTTTAATCAAGATATAATAGTTAATCGTGGTGGAGGAACTAGAATAGCAATTCATATTGGTGAAAAACCACCACGCGATGCTGGTGAAGATAGAGTTTCAAAATCTTTTTTGGATAAATTGCAGCGTGTTCCGCAAGCACAAAAACAAGGTGATGGTGTTAGAAGTTTTTTGGGAATCCTTTTGAATGTTTTTGTAACGCCGCATCCTCTTATACTGATTGATGAACCAGAAGCTTTTTTGCATCCGCCTCAAGCGAGATTGCTTGGAAAAATTTTGGCATCAAAAATACATGATTCACAGATGTTTATTTCGAGTCATAGTGGTGATTTTATAAAAGGGTTGCTTGATTCGGGAAATACTAATGTTAAGATTATTCATATTGATAGAGACTTGTCTTCTAATATCAACCACATGAAATTACTTGACAATGAAGGAATTTCCCAAATTTGGCGAGATCCCTTACTGAAATACTCCAATATCCTTGATGGGTTGTTCCATTCAAAAGTTGTAATTTGTGAAAGTGATTCTGATTGTCGTTTTTATCAGGCCTTGCTAAATGCCTGTTATGGTGATGATGGTGTTTCTGATATTCTTTTTGTTCATTGCGGTGGAAAACAACGTTTAAAAATTGTTGTGGATGCATTGCGTGCGTTAGACGTACAAACGATGGCGATTGCGGATATTGATGTTTTGAATGATGAAAATGTGTTTAAGTCTATAGTGGAATCTTTTGGCGTTGCTTGGAACAGTATTGAATGCGAGTGGAAAAATGTTAA
>DFKH01000058.1 GCA_002373815.1 Alphaproteobacteria bacterium UBA3650
AGCTATCCAACGAAGGGGCGACGTTGTTCTTCAATAAATGGGTGTCCTTCGGGGCAATTCTGCAATTTTGGGGGGATTTTTAACGGTAGTAAGAGACAAAAAGGAAAATTTGGGCAAACCCCCAATGTTTGTCAAAAGACTTTGGCCAAAGAGTTTGTCCATAAAAAAATTACCTATTATTTCAACACGGAAAAAGACTTAAAATCATGGTGTCGTGCGGCAAACAACAAACCTAACTGCTTATGGGGATATTTGGCAAAATCTGGTGCGCAAAGTTGGTGCAAAAGCTTGGGCAAACGTTTGTTGACAAAGAAAGAAATGGCTGATGTGTGGAAAGTCTTAAGGAAAGAGTTACCTCAAACATATAAAGGTTATGCCTATTGGATTCAAGAAGGTGTATGGCTTGAAAATAAAGAAGGACGCTTGAGCTTTAGCAAAGGACATCCTGATGGCTATGGTGGTAGGGGTGGTGTTGTTTGTAGATGATAAAAGACATTGTAGTTTTCATATAAGTAATGTGAAAATCCAAACTTTTTACCCTAATTCAATCCGTTGGTGATTAGTGTTTGTGTTGGAGCAAAAACTCCCGTAAAACTTGAGGAATATTGATTTGTCCTGTTTGCCTATTTATAAAAAGATTTTCCTCTTTTTCTGGGGGGAGTTCTTGGACTCTAAAAGACGGATGGATGGCCATTGAAAATAAAATTTTTAAATTCTCAGGTGTGGGATCAAAATATTTACGTTCCTCTTTCCCAACTGTTGTTCCTTTAAAACCACAAAACTCGTAAAAAGGCGCCGGTGAACGCAAAGATGTTTTCTTTTTTTGAGCAACTAAGGAGATGCGACCTTCGGCTCCTAATTTCAAAGAAAGTTGATACATTTTTTGTAGCCCCATGCGACCAAAGCCTCTTCCTTGAAAATCAGAAAAATCAAAATTTGTTATTTCTAAAAATGGCTTTAGTGGGGCTCTGACGCCATAGGGTCTCAGCTCTTCCCGACTTTTATTAAACCAGCTATCTGGAAAAAATTGTTGTCTTCCGCACATTCCCCAAGCTTTTGTGAATAAAGAAATAGAAGACTTCCCGACTTTTTTATTTTGAAAATAAAACTCAAAGTCTCTATCATCTGTTACAGCAGATATATCAGACAAAATAATATCAATAGGCGTGTTTTCCATTATTTGTATTGAAGTGTCTCATCATTGATATAATCAATTTGAATACCTGCTTGCTTCATCATCTCTTCCGCTTCAGAACCAGCATGATATTTATACTCAGCCACAACGCGCTTGATTCCACAGGCAATTAAAAGCATAGCACAGGTACGGCAAGGCGCCAATTTACAATAAATGGTAGCACCTTCAATGGAAATGCCACGTTTGGCAGCTTGACAAATAGCATTTTGCTCAGCGTGAATCGTGCGCATACAATGCTCACTGATTGTTCCATCATCATCAATAACTTTTTTCATTAAATGACCGACTTCATCACAATGGGGTAGACCTGCAGGGGATCCCACATAACCAGAACATAAAATTTGCTTGTCTTTCACAATCACACAAGCTGTCCGTCCGCGATCGCAAGTAGCCCGTTTTGCCAATGCATGCATAACCTCTAAAAAATACTCATCCCAACTGGGGCGTTGATAAGTTTCTGACATGAATCCTCCTTTTACAAAAAAAGCGCCGCTTTTAAACGGCGCTTAAAATTAAATCATAAAAAATTACACGCCTTTCTTGGCTTTTGCAGCCGCAATACGTTCACGTAATTCCTTGCATTCCTTTGATAACTTGGAAGGCTGTGTATTCAATAAATACAAATCCAATCCACCATTCTTTTCAATGGTGCGCAAACCAGTGGAAGAAATACGAATCGTCACAGGAGCTTCCAAAATTTCGCTGTAAATAGCAACAGTTTGCAAATTAGGCATAAAACGACGGCGAGATTTCTTTTTAGAATAGCAGTTATTATTGCCAGCCATTACACCCTTTTCAGTCACCAAACACTTTTTTGTCATGTTAAAAATCCTTTCCTTGATAAACTCGTGGCAATAGTTTTACCCGATTTTGAAAAAAAAGTCAAGAACTTTTTATTAAAAAGGATATAAATCTGGCAAGGGTTTCTTTTTAGGACGATTATGAAGGCGCTTTAAAATGAAAACAGTAACAATAATGCCCATAACAAAAGCAGCAATGACAGCAACGATAATCCAAAGCCATGGTAACGATTGTGATGGAGAAGAAGACGTTGATTTTTGACTTTCTTCAGCCAATGGTTGGGCAGGAGTAATTGTCTTCTCCTGTGTCACAGGTTGAGCAACAGGAGAAGGCATTTCCCCAGAGACAAAAATTTGACGCTCAGGAACGATAGCATACTCCGTTTTTTCATGGACTGTATCAAACCAAGGCACTTGAATAGCTGGTAGGGTAACTTCTCCATTTTGTGTCGGCACAAAAGTCATAGTGACGGTTACTTGCCCCCCATCGGGTGTATCATGACGTACTGCCGGATTTGCATAAACTTTTAATCTATCTACAGAGGGTGCTTCTGGAACAGGCAAATTATCAGCCATGACATCTTGAGCAGTAAGAGTGACTGTACGGGTAATTGGTTCCCCTATGGCAAGATTTTGGGGTAATTGATATGTTTCGGTCAAAGTAACATGGGAACTGGGCAGCCACCAACCTTTATAATGAGCGGGCTTTTCCTTAACTGTAATGGTAAAAGGCTTGCTCTGTGCGCCAACAGGTTGCGTAGCACTTGATTGCAAACTCATCAACATAAAATCCATGATGCCTGTTGCATGTCTTTCGCCCGTTTTTAAACGAGCAGATCCTTGAAAAATAAAAGGAGATACTTGTAAAATCCCGCTATCTTTGGGGGTAAAAGCAAAGGTGCTTTGATACCGATTGACGCCACTTTTGTTGGAAGTAATGGGAAGCGGTGGCAAAATTTGTTCCCAAGTACCTTGGTCACTTTTGGGCGGAATAATTTCTCCATCAACAAGTCCAACAGAATCATCCAGAAAAACAACGCAGAGCATTTTCTGAGCAGGATAGACAGGAGTGTTTTGGCATTCTACACTGACCTCAATGGTTCCCCTTGTTTCATATTTTGCATCAGGACGAACACTTAAAGTAAAATTAGGGATTGTTTCATTGCCTATTTTTAAACCTTGTACGACAATATCACCAGACTTATTCGGAAAGAGGGTATAAATCAGTTGATGAATATCTTGACCTTTGCCATTGACCCATTGTGCAGAATGACGACTTTGTTGTCCCCCAATAACAAAATCTTTTTGTAATATGTCAATATTGGGTACGCCAGAAAAAGATTTATCAGACGATAAAACAAGCTCTACGGCATCACCCTGTTTAACAGGATTTGGCGTGAATTTTGCTGTAATCTTCGCATAGGTTGATGTGGATAAAAATAGGCACAATAGAAAGAATATTTTTCTCATTTTTTCCTCGCTTGTTGTAATAATCTATAACGTAAAACGCGATACGGGTCTGCGCGCAAACGATTTAACACCTGTTGTTCTTCTTGATTAAAAGGAGATTTCTCACGATCATTCTCATCTACTTCTTGAGGTAAGGTTTGTTCAGCCTGTTCTTTTTGTTCAGGACGAACTTGTTGCTTTTGTGGATCATTGCTCTGAGAATCATCTTGAGGTTGCTCCTGTTCCTCATTTGCTTCTTGATCATTGTTCTGCTGATCCTCATTGGCATTTTGTTCCTGATTTTGTTGATTAGAATCGGATTGTTGCTGATTATCTTGATTTTGCTGATTTTGTTGCTGAGGTGGCAATTGTTTTTCTAAATATTCTTTGTTAAAACGCGCATCTTCATCATGAGGATCAAGTGCAATGGCTTCAGCATAAGATTGGATCGCCTCTTGAATTTTTCCAGCATGTGCCAAAGCATTGCCTCGGTTATAAGGGTGCTTTCTAAAACCATCGACAGCTTTATCATAGGCGCCAGAGCGGTAATCAAGAACGGCTTGTTCTTGCAAACGATAGGCTTCCTGATCTGGACGTAAAAAGAATGAAGCATGAGCTGGTGAAAAGGCCGTCAATAAAAGAATAAATAAAAAACCACGACGGAAAGTAAGCGCAAAAAATGGTAATAAAATCAATGCTAATACTCCCCCTAAATCAGCCCATTCATCTGTTTCTTCCTCTCCTTCAAAACGTAAGGTCGTATCCGGTTCTGTTGCTTGAAGAAGAGATAAAATATCGGACGCATCGGCTGTTTTTGCTTGGTATGCGCCTATCTTTTTAAGATTTGAAGAAATAGCTGTATCATCTAGCCCTAAAACACCAACAGCATAGGGCGTCTTAATATTACGGGTATCCACAGCCCCAGCGGTTAAATAAATAATACGCCCTTTACCACCCGTTTGTCGAATCAATTCATTTGCCCTCTCAAAAGCCGCTGCAGGATTTTGGCTTGAATTAGGTAAAACAGAAGGATCTAGGGTTGACACTAAATTACGGATTAAAGCCCTGTCTTCTGTCAAAGGAACGGCGGTATAACCCTTGTCAGCATATAAAACTAAACCAACACGATTTCCCTTTAAAGCGGTCAATAAATCATGCATTTTTATTTTTGCATTAGTAAGGGTTGACCCTTGCATGGCAGGACCTAAATCAAAAATAATGACGGTGTTTGGCAAACTGTGGCTGACGGGAACGGGAAGTTTTGTAACAGCAGGGCCTGCTGCTGCAATGACAAACAAAGACCAAAGAGCAACCACCCCCCAATGCCATAAAGAGATCGCTTTGCCATGCTTGCCATCAATCAGTAAATGTGGCAGTAAATGCGGATCGACCCATTTTTTCCAAGGCGTATCAATGGGAGTATATCGACGGACAACACGCCACACAAATGGGATAAATAGTAAAAGTAAAAGAAGCGGACGAATGAAAATCATAAACGCCTCCGTACAGCAAAAGCAATCAACCAAAGCCCCAGACCCAATAACAGAAAATAATAAGCCATTTCTTTTCGTGGACGTACGGTCGTTTCTTCGGATTTAGTTGTTTCCAAATTATCTATCAACTGATAAATTTTTTTCAAATCAGTACTTGTTTTGGCACGAAAATATTGCCCGCCAGTTTCTGTTGCAATATGTTGAAGGGTCGCTTCATCTAAATCTAAAGCAGTATTCATTTGAATAAATCCCAATAAATCTTGAATAGTGCCATGATCCGATCCAATTCCAATTGTGTAAACTTTCACATTTGCTTGTTTGGCAATCTGAATAGCTTCATCCATTTGAATAGATCCCATATTCGCATATCCGTCGGACATTAAAATGACAATGCGCGCTTTTTCGGGAACAGTTGTTGCTGTTTGAACAGCCAAAGCTAGTGCATCCCCCATGGCCGTTTGAGTGCCTGCAATCCCAATACCAATTTCATCCATTAACCCTTTTAATGTCGTGGTATCGGGTGATAAGGGCGCATATGTATAAGCTTCAGAGCCAAAAATAACAAGCCCTAAATTATCTCCTTTGCGCGTTTCAATAAAATCATTTGCCAGTTGCTTCACCATGTCTAACCGTGTCAGTGGCTTTCCATTGATATCAAAATCTTGCTCTTCCATAGAGCCAGAAACATCTAATGTCAAGACAATATTACGAGCCTCCTTTTCCAAAATAATCGGCTCACCAATCCAAACAGGACGCGCAGCTGCCACAACAAACAAAATCCATATACAAGTCCATATTAAAGGAGATAAAGTACGTTTTGTTGCCGTCTCTACATGACTGAGTCTTTGAAGACGATCAAAAAACGGAACTTTTAAAGCCCCTGTAAAATTTTGAGACAAACGCCTAGACACACCCAAAAATTGACGAAGAATCAAGGGTAAAGGCAACAAAATAAAGACAATCGGCCAAATAAATTGATACATAATTATCAGTATAAAAATTTTTTTAAAAAAGGCAAGGGGAGAACTTGACACTAAGAATAAAAAAAAGTAGCCTATAGAAGAAGGAGTTTTTTTTATGATTTCATTGCTTTTTTTAGCGCTCATCCAAAGTTTAACGGAATTTCTGCCGATTAGCTCGTCTGGTCATCTTTTGTTGGCAAGTTTGTCAGGTTTTTCTGAGCAAGGCATAGGAGTAGATGTGGCTTTGCACGTAGGAACATTGTTGGCTGTCATTTTGTACTTTTGGCATGATATTCTGGATATGTTGAGTTTTAAGAATTTGCGTTTGATGTTGCAATTAATTGTGGCAACATTGCCCGTTATAGTGATCGGCTTAATCATTCATTTTTGTCATGTACCATTATTGCGTGATGCAATCGTTGTGGGCGTTTGTTCCATTTTCTTTGGCTGGTTGTTGTGGCGTGTGGATAGCACAAGTTCTTGTCATCGTAAGATTGATCAGATGGAATACAAAGATGCGTTTTTAATTGGCTTAGCTCAAGTACTTGCTCTGATTCCTGGCACAAGCCGTTCCGGTATCACTATGACTTGCGCCCGCTGGCGTGGTTTTAAACGCGAAGAAAGCGCCAGATTTGCTATGTTGCTTTCCATCCCAACCATTGCTTTAGCGGGAATTTATATGGGATGGCAGGCCTATCAAGGAAAGATTGAATTGCCAGCGATCACTGATTTGAGTATAGCGGTGATGGCAGCAGCTTTATTCGGTTTGGGCGCAATTGCCTTTTTAATGAAATGGTTACAAAAGGCATCGTTCTTTATTTTTGCCCTTTATCGAATTGTTTTAGGAATTGTTGTTATTTGGTGTTTTTGGTAAGCTCGTTTAAGACATAAACGCGAATAGCACTAGATAGATTTCCAGTGTGTGTGTTATCGATTTGCATCAGAAGCTGTCGTAAGGCAATACCTTTTTTGGTTGCCATATCTTTTAATGCTTCCCAAAATTCATCTTCCAAGCAAAAACTGGTGGCGTGTCCAGATAAAATAACCGAATGCTTGTGTATCATTTTTTTCTCCGAGAGGCAAGATCAATTACTTCTGCAGGATGCTCTGGTTCTTTTGTAGGCGGTTGAATGGGTGTAAAATTAAAACCAAATTGTGCATCAGGATCTACAAACGCTTTGAGGGTATGAAATGGCACAACGACCGTGCTGGCAACACCTCCAAAACTTAAATCCACAGAAAATTGATCATCATCCACGACTAAGTTGTCAAATTGATTTTGTAAAATAATAGTCATTTCTTGCGGATACTGAGGACGTATAAAGTCAGGGATTTTCGCTTCTGGTGTTTCAAAAGTAATCATATAATAAGCCCCATCTGTCAGACCATTTTTAGCAACATCAGCTAAAATATCATGAGTTGCGACGCGGAATGCTTTTTGTAAAAACGGTGTGTAATCTTTCATTTTCCCCTCACTATAAAAAGTGGGGATATTCTGTTGCTAGGAATCCCCGAAACCCCACTGATGTCGCTAAATGGACTTCAGAATCATTGTTGCGTTAGACACCTATAACTAGGCGGCCATTGCAACGCGAGCATTATCGTTCGCATTTATGTTTTTTAGCCCGATAACGGCGGATACCATGCCGGATACAAAGCGAAATCTTTACTATGCATGTCGAAACTATGTCACCCCCGTTAAATGGTGGAGGTGTCGGGTACCGCCCCCGAGTCCACAACATCTATTCCATTTGCCGTTTAGCATCTTAGTCAGTTGTCTGACAAGTATTATTATACTGTAAAAAAGGAAAAAACGCAAGCCTATTGTTCTACATGCTTCGTAAAGTATGTATTGACAGCACGCACCAAAGCTTTGGATAGTTTGTTTCGATAATTTTCTTTTTGCAACAGCTTGTCCTCTTCACGATTTGACAAATATCCCATTTCCAACAAAACGGACGGAATATTAGGTGATTTTAGCACAGCAAATCCAGCGTAACGATGAGCTTTGGGACGCAACGTTACCTCTTTCTCCATTTCTTTTACCACCTCATCAGCATATTTGGCCGATTGATCCATTGTATAGGTTTTGGCAAAGTCAATTAAAATATTACCAACTTCAGGTTGATATTCGCTCAAATCCATACCGAATAAAATATCTGCTTTGTTGGCACTTTCAGCCAATTGAGCAGCTTCTTTGTCGGATGCTTTTTCAGAAATAGTATAGACAGACAATCCCTTGGCTGCAGAACTGGCCGCACTATCGGCATGAATTGAAATAAACAAGTCAGCATTAGCCTTGTGTGCTTTTTCAATGCGTCCACGCAATGTCACATAATAGTCTTTGTCGCGCGTCATCACGACCTTGTAACCAGCCTTTTCTAACAACACCTTTGTTTCTTTGGCCATTTTTAAAGTAATATCTTTTTCATATTTTCCAGATTTAGAGATGGCTCCTGGATCCTGTCCGCCATGACCGGGATCTAACATAACAATTTTTTTCTTTGTGATAGATTTTTTGGGCGATTCAGCTTTTACAGAAGTCTTTGTTGCAACTGTTTGCGCATCATTGGAAAATGCCTTGACGCCAACTTGTGGTGTATTGTTTGTTAAATCTATCACAAAACGCCAAGGAAAATTTGCCTGAGGCTCAAGGGTGAAGTGCTTTTCCGAAACATTCTCTGATGGTAAATCCAGTACAATTCGCGTTGCGGAGGGGGTTGGCTTGCCTGTACGAATGGAGGAAATAAACCCAGTATCCAAAAATCTTTTTTCGCGTACACCTGGTTCAAAGGGGGCATTTTCTATATCAATAACCATGCGAGATGGATTGGAAAGGCGAGACAATTTAATTTCGGCTCGATCGCTTAAATCAACAACAAATCGGACATTCTGCGTGTCGTTGACGGATAACCGTAAATCCTGAATTTTTTGTGCGAATACAGATGGTACCCACAACGTCAAAAAACACAAGAAAAAAAGACATCTCTTAAACATTTTTCCCCTAAACTTGAAAAAAACTCTTGCTTATTTCTTCATATACCTATATAATAAAAAAAGCAATTAAAAAATTGCTAAAGCAAAAAAATTTTTGATAACAAGGTGAACATTTTAATGGTTACAATAGGATACTTTTTCATGTTCTTAATGGGTGCTGTAACAGTGACCCAAGTGTTATCTTTTGCATCGAAAGATGCCCCAAAACAATTTTTATTTAATATGAAGGAATTAAAATTATGTCAAAACAAATGCTTATTGATGCCACGCATCCCGAGGAAACGCGCGTGGTCATATTGGATGAGGGTCGGCTGGATGAATTAGATGTCGATACGGCCAATAAAAAACAGATCAAGGGAAATATATATTTAGCAAAGGTTGTTCGCGTTGAGCCTTCTTTACAGGCTGCATTCGTAGAATATGGTGGAAACCGTCATGGCTTTTTGGCCTTTGGCGAAATTCACCCTGATTACTATCAGATTCCTGTGGATGATCGTGAAGCCTTAAAAAAGGAAATGAATACAGAGGCAGAAGCTGATTCCGAAGAAGAAAATACAGATTCTGATGTTGAAAATGTCAACGAGAATGATGAAGTGGTGCGTGTGCGCCCCTCGTTTTATAAAAAATATCGTATTCAAGAGGTGATTCATCCTGGTCAAGTGATGTTGGTTCAGGTCGTAAAAGAAGAACGTGGAAATAAAGGCGCCGCTATGACAACTTACCTGTCTTTGGCTGGTCGTTTTTGTGTCCTAATGCCAAACAATGGTCGTGGCGGTGGTGTGTCCCGTAAGATTTCTAATGCTCAAGATCGTAAAGACTTGCGTGAAATTGTGGATAAATTATCTATCCCAGAAGGAATGAGTGTCATCGTGCGTACGGCAGGTCAGGGCAAAACAAAGACGGACATCAAGCGTGACTTTGATTACCTGATTAAAACATGGAGTCAAATTCGAGATTTAACATTAAAATCAATCGCTCCAAAGTTGATTCATGAAGAAGGAGATATCATCAAACGATCACTTCGTGATGTCTTTACAACGGATATTGATGAAATTATTGTGGAAGGGGAAAACTCTTTCAAAAGCACAAAAGCCTTAGTGAAATCGTTGATGCCAGCTCAGGTGAAAAAGGTCAAAGAGTACAAGGGTAAAGTGCCATTGTTCAGCGAATATCAAGTGGAAGCCCAATTGGAACAAATTCACAATCACATTGCCCGTTTGCCCTCTGGGGGATATATTGTGATTGATCAAACAGAAGCCTTGGTGGCAGTTGATGTAAACTCGGGTCGTTCCACACGTGAACATAGCATTGAAGAAACAGCCTTGCAAACAAACTTGGAAACGTGCGAAGAATTAGCGCGTCAACTCCGCTTGCGCGATTTGGCTGGTTTGGTTGTCATTGATTTTATTGATATGGATGAACCAAAGAATAATGCCGCGGTGGAGCGTCATTTAAAAGAGGCCTTAAAGCGTGATCGCGCTCGTATTCAGGTGGGACGTATGTCTGGCTTTGGCTTGATTGAAATGACACGCCAACGGTTGCATTCCAGCTTTTTGGAATCAAGCTATAAACCTTGTCCACATTGCGGTGGCTTAGGGGTGGTGCGTTCTGTGGAATCGAGTGCCATGCATGCCCTACGTTTATTGGAAGAAACAGCCATTAAGAATACGCGGACACAACTTGTTTTGTCCGTCACACCCGAAGTGGCCGAATATTTGTCCAATAATAAGCGCGTCCACTTGTTGGAGTTAGAGAAGAATTATCAAGTGGGTATTCAAGTGGTGGCTGATGAAACATTGGTCAAAGTAGATGATTTCAAATTGGAACGCATTCGTGAAGATGGAAATAAAGTGGCGGTGAATAATGAAATCGCGCCATTGCCCCATGGACCAAAAGTTGATTTGGCGGCATTGGGTGACGAAATTGTGATTGGTGATGATGTCAAAGGACATCGTGGTCATCGTCATCGGGATCGTGATTGGCGTCGTAAGCGTAACAAAGAGAAACAGCAAAATAATGCGCCAGATAACACAGCGGAAACAAATTCTGAAGAAGGGTTTAAAGTTGTGGAACAGGCGCCTTTGACAGAGGTTGAAAAACAATCACAAGACGAAAAGAAAGACAATCGTCGTGGTCGTAATAAGCCCCATAAAAACGATTCTGAAGAATCTCAAGGTCTTGTTGAAAATAAACCCAAGACACTAGAAGAAGCTAAACCTGTTAAAAAAGGTTGGTGGAACCGTCTGGTCAGTTAAGATAAAATAAGACGAAAGAAAAGCCTCACGAAATGTGGGGCTTTTTTGAAAGAAAAATCCCTCCGATTTCTCGGAGGGTTAAAATATGCGTTAAAGATAAAATCTTATTTCTTGTCCTTTAATTCGCTTGTACAATGCGGACAGCGCGTCGCATTCAAAGGAATCTTGCTGCAACAATATGGACAAAGTTTTTCAGTCGGAGCTGGTTTTTCTTCGGCCTTTTCCATCTTTGCACGTACTGTATTCACACCTTTGACCAACATAAATACAGCAAAAGCCACGATGATAAAGCTAATCACATTGTTGATAAATAGACCATAATTAATGGCAGCAGCATCTGGACCATCACCCAAAACGAGCTTTAATTCAGAAAAGTCCACTTTGCCAAGCAACATACCCAAAGGCGGCATCAAAATGTCTGTCACCAAGCTGTTGACAATCTTACCAAAAGCAGCACCAATAATGATACCGACGGCCATGTCCAATACGTTGCCTTTTAACGCAAACGTTTTAAATTCTTTTAAAATACCCATTCTATTCTCCTTTCATCAATTTAAATGGAATAAATCCGCATATTTTAAAGCCAATCCAATGACAAAATTATCGCCAGCCTTACGTGCATCACGCGCTTTTCCGCGCCGATAACTTGCATATGGAGCAAATGTAACTGTATCGGTCAAATTGACTTCAAACTTACCAGTCAAGTCTAGATCATAGGTTAAATCCGTTCCCACATAGGTAGAATAATGAAAATAATCTGTATAACGCGCTGTACCCGTCAATTTCACGCCTTCACGCAAAGGATATTCCAAGCGGGCGCCAATCTCCCAAGCCAACTTCGTGTTCTTATCGTGGGTATAAGTAAAGTCATATTCTTCCACTAAAGCCCCGTACAATTCCTTGATATATTCACCTTCAAAAGCCTTGATACCTTCACGCGCCGAAATGACTTTGTAACGTGGAGAATCCTGATTGGCCGTAAATTCCGTTTGGAAAGCCATTTGCCCAAATGGTCCTATGTCAAAATCGGATACTTGCCACGTCTTAAAAGCATATTCTGTGGATAACCAAATCTTATCAGCACTTTCTGTTGTTTCATCTGGTCCATCAACGGGTTTAATTTTCACCTTACCGTAGTTTAATAGCAAGTTATTACGCCACATACCAAGATCATTTGTGTAATCTAACAAGGCATCTAAGGTGCCAACGATATTGTATTGGCTATCCATACTAAATTGAGAAATAGGTGAATTACGGTACTCTTTGGCGTTACCAACGGACGTATTGGAATAGCTGAGCGAAATTTCACGCAAATTCAAGTTCCATTGATTGCCATCAGCGTCTTCTGCCATAACAGGAAGTGCCGCTGTACAAAGCAATAAACATAACAGTTTTTTCATATAAGTCTCCTCGAAAAAATTAAACATTTTACATAAGTCAGTATAAACATAAAATAATATAAAATCAAGGAAAAAATATGTTGACAAGAATGCTTAAATTTTATAGGCTGAATGCATAACTAGGTATAGAGGAGCCATTTTTTGAAAAAAGGCGTTGTTGGTTTAGTTGTGCTGAGTATGTGTTGGTCGCAATTGGCTGTTGCGCAAGATGTTCGATCAGCACTTTATTTATACGCACAACGGGGGAATGTCCGTTCAATCCGTGCCATGCAACGTCAAGGATATTCTTTGGAAATGATGGATGCAAATGGCAACACACCAATTTGTGAAGCGGCTTTAAAAGGGGATCAACATACAGTCAATGTGTTGGCGGCCATGGGTGCAAACCCAACGCCAGATTGCTGGAATCATTTGCCTCCACGAATAGCAAGACAAATGCGTCCTCAGCCAATGGTGGCTCACGTCATGACTGGAGAAAGTGTAAATATCCCAGCAACACAAACAACAGGATATACACCTGTGTATGTAAATCAAACGACAGGTGCCGAAGCTAGTTCTGCAACTATAATGACCCAAAAAGCGCCTGTCTATGCACCAACAAATGTGTCACCACCAGATACATTTCCTGCGGGTTGGACCGCAACAGCATTATTGGGTGTTGGAGCGGGAACAGCGCTATTGTTTGGTACCTTAAATAAAGGAGGAGGTAGTTCCTCGGATAAAAAAGACCCATACAATGCAACACCTGTTGAAAAGAATGATTGTACAGGATATCTTTTAAGCTCAGAACCAGAAAATGCAGATTTTATTTCGTGCGTCAGAGACGATGGCGTTGTCAAGTTCAAAATAGTTGGATGCAAGCCAGAGTATATTATGGTTTACAATGATGGCTCGGCTTCATGTGCTAAAACACAATGTGCGGGAATGCCATTGACTGTATGTCCGAAGCATGGTGATTGCGACTCATGTGATGAAGTTGATGGAGCAAAACGTTTTAGGTTGACAAGCTGTGAAACAGGTTATGTAATGTCTGGTAATGTGTGTGAGGTGGTAACTGAGGATGAATTGGGGGAAAAATATGGTGTAAATGGTTATACCAATATGTCTACGGCAAAATCTTCTGGTTCTACGCCACTTTATTACCCAAAGCAATCTGTTGGTACTGTTTACAGTTCTGTTTATCAAAATGTTTATGGAATTAGGGATATAAATAACAAACAAATCCATAATTCATTTACCTCATCAACAGATAATGCAACAGGTCGGGTTATAACTGTTGAGCATAAAGGACGTGGAAACGATTATGGTATGTACTCAACTAATTTAGCAATGAATGCCCGCACAACAGATGCAGCCAGAGCAGTAAGTGGGACGATTAATATGAAAAAAACTGGTAACGGAAATGTGGTTGCTATATCGGCAAAGCAGGCAGTGAATATATATGTGCTTGGGACAACAAATAACAGTTTAGAATCTTCTGCAACAATTAATATGGAAAGTTTGGGAGATGTGACTAATACAGGAGATTTTCGGGGATTATCTGGTACTGCTTACGCTGCAAATGCAGTTAAGGGGGGGGAGTATACACAAGTAGCAAAAGGAAATATTACAATAAATCATAAAGGAACAGGATCTGTGTCTGCTGTATCTTCAAAGGGGACATCGTCAAATCAAGGATATGCTTATAATGCATTGATGGTGCGATCTATCTCAAATTCCAATATCACTGACAATCCAGTCGATGCGAATTATGAGGGGACTATGAAAGGCAGAGTAGAGGGGAATATCAATATTAACAATATTGGAAATGGGACTGTTATTGGTGTAGATGCTTATCGCCGCGCTGCAAATGCTTATAAAGATGTTTTAAATAAAACAGAAACTGCAAAATGGGGAAATGTTACGGCGGATATAACGATCAATAATGAAGGTAATGGGAATGTATATGGGCTAAAATCCACGAATGGATCCGCATTTAACTCGCTGAACAGAAAAGGAGCTGATTCGCATGGATACATTACAATTGAAAAAAATCAAGGGAATGGGAATGTGTTTGGTTTGGCTGCAAAAACGGTATCTTATAACGCATATTATGTGGTTGCAGATCATAACAATGCCACAGATGGGGATATGAAAAATATGGCTAAAATTATTATGGGATCAGAAACATCATCAACAGATATAACCCCATCCAATATGTTATCTGGTTCAGGTAATGTGAATGCAATGTATGTGGATGGAGCAGGGGCGGCCAATGGTTTTTTGAGAACAGGCAAAGACACTGGGGCGGAAACAACTGTTATTGAAGGAGCTACCATAAATATATATCACACAACTCCATCTGAAGCAACAAAAGATAGCGAGATTTTTATTAGAGGAATATTTGCAACAGCAAACAGTTATAACAGTCAGGCGCAGATTAATTCTATTGTGAAAAATGCCACACTAACCTCTCAAATAACTATTCGTGAAAAGAATGATTCTGATGTAGAAGTAAGAGTTCGAGGTGCTGATGTAAGAGGAACATTTGTAAATGCTCATTATGATTATAATAGCACAGAGTCATCTGGTACACCTGCGGCAACGGATAAAATGAAAGGTGTTATAACTGGGAATATTTTTATCAATGGAACTCATGGATTAGGCGTTGTAGATGTATTTGGTATCAATGCAACCGATTCTGCGTATAATGCCTTTGCGACAGAACACGTGACGGCCGGAAGTGTGGAAGGAAAAGTAGTGGTGAGATCAAGAACAAAAGCCTATGGAATGGTGGGAGGTGACGATAGTACAGATATTGTAGCTAATGCACGTTCTTTGATTGCTTCCACCTCAACAGCGACCACGAAAGGTTATATTGAAGTAACGGGAAATTGGGGATTACGTGGCATGAGTGGTGGGGCGGTGCAATACAATGCCTATGGAAAAAATGCCACAGGAGAGATCAATATTATTAAAGGTAATGAAATAAATCCTGAAAGCGATATAAATGGTAATGTATTTGGTATGGTAGGCACAAATTTATATAATGGACATGAGGGAGGGACGGGAACAATTTCCGTATTTTCATATGGTACACAAAATGCATATGGAATGTATGCATCAAAAAATATCGATTCAGGAACGGGAACTTCAACAATAATAGTGACCGGTATTCCAAAAATAAATTCCGAAAATAAGGCAACAGGATCGTTTCGAGGAATGGCTAGTGTAGGAGCAAGTGCAGATATAAAAAATCGTACAAATGACAAGATTACTATCAACTTTATTGGAGCAAAATTCAAAGCAGAGGGTGATTCAACTGCATCAAATAGCTCTGAGCCAAGTGGCGGTGATTTGTCCACGGCAATTGGCATATATGGTGGAAAAAGTGTGAATATCTATAATCAAGGAAAAATTAATATTACAAGAGAAGTGGCGACAACAACGAAAAATAAAGAAACATCAAGTCCAACGTCAACTACATGGACTCCAACTGGCAATTATACGGGTGGTACGGCATATGGTATTTATTCAGAAGGGGGCGGTCGTATAGAGAATAGTGGAACAATTGAAGTTACTAATAAAATTGCAAATAGTTATGGAATCTATGTTAAAGATGGCACCAATTCAACAATCATAAATACAAAAACTATTACGATAGGAAGTGCTGCGGGATATGGGATTTATATAGAATCAAATTGTAGCCCAGAAAAAGGTTGTTCTGTATCAAATAGTGGAACAATTCAAGTTGGATCTGCGACAACTGGGGATCATGTTATCCACACAGCCTCTGTGGAGAAAAATATGGGGATTGATTCATTTGACCATTTTATCCATCTAGGTGGTGCAGCATTTAACAATAATTCTTTAGTAAGTTCAATTGTGCCGATTGATTTTGATGCAATGGATGGTCAAATGAATATTGGGACAGGCGGAACATATGAAGCTCCTGCGCTTAGTGGTACTTTGTCTGTACAAAATGATGTCATCACAAATGGTTTTGAAGACAGTTATACATTGAATGATGCACTTAAAACAGAAGATATGACAGGATTGCATGTAGCATCATCTTCAGCGCTGTTTGACGCAACGACAAATGATGTTGGGGATATCACAATGACTCGGAAAGATTTCCAAAACTTTACGGATAACAACAGCATGGCTGGCTTCTTGGAAAAGAACTATGCATTAAAGCAAAATGAAAATTTATTCACAGCTTTGAAAAAAGTTGGTTCAGCCAACGCTTTACGACGAAATATAGCGGCTTTGAGTGGTCAGAAAATGTTTGGTCGCTTGAATTTTGAGGATTTAAGCATGATGAGAGAGTTGAGCGCAAATATGAATCATCAATTATTTAACAATAAAACGGAAAAGCTAAGCATTGTCCAAAATGTTGACCAGATGAATTTTAAAGGAAGTAATAGTGCTCACATTAAATATAGTTTGATGAATAAAAAGGTGGATAACAAGTCTCTTGGCTTAGCAATAGCGTTCACAGATATCGCCTCTGCCGATAATCAAAATACAAATAAACGGAAACAAACAAGCTATCAAATGATTGTGCCTTTGGGATACAAAACAAAGAAAATGCATTTCATGATGACGCCTCGCTTGGGATATGCTCAAGCAAAATATGATAGGGCTGGATTAAACAATGCAAGTTATGATGGGGTCATTGAAAAACGCCTATATGGTGTGGGAAATGAGGCTAGATATGAAGTGAATGTGGGTGATTGGAAGCTGTTCCCAACCGCAGAATTTAACGTTTTGGGCTATCAACAAAAAGGGCGTGAAACGAAAAAACAATTCAGTCTGAATATCCCCACACAAAATACTATATCTGTAGAAGGTGGTATTGGCTTCCACGCATCTCATGAAACAGAGTTGGCTCATGGAACATTGAATTTGAATGCGGGCGTAATGGCCTATCATGAATTTGCCAATCCATATGAAATGAGATTGCAAATGCAGGGAATGCGTGGATCGTTCACAGTGCATGATGAAGATCAATCTGTAAATCGGATGATGTTTAACGCAGGATTTAGCTACGATAAAGAAGATGTGACCCTTTATGGCGATGCGATGACAGAATTGCGTGATGAATTGAATGCAAAGGTGCGTACAGGTGTAAAGGTGCAATTCTAAAAACAATATGAATTGAAAAAAAATGTTGCAATTTTTGGAAACTTAGATTATAATAGAGGTCATTCTCGTGGGGCGCATAGCTCAGTTGGTAGAGCAGCT
>DFKH01000037.1 GCA_002373815.1 Alphaproteobacteria bacterium UBA3650
TGGTGAAAATGAGGTTGAAATTGCTCTGCCTGATCGTTATGCTCTCCATCCAGATACTCTTTCTCAATTATCACAAATTATTGGTATTTTAGAAATTAAACACGTTTAAAATATGCTTGCTTTTTTTGTGTTTTTATGCCAAAATAAACAAGTGTCATATAAGGGGAGAATTCTTTATGGAATTGCAGGAATACCACGTTAAACATATCTTTAGACAGGCAAAATTGCCTGTGTTGAAAGGTGTGGTGGCTTATACTCCTGAAGAAGCAGTTGAGGTTGCTAAAAAAATTGGTAAGCCACCTTATTTTTTAAAAGCTCAGATAGTTGGTGGAAGCGCTTGTTACGGTTCTTTGTTGACGCCAGATACCAGAACAAATGGGTGTATTTATGTTAAGAATAGAGAAGATTTATTTGCTGCTGCCACTGAATTGTTTGGACATCCTAGTTGGTTGAATGAGGCAGATACTTTGTTTGAAATTCACAAAATCTATGTTGAGGGTGGTGTGAATGAAGCGACAGAGATAGGACGTTTTGTTTTTCGTGTCAATTTTGAAGAACAATGTCAAATGTTGTCTGTTGTTTCTCCTTTGGGAAAATTGACGTCTTTTCACATTGATAATACTTTAACAGAAGATATTTTAGATGGCGCTTTATGTGCTTTTCATGTGACAGATGAAAAGACGCAAAAAAGTTTGTTGAATATCCTCAAAAAAGCATATAAATTGTTCCGTTTTTATGGCGCGATGGCTGTTGAATTATCTCCGATTGTGCAGTTAAAAGATGGTTCATTGAAGATTATTGATGGTCGCTTGGTTTTCGATCCCAATACGACTCATAAATTTCCAGAATTGATTCCCTTGATTGAGTCTCGAATTGGCAAGGAACGTGAAAAATTGGCGCGTGAAAATCATTTTAGATATATGGGGTTAAAAGGTAATATTGCTTGTGTTGTCAATGGGATAGGACTTGGTTGGGCGACTGTTGATTTGATTCAACGTAAAGGTGGAAAAGTGGCGGCTTTGTTGGATATTGGAACAGAACCCACGAAAGAAACAGTGACAAAAGCATTACGGTTGGTTTTATCAGAGCCCAATGTGGATGGTGTATTGGTGAATATCTTTGGGGGATCTACACGGTGTGATTTAATTGCTGAAGGATTGATTGCTGCCTCTCCAGAAATGGCGACGGGGTTGCCATTAGTTGTCCGTATGGATGGTATCAATATGGATGCCGGACAGCGCTTATTGTATGAATCTCGTTTGCCATTTGTTGTTAAAACTAAAATGGACGAAGCAGTCCGTGCTGTTGTCAAAGCTGTAAAGGAGAAACGCTAATGTTTTTCTTACCAACAAAAGAAACACCCATTTTGTGTCAAGGAATTACAAGTAGTATTGGCGCTGTTCATACAGAATTGGCGTTGGCCTATGGAAGTCATATTGTCGCAGGTACAAGTGCTGATAAAAATATTCGTCAATTTTTGGGTGTTCCTGTTTATAAAACTGTTTCTGAGGCGGTTAAAGCAAAAGATCCGAAAGTGAGTGTTGTTTTTGCAACGCCTACACATGCGTTAAAGGATGTGGAAGAAGCAATGAAAGCGGGTATTAAAATGGTCGTTTGTATTACGGAACGATTGCCGATGCATGAAGCATTGAAAATGAAAAATTTGGCTGAGAAAATGGGGGTTTGCCTTGTTGGTCCTTCGTCTATGGGAATTGGGGTTATGAATCAAACAGTGGTTGGATCTGTACCTTTGCATTTGTTTAAGAAAGGGAAAATTGCCCTTGTAGGGCGGTCGTCCTCATTGTTGTGGGAAGTAGCTCGTCAATTGTCTAATGCGGGAGTTGGTGTGTCTAGTGTTGTTTCGTTGGGGGCTGATCACCTTATTGCTACATCGTTTGTTCCTGTTGTAAGCGCTTTATTGAAAGATGAGGCTACGGAAGGTATTGTCGTTATTGGTCAAGTGCATGGTCAGTTTGAGTATGAGTTAGCAGAATTTTATAAAAAACAAAAAAATAAAAAGCCAATGTGGTGTTACATCCCAGGGCGGTCGTTGGATCGTTCGGATAAGCGTCCTTTATTAGGTATGCAAACGGTTAAATTTTTGGATGTGATAGAGGCTAAAAAAATGGCTTTAATGGCGGCTGGTGCTTTATGGGTTGATAGTCCTGATATGTTTGGTAAAGTAATTAAAAAAGGAAAAAACAGATGAATTTAACGGAAGCAATTGTGGTGCGTGTTAGTCATGATTTGGCTGGTGCTATTGGTGCATTTTCTAATACAGTTGATTTGATGAAGATGGACGCTTCATTTATTAGTGAATCTGTTGATTTATTGGAAACAAGTGCGCATCAGCTGACAGCTAGATTGGCTTTTTTTAGAGCGCTATTTGGTGCTGAAACGAAGTCGATAGATGCTCATTTGATTCATCGTTATTTAAATACTTTGGCTGTTCGTGTTGAATTTAGTGGTGAACTCTCTTCTCGCTTACAATTAGCTATGGTTGCGGTGGGCATAGAATTGTTGGGCGTTGGTGGTGTTTTAGAGCTATCAAATCAGACGTTGACAGTTCATTCAAAGGAACTTTATCAAGATCCTGTGTTTATGCAGGCTTTAATGGGAACAAAGGTGCCATGTGATCCAAAGTTGGTTATGCCTTTGTGGCTGAATCAGATTGCAAAGGAAGAAGGTTTGATTATTCGCCTCGATGCGGGTGATGATACAATTACACTTTCTTTGGCTTAAAATAACTTGATTTTTAATGAATTATTTGGTACAATAGGTGCCAGTTTTTAACTTTATGATACAAAGGATTTTAAAATGACTGATAAACAAAAGTATTATCCAGAATTGAATGGTAAATGTGATTTTCCCAAAATGGAAGAAGAAGTTTTAAAGGGGTGGGATGATAATCATATTTTTGAGGCGGTAAAAGATGCGCGTCAAAATGGAGATGAATTCGTTTTTTATGATGGCCCTCCATTTGCCAATGGTCAGCCACATTATGGACATATTTTTGTGTCCTATGTGAAAGATGCTGTGGCGCGTTTTCAAACAATGTTGGGTAAAAAGGTGGAGCGTCCATATGGTTGGGATTGCCATGGATTACCCGCAGAAA
>DFKH01000012.1 GCA_002373815.1 Alphaproteobacteria bacterium UBA3650
TTTTTGGTCAGATGAATGAAGCCCCCGGAATTCGTTTTCGTGTTGCCTTGTCAGCTCTCGCAATGGCTGAATATTTTCGTGATACAGAAAAAACTGATGTTTTATTATTGATAGATAATATTTTCCGCTTCATTCAAGCTGGTTCAGAAGTTTCTGTTTCTTTGGGGCAAATTCCGTCCCGTGTAGGATACCAACCTAATTTAGGAACAGACATCGCTGATTTGGAAGAACGCATCTCTTCCACAAAGGATGCAGCTATCACATCCATTCAGGCAGTCTATGTACCCGCTGATGATTTTACCGATCCATCAGCCATTCATACGTTTCAACACTTGTCTTCAACAATCGTGTTATCAAGAAATCGTGCGGCACAAGGATTATACCCCGCTCTGGATCCACTACAGTCCAATTCCAATATGCTAACGCCCCTAATTGTCGGAGAAAGACATTATCGCATTGCAACCGCTGTCCGCAGGACTTTAGCTCAATATGAAGATTTAAAAGACATTATTGCCATGTTGGGTTTTGATGAATTACCAGAAAAAGATCAACAAACAGTCCAAACTGCTCGTAAACTAGAACGTTTTTTGACTCAACCTTTTTTTACGACACAGCAATTTACAAACATGGAAGGTCGATCTGTGGATCTAAAGGATACCTTAGAAGGTTGTGAGCGCATTTTATCCGGCGAATTTAACGATTATAGCGAGGATGATTTCTTTATGGTCGGTACAGTCGAAGAAGCAATCAAAAAACATAAAAAGAAAAGGCAATAGATGAATTTGAAACTCATGACTCCAATGCAAGTGATCTTGGATGCTTCCGTTGAAAAAGTAGACGTAGAGGCTTTGGATGGTTTCTTTACCATTTTGCCCAAACATATTGATTTTATCACCGCTTTAAAAAGTAGTATTATTACATATGTAATGAACAATAAGATATATTATGCTGCCTGTGATCATGGGGTTCTTGTCAAGCGCGGCGCAAGCGTTTGCATTTCCACACCATTGGTCGTTTTAGGTAATAATTTAGATACATTGAAACAAACAATTGCCACGACTTTTAAAGATATGGAGCAAGAACGCAAAGAATTAAATCTATCAATGGCTCGTTTAGAATTAGGACTAACAAAAGGATTGATGAATTTAAGTAAAGGAGGATCTCATGCAGGGATTTAATCGTTACTTTGACAATCAATCAAAACTATTGATCAAAAAAGCAAATAATTTAAAAAACAGATCCCAACGTCAATTTGCTTATCGTGCCGCACTTCTAACTATTTATGGCTTTCAAGTAGCTATACCAGTTGTTATTGGAATTTTTATTGGTCGTTTATTAGACAATCATCTCTCAGTGCCACATATTTCTTGGACACTAAATATGATATTGGTGGGAGGCATTATAGGTTTCTTTAATGCAAATATCTGGTTTTATAAAACAATAGGATTACATCCAAAAAATAAAAGGAGGAAAAAATGATCTCTCTCTATCTTCCTTTTGGCATAATTGTATACTCATTATTGATAGGTGTCTTTATTTCCATTATATATTTGTGGTTACTGTGGCTAACGGCGAAATCATTAAACAAAGTAAAACATCCACTTGTGTTGTTTTTGACATCTCTTATCGGACGCTTTGCTCTTGTTTTTGGTTTAGCTTTTTTCTTTGCCGAACATAATGCGGCCAGATTTTTATGGATTATAGTGGCTTTTATTATCTCTCGTTTTTGCATTGTATCCATCGTGAAATCAAGGAGGAAAAATGATTCAAGATCTTGATTCTAATATCCTCTTTTCTCTGTTTGGGCTTCCAGTGAACTCAACCTTATTTTACACATGGATTGCAATGCTTTCTATTACCCTTCTTTCTATATGGGCAACACACAACCTGACCTCTATAAAAGGCATTACAAAACGTCAAGTTGTTGTCGAGATGATTGTGACGGCGCTTTGTGGTCAAATCCATGATGTAAGCAATGATCGTCCACACAAGTACATTTCCTTAATCGGAACACTTTTTCTATTTATTGCCATGTCAAATTTCTTATCCATAATACCTTGGTTTGATCCACCAACAGCAAGTCTGTCAACAACAGCAGCATTTGCCTCGGTTGTGTTTTTTGCAATTCCTTATTTTGGGATTAAAAATGCTGGCGTCAAAAAATATTTTAAAAAATTCATAGACCCTACTCCCATCATGTTACCATTAAATCTCTTGTCTGATTTTTCGTCCACTTTTGCATTAGCGTTCCGTTTATACGGAAACATGCTCAGTGGCATAGTTATTGCCACTTCTTTGATGATGTTAGCGCCATTTGTTATTCCTGTTCCTTTGCAATTATTGGGGCTTTTAACAGGAACAATTCAAGCTTATATTTTTGCACTTCTCGCTATCGTATATGTATCGGCGGTAGCACCAGAGGATTTTGATTAACAACGATACAAAAGGAGAATGAAAATGGATTCAATTACGTGGATTGGTGTTATGTCTATTTTATCAGCAGCTTTATGTATTGCTATTGGAGGTGTTGGACCTGCTATTGGTGAATCAATGATTGCCTCAAATGCTTTGCGTTCTATGGCTCAGCAACCAGACGAATCTTCCAACATTACACGAACATTATTTGTTGCGATGGCTATGGTAGAATCAACTGCAATTTATGCTTTCGTGATCACAGTATTGATTTTATACTTCAATCCATTTTGGAATTTTGCTATTGAAATGGCCACAAAATAAGGGGTTTGAATGGGATTTGATTTAACAACGTTTTTGGCACAAATTGTCAATTTATTCTTGTTGATATGGATTTTGAAGCGATTCTTGTATCGTCCTGTCATGGATGTGATTGAAAAGCGACAAAGTCAGATTAACCATAACATTCAAGAAGCAGAGGACAAATTGTCCAGCGCTTCAAAATTGCAACAAACATTGGCTTTACAACAGGAAGAGTTTGAAAAGCAACGCCAAAAACGTTTGGATCAACTGGATAAAGAAATTGAACAACACAAAACACAAATGTTCAATGAATTAGAGCGCAATTACATCGCACGTCGTCAAAGCTTACAAGACGATCTAAATCGTTCGTGGACTGCTGCCGAATCACAAGCACAAGAAATGATTGCGTCAGAGTTTATGGCATTATCTCAAAAAATTTTAACAGAATGGTCTTTGCAAAATCCTATGGATCAACTTTTAACTCTTTTTCAAAAGAAAATTGTTGCGCTCTCTCTCAAAAAACAAAGCCAATTACAAAATCTTTTGTTAAAACAAAAATCCCTTCAAATTATGACATCTCACCCTTTAACAAAAAAACAACAAATAACGATGAACGAAATTTTAAAAAATAACTTTGATTTACCACCTAAATTGCATATTCAATATAAGAAACGTCCTGATCTTATTCTTGGTTTGGAAATGCGTATTGGTAACTTTTTGTTAGACTGGAATTTAAATAGTTATTTGGATGAAATGAGTCAACATCTAAAACAACAAATTGCAGGTTTGATTGTACCCGCTGAACGAAAGGGAAACAAATGAAAATCGCCACAAGTAAAATGAAAAGAAATATCCAAAAAGCCATACAACAAACAAAGCCAGCTTTGCATTTGAAAGAAGCCAATGAGATTTTGTCCATTTCTGCTGGAACTGCCGAGGTCTCTGGATTATCCCAAGCTAAAATGAATGAATTATTGCACTTTAAAGATGATGTAATTGGAATGGTTCATAGTCTTGGCGAAAACACAACAGGCGTTGTCTTTTTAACAAATGCAGACATGTTAAAGGCTGGTGATAAGGCCATTCCAACGGGTCATATTTTGGAAGTCCCAGTCGGAGAGGAATTATTAGGAAGAATTATTAATCCTCTTGGGCAACCTTTGGATGAGAAACTGCCACTTCGAACAAAAGAAAAATGGCCTATCGAACGTCCTGCTGCAACGATTATGGATCGCGCCCCAGTGGATACACCATTGCAAACAGGTATTAAGGCTATTGACTCCTTTACACCCATTGGACGCGGACAACGTGAATTGATTTTAGGTGATCGTCAAACAGGTAAAACAGCTATTGCAGTTGATACCATCTTAAATCAAAAAAACACAGGTGTTATTTGTGTCTATTGCGCCATTGGACAACGTAGCGCCGACACAGCTCGAGTGATTGATCAACTTAAGAAACATGATATGATTAACCAATCTGTTGTAGTGGTAGCAACAGGAGAAGACGAAGCTGGATTACAATTCATTGCCCCCTACTCTGCCACCTCAATTGCAGAATGGTTTATGGAAAAAGGACAAGATGTATTAATTGTGTATGACGATTTAACAGCACATGCACGCGCTTATCGACAAATGTCATTATTACTAAGAACTCCGCCTGGTCGCGAAGCATATCCTGGTGATATTTTTTATATTCACTCTCGTTTGTTAGAAAGGTCAACGCATCTGTGTGAGAAACTCGGAGGTGGTTCTTTGACTTCCCTACCAATCGTTTCTACAGAAGCAGGAAATATTTCTGCCTATATTCCAACAAATGTGATTTCTATCACCGATGGTCAAATCTACCTTTCTACTCAATTATTCCAAAAAGGGATGATGCCCGCCATTGATACAGGACGCTCAGTATCTCGTGTCGGAGGTGAAGCACAGTTACCCGCTTATAGGCAATTGTTGGGACCACTCAAATTGTTCTATTCTCAATTTGAAGAATTAGAATCATTTTCAAAATTCGGCGTCCAATTAGATGAAGAAACGCAACAAAAGTTAAATCGTGGCCGTGCCATACGTATGGTTTTACAGCAAACTCAATTTAAGCCAATTGATGTGACAACACAAATCGCCATCTTCATGGCGGCAAACAATGGACTATTCGATACTATGTCTGATGAACAAATTGTGAAAGCTCAAGAAACGATTCGCAAAACAATGAATCAACGCTTTAAAAATATTATTGAAAGAATTACAATAAAGCGCGAAAAAATTGATGATGCCACTCAACAAAAACTCCTAACTGCATTTCGTCAAGATCTAAAAATACGTGGGGTGTAAATGTCTCTTGAGAGCTTAAATCATCGCATCAAAACAACAACTGATTTAGGTGAGATTGTCAGCACAATGAAAATGCTGTCATCCGTCAGCGTAGGACAATATGAAAAAGCTTTACAATCTTTAACACAATATACACAAACTATTCGTGATGCTTTTCATGGACTATTTACACAAGAAAATTTTGATTACAAAGCACCTAATACCACCCAAGAGTCTCCCAAAATTTTGTCTATTATTATTGGCTCTGATAATGGTTTAGTGGGACGATTCAACAAAGATTTAGTTGATTACACTCAAAATTATATACAAAAACAATTTAATCAACCAACAATGCTCGTATTGGCTGTCGGGAAGAAAATTGGACTCATTGCATCTAGCCAAAAAATGACGATATCTAGTGCCTATCCCATTTCTAATTCAATGAAAGAGTTAGCCCCTATGGCGACTCAATTAATAAATCAAATCAATGAGATAATCACAAAAAATAAAATTGATTATGTTTACCTGTTTGCCAATCGTAAACAAGGTAATACTGCTTTTCTTCCCCATGCACGACAAATGATTCCCCTACCTTTTGACCGATTACAGCAGTTAAAGCGCACAAAGTGGGATAGCCGATCAATACCTTTAATTACATTAGATAAACACACGCTCTTTAGTGCATTATTAAAAGAATATCTGATTGTCATTTTATTACATGACCTTGTTGCAAGTCTGGCAAGTGAACACTATACCCGTATGATTCATATGCAAGAAGCGGAGCAAAATGTTAACGATTCTTTGGAGGAATTTAATCTGGAATATCAACAATTGCGCCAAACACAAATTACGGATGAACTAATTGATATTGTCTCTGGCGCAGAAGAAATGAATAAACAGAAAAATCAATCACCACTTGACTTTTCTAAAAAAAAGAAGTAAAACTGTAATGTCATTAAATGAAAGGAAAAACATGATAAAATCTGAATTGATTGATAAATTGGCCGAAACAGAAAATGTTTCAAAAACTGTCGCAAAACGTATTGTTAACACAATTTTTGACACAATCACACAAGCATTAAAAGATGGTAATCGTGTGGAATTGCGCGAATTTGGTGTTATATCTGTTCGCACACGCAAAGCTCGTACAGGACGTAACCCGAAAACAGGGGCTTCTGTCCAAGTATCAGAAAAAAAAGTTCCTTTCTTTAAGGCCGGTAAAGCTGTTAAAAAAGCCTTAAATAAATAATTTTTGGGATTTTAGATGAACTGGATAAACAACCGTAACCGACCAACAGTAAAAAAAGTGAATATCGTAAAAGATATTCCCGATAATTACTGGGACAAGTGTCCTGGTTGTGGTAATATGCTTTATCACTCTGAAATACAAAGAAACAATTTAGTTTGTCCAACGTGCCATTATCATTTCCGGCTTCCGCCATTAAAACGTTTAGAAATGCTATTTGATGATGGAAAATTCACTCAATTAAAATTACCTATTGTCAAGGAAGATCCCTTACATTTCAAAGATGTAAAGAAGTATACAGATCGTTTAAAAGAAGCCCGCAAAAAAACAGGACATGATGATGCCATCATTATTGCATATGGTCAGATGGGAAACCATCCAGTTGTGATTGGGGTATTTGATTTTGACTTCATGGGTGGATCAATGAATACGACCGTTGGGCACGCAATCGTGAAAGCAGCCGAAACTGCTATCAGTAAAAAAGCCGCCTTGTTACTTATCCCAGCTTCTGGCGGAGCTAGAATGCAAGAAGGTATTTTGTCTTTGATGCAAATGTCACGCACAATTATTGCGGTCAAAAAATTAAAACAAGAAAAATTGCCTTATATTGTTTTATTGACAAACCCAACAACGGGCGGTGTAACAGCATCTTTTGCTATGTTAGCCGATATCACATTGGCAGAACCTGGGGCAACCATTGGATTCGCTGGAGCACGTGTTATTGAACAAACAATTCATGAAAAGTTACCAGATAACTTTCAAAAATCTGAATACTTATTGGAACATGGAATGATTGATCAAGTGGTCGCAAGAGAACAAACACGCAGCAAGATAATCAATTTTCTTAATCTTCTAAATCCTCAACATTGACCTCTTCTTCGGGTAATTCAATAGCGGTTGGAACTGATTGAATAACTGGGACATTTTTGTCTTTACATTCCACAACCCATATATCGTATACAGGATGTTCCATACCTGATAAAGCTGGATTAGACGAAAACATCCAACCATGAAAAATCTCATCACCCTCTTTTTCCACTACATTGATAAATGCTGAATTTTCTGGGGTTTCTTCTGGCGGACGTTTCATACATTTTTCAACTTCAATCACCAAATCACCAAATTCATACGGCTCTCCAACTC
>DFKH01000081.1 GCA_002373815.1 Alphaproteobacteria bacterium UBA3650
ATAACCGGTGTTGACTGACACCATAGTACAGTTTGGCTTGGTTAACTTATAGGGTTGGCAATCTTGTGCATTCACTAAAAAAGTGGTAAACGCCAAAAGCACTGAAAAAATAATTTTCTTAACCATAAATTTTGTTTTCTAAAATGTATTTTAAAGCTTTTTCTGGAACATAAGGATAAACTTCTTTGCCATCCTTAAGCATTTCTCTTATTTGAGTGGAAGATATTTTTATACCACCCTCTGAGTCAGTCCTATCGACAACTATAACGCCAAAATATGGTTTTATATCATCATCATAGTTTTTCCATAGATGAATTTTATCTGCAACGTCAGTGCCGCAAATAATGTATAACTCATCCTCAGGATATTCTTTTCTAAGGGCTGAAAGTGATTTATAAGAATAGTAAGGCGGCTCAATTGAAGCCTCTATATTAGAAACATCAACCATTTTGCCGAACCATTCGACTTCTTTCTTAATGATTTCAATTCTATCGTCAAAAGAAGCCGGATGATTCTTTTTCCATGGGTTTTGAAAGCATGGAACGATTACCACCTTATCAACCAAATCATTAGACAATATTTGCCTAATCATGTTAAGATGGCCTATATGCATGGGGTCGAATGACCCCATCAATAGTCCAATTCTTTTAGTCGTAGTCATCGTACCAATTACCCCAAGCGTCTCTAATGCCATCGTTATAATATGGCGACATTTCCCTACAGTATCCCGATTGATAAGAAGAGCCATATACCGAGAATGCATTTTTAAGGTTTTCACACTCCTCCATAAGAAGTTTAGCACACTCTACTGTAACGGTTCTAATTGCATCCTTTTGTACCCAATCTGAATTCACGGCCAATGTAATTAGTGGCCTTGTTTTAGACTTTGTTGTGGTTTTCTTTTCGAACGATAACGATTCATTTTGACGTACATGCCGGAGGCTTTTTGTCGTGTCGTCCCAAGCCAACTTTTTAATGTCGAACAAAAGTTTAATGGCAGCGTTTATTTCGCTTTCGGTACATTCACGCCAACCATCGTCTTCGTCTGATATGGTCCACTGGCATTCCACACCATCTATTTCGCAATCAAATATAGGCACAATATTTTCGTTGCCAAATTCATCCGTTTCGACATAGTAAGGGTCATAGTAGCATAGCAGAGACCTATCATAAGGTTCGCCCTTTTTTTCAGGCAAATACATATTGCCCCCAAATATGGCGAAAACCGCAGGCTGCGTTTTATAGGTAATGAATGTGCCTCGCTTAAAATTCAAACTTTTCATTATTTTTTTGACGTTTCTTCTGTTTTTTTAATGTTTTCATCATAAAGCCCCAATATGACATCATAAAGGCCGTCATAGAACTTTCTGATTGTTACAGCATCATATTCTTTTTTTACTTCTTTAAGAACTGCTGCTGCTTCGATTTCGATGAATTTAACCATGTAAGGGGATGGCTTTTTACCTGTACACCATTCGTCAACCCACTTTAGAACGCCACTAACATAGCCAAGATATTCAGCAAATGCCAAAAACAATGGTGCTGAAATGTTATACTTGTCATTGTTAATGAGACTTTTAAGGTCGCCCTCATAATGGGCATCTGTTAACGCTAAAGCGGTGCTTGTTGTATTTTGATTTTCCATATTTAATAAAAATTTTCATGAAACATTTCTTTTTCAACCTTTTTTTTGGTTTTGTTTTCGTCCCTATCAAAAATAGTATAGGGGAAAATCACATTTGTTCTGCTTGCTTGAAGCCTTTCGTCTTTTAATGCGCTCATTCTATTTTCGCGGTTTTATTTAAAAATTTCACGACATTGTTATATTCTATATTTTCTTCTTTCTTTATACGGTTGATATATTTGTCATATATCATTGCTTGCCTTTTTGCTTCACGTTTTTTTTTATTGTCGCTAATGTCATAGCCAAAAAAACTGGCTACATTAGTTTTAACCGAGTCAAATGTGTTCGTTTCGTCATATGACGTTTTACTATTTGCGTAAATTTGGCACAACAATTCAAAAACGGAATATGCAAATAAAATAAATGGCCATGTCGGGTCTACAAGAGGGTCACTAAGATAGCATAGTGACATTAAAACCATTATTATAGTTATTAAAGTTCTCATTATTTCTTCATCGTACTATGTTTTTTGGCAAATATACAAAAAAATAAGTTATCTAATAAAAAATAAATCGTTAAAAAACATTAAATTTAAATAATTTTAATGCCATAAAAAAAACGTGGAAACATAAGTACCACGTTTTAGAATGGAAGAAAACAATTTTTTATACGCGCCGGTATATTATTGTATTTTATAAGGAACTTAATTATAAAGGTGGTTTTATAATGATAATCTACATAAGGTTTTTTTTCTCCTTCTGTCAGCGTCATACACTTTATAGTGCCGTTTTTCTTTTCCAATACATATATGTCTCTCCTTTTGTGGTAATAAAATGGGGGTATATGATAATATTCCCCCACCTTAATGTCATCAAAATTTGTTATCGGCTTCATTTCTCTAACCTTACTGCAAATTTCAGCATAAGGTTTTTTAGGGCGTATTTGTTCCATGCTTTATTTTTACAATGAAGTTAGTTAAAATGTCTGTTTTATAAATGGTTTCAATGGTAGAGCAACCGTTTTTCTTAACCCTGATAAGATTATCTTTCTTTTCAATTAAATTGAAATCAAATCTATCTAAGACTAATAACGGTGGAACATGATATGTTTCGCCCTCTTTTAGGTCATCCCATTTGGAAACCTTAAAAATGCTTTTTAATTTAAAGAAATTAACGATTTTATCACGTTGCTCTTTAGTGATGGCCATGATTGCTACTTTTCAATAAAGACATGAACTTATAAGATTCATCGGTTTTGTAAAGCCACACCAACCTATCTTCATCAATAACGCGGGCTTTCAATGAGCCCGGATATAATGCTTCAATTTCAATATCCATTCTACCGTGAAATGGGGATGGCGGGCAGTGATAGCGTTCACCCTCTTTTAGGTCTGTCCAAGCAATTTTTCCGGCTATTTCTCTCCATCGTTTTTCGGCCTCATATTTAAGTCTGGACGCCTCCCATCTTTTTTGCTGTTCTTCATCTAACATTGAGGTTTTTTGCGTTTTCTTTTTGGGACACCAAAAAGGTATTTCTACTTTTTCATTTTCAAACACCTTAAGCCTAATAACCCTCTTATCAGTTGAATATACGCACTTAAAATTTTTTGTGTGTATATTCTCCTGAACCTCTTTTGAACAATAAGGGCAATCGTTGCAATATTCTTTATTATTCATTTTACTCCTGATAGGTATGATTATTGCAGTTGATGGATTTTTATCTACTTTGGATATTACTGACATGTTTTTGCCTATTTAAAATTCGGGTCGTTTCATTCTTTTTAAAGTGCTGATAATGTCATCAGCATAAGGCGCATTTCCCCAATCAGGCAAATCCATATCGTCTACGATGTCGGGAGATTTACCCAACACGATGCCTACATCGTTATTTTTTTCAGTGACATCTATCGCTTTTGGCTCATCTGAAACTGGCTCTTCAATGGATTCTATTTCTTCGCCAAACAAGATAAAGTTTGCCATATCAAATGTTTCCTGCCCTATTTTCGACATTTCATCCATTGAAAGAATGTGCTCTACGGTAAAATGAAGCAAATGATTAATGTCTGCGGTAATTCTATCGTACTTATCCATCGTAGAAACGTTATCCGAGAGGCCAACTGAAACCGTCAGTTCAGTAAGTTTATTTGCCACGTCGTTTAGGTCATGACACTGTATAAATGGACCGCTTTTTTTCCTCCAAATTTTGTCAGAGCCGTTTTTAGAGGGCAGCATTTGCCTTAATGCGAAATACATTCTGCGTCGTTTGAGGATTGCCCAAAATATTTTAGTTACAACAACCTCAATTTCAAGATTAATGTCAGTTTGCTTATTTTTTTTCATTACTTCAAATATTTTGTTTTGGCAAATATACAAAAAAATGGGCGAAAAAAGAAATCTGCCCATTTAATTTTTGTTAAATTTCTAAATATAATGGCTTATACACCATTTCGTATTTTTCATCCACTAAAGATACGTTATATACAGAAGTCTTTTCCAATAGTTCTTTTTCTCTATTTGTGGTGTGTAAATGGCCATGTAGTAAAATCTTTGGCTGCTTTATCGCCACAGCATTGGCTAACGGTTTTGAGCCAATATGTTCTTTCTTATTCCACCAAACATCTTGAAGGCACACGTCACTTACGCCATAAGGGGCATCATGAGCGAGCAACACATCTAAATTATCAGGTATTTTTTCAAAATGATAAGAAAGGGTGTCATCTGTTTCAGGCATAAATGCCCAGTCACCAAATTTATGACACCAAGGGGTCCCGTAAAAAGTGTATACCTTACCGCTATCTTCATCGATGTATTCATATGATTCATCTTGAAGATATGTAATTCTAACATTTTTTGGAAATTTAAGGCATTCATTTTTAGCGTTGTCTGAATGCCTACTTAACCAAAAATCATGATTGCCGCCAATTAATAAGATTTCTTTAACAGGTTGTTTATCACACCATAATAGAAACTCTTTAGCAAACCATTTTTCGCAAGGTTTACTATAGTTCTGAATTTCTAAAGGAAATATATCCCCACATATACAAAGAACATCGCACGGCTCAATGGAAAAATCCAAATTGCCGTGCATGTCTGAAATGCCGCATATCCTCATTTCTTTGGAGCAAAACGACCTTTGCTATCTCTAACGTAGGTCTTTTTAACGTTATTATGCTTCTTTGACTTAAAGATGCCCCTACAAGCATTTTTAGCCCTGTTGACTGCTTCAACGGCCTTGTCGTTGTTATCCTTATCCTTTGGGATAGTAACAACGAACATACCATTCTTACGGTCAATGACACCTTGAGCATTTTCAATGACACAACCATTAGGGATGGTTACTGTAGTTTCAGACGACTTTCTGCCATCATTAGACTTAACGCTAATTGTTAGCGTGTCATCATTAATTTCCCACTTTACGGTTTCGTTGGCTTCGTCGAATGGAACAGATGCGGTGAAGTCAGTAATGGACTCTTTAAAATCCTTAAAGGCTTCGTTAATTTCATCACGTAAGTTTTTTCCACGCTCAACCATATCATCAAGCATGGTGTCAAAGTCAAAATCGTTTAAAAACGATAGTGTCCTGTCTTTACCATCGTCAAAGATACGGGACAGTGCATTTACAAATTTATCCATTTTTATTAGTTTTTTGCAAATATACAAAAATTATTTCAAGAAAACAAATTTTTTAAGAAATATTTTAAATCTTTTTTTTCTTCGCCTAAGATGTTGTACTTTATAAACTTCTTAAGGCCAAATTTATTGGCATATTGCCAAAAATAATTCACGCCCTTTTTAGCCGAAGCCTTAATGAAATAATTGTTCTTGAGTCTGTAATCGACGACTGATGATTGCGCTAATAGATTAGCATCATTTAACGCATGTGCAGCGTAAATAATGTTAGATTTTACCGTAAAACCAACGAGTTTAAAAATCTCGGAATTATTCAAATCAAAATTGATGATAAAAAACTGCCTACCATTTGCCTGCTCTCCCGCATATCTATTCCAAAAAGTTACAGAATCTGCGATGCACCAATTTGCGCAATTGTGGAACAATTTATGGCAATCAGAAAAACTTTTTACCTGTATTATTGCACACGCACCATAGCCATTATTGCCTTCATAGACGATTCTTGTGGATGGGCAATTATCGTCAACGTAGCGTTCAAAAGCATTCAAATCATTAAAAACTTCTATGTTCATAATTAATCAATTTTTACACCAAGTTCCTTAAGGTGAAGTTCCTTCTTTGCGATTTCAAATAACTCAGGGTCTCCCATGTGTTTTCCGATGTCATCCGAAATTTTAATTACATTCTCCCAGAAGTCTCTTCCGCTATAACGGCATCTAGACATTTTCATGACAATATTAGCCGGTTTATAGCCATCAATACCAAGGTCGCACGTAAGATTTGTACCAATGCCAAACGATACCTTTACCCTGCCGTTAAAATAACGAGCAATATCTGCCGCCTTGTCAAAAGTAAGGGCATTACTAAAAACAATGGTTTTAGAAGTTGGGTCAATTCTCATCGACTTCAATTTGTCGATAATCATATTACCAACCTTATACTCATCGCCCGAGTCCTGCCTAAACCCATCCAAAAGTTTAGCCTGCTTCAAAGTCAATGTGTGAAGGAACGATTGCGTGGTGTATGTGTCTATTAGGGCAATACCAAGGTCGCCATCATAAACCTTAATCCAATCATTAAGACCCTCCAAATTAGCCTTTTTAAAACCGCCAATACCGGCATGGAACATAATCCACTCATGAGGGAACGTACCTGACGGCATCATGCCATATTTCATTGCCAAAAACACATTGCTTGTGCCAACACAATAAACAGGGCACTTCTCCTTCAAGTATTTAACGACAGCCTCTTGGACGTTATAACTTGCCCTACGACGAGTTCCAAATTCAGCGAATTTAAAATGCAGTTCATTCGCCATGTTGACCTTTGCCTCAAGCAGCGACAAAACCTTATTAATGTCAATTTTAACGCCAAGCCATTTGTTGCGGCATTCTGCTACGATTGACAACACAGGAATCTCATAAAGAGAAGCCTTATAGCACTTATCAGTGACCTCTACGTGAAGATGTCCACCTTCATCGAGAAATGCATTAATCTTATCCAACTCAAAGGAGAAACCCTTAAGCCATTCAATATAGTTGGTGGAAAGGAAACGAATTGTATGAAGGTATTCAAACTCCTTATCAGTCAGTCTAAGGCGTGAAAGCGCAGCAAACTCCATTTGAAGCATTTCAAGGAAACGTCCATCATAAACCTCCTGATTGCGGTCATTAAAACTAAATGTACACTCAGCGTTGGGGTATAACTGATAATAAGCGTTTGATACTGTAAACTTATACAGGTCTGTATCGAGAATTGATTGCATTATCATATTTTCTTCCTTTTTATGGTTACTAAATCACATTAACATTGATTTTCTTAAATTCGTTCCAATCAGGCTCGCCAATGAATGGAATAAACTTCTCTACTGCGTTAAGAGTTACGTCAGGGAGTTTTTCACGAAGTCCCTTCAAAGATTCAAGCACACAGAAATCGCCGGCAATTCCGCAAACGTCAATTTCGCTAATGTGACAATCAGAAATCATTTCAAGAAGCGCTTCCGAGGATAAATCATTGTCCATGACAGAATACTCTTCCTTGCTTTGAAGGTTTCCTTTGGTGAAGATACGGGCATTAAGTTTACACCCCTCTTCAAAAACTCGTTCAAAAATGGATGCTCCATGTGAGTGCTGAACACAATGAACCGGCCAAATACCGCCGTTATCTTTGAATGAACAATGATTAAAAGGATGCCAATCGGCTGTCATTGCAACACAAACATATTCGCTTCCATGAGTATTCATAAACTCGGCAAGGGCATTCATCTTTTCCTCTGCGCCACTTACTGCCAAAGAGCCATTGATGAAGTCGTACTGTGCATCAATGATAAGTAACATTTTCTTGTTGTTCATTATTTTCCTAGTTTTTCTTGTATTAAAACATTTGCGATGTCTACGTAATCCTGATTTAATTCTAAACCAATATATCTTCTATTAAGGGACATTGCGGCAAGAGCCGTTGTACCGCTTCCAATAAACGGGTCTAAAACTATGTCTCCCTCGTTAGTCCAAGTTTGAATATGTCTTAATGGCAACTCAATTGGGAAAACAGCTGGGTGCTTAATTTTTTCTCCATTTCTTGTTTCAAATATTCTTCGATTTGGGGCAACTGCCATGTCCCAATCTTGATAATCTACCATTTCTTGGTTAACATTATAATCGATGCGCCTTCTGCCATTTTCCCCTCCTATGTTTTTGGCGGTTGATTTATAATGTAATCCGGCTGATTTGCAAGGAATCATTATTGGATTAAATGTTTTAGGTTTATCCCCCTTCACAAAGCAGAACATAAATTCCACCCTATTAGTGTATCTTGGCTGTTTTACCTGAGGCATTGGGTTCTTTTTGCGCCAAAACATATAATCGTTTAGCTTAAGCCCGCATACATCCATAAAAAATAGTGCTTGGCGCATGGAAGTTCCGGTTTTGCCGCCATTTTCGGTTTTATCGTTTACGTTCCAAATTAGTACGCCTCCATCTTTTAGAACTCTCGATAATTCTACAGCAATTGCTTCGAATTTTTTCCTATTCCAGCAGACATCACACGTTCCATTATAGTGTCTTAAATTATCATAAGGTGGCGATGTAACTATTAAATCTATCGAATTAGAATCCATCTCTTTAAGCAAAGTTTCTGAATCCCCGCAATATATTTTATTTACATCCATTCTATTCTGTCTTCATGTTTAAAAAACTCATTCATTTTTTGCCAAAATTCCCATCCTTGTGGCGTTCTATCCCAAATAAATGAAATGTCAATCAAACCATGATTGGGTTTCTTGAGATATTCTATTAGTTTTTTATCGCCGCGTTGTTTTTTTACATTCACTATATATGGGACTAATATCTTTAGTCTTTTTAATATTAGTATGTTTCTTTTAGCATGTTCATCCAAATCCATTGCTTACCAATTAAATTATTTTATTTTTTGCAAAGGTACAAAAAAACGTGAAGAAAAACAAATTCTCCACGTTAATTTTTCTTAAATGTCTATTTTTATTATGGCCACATTATTTTTTTCGTCGCTCATGAACTTCTTTTTATATTTTATTTCTCTATACGACATATTGGCATAGTCAATAATTTTCATGTTGAAAATCTCTATTTCATGTTCTCCTTCATAAACTGACAACGCGCCATTATAAGCCGTGTCATACCCATCTTTTATGTTTGGGTAAAGCCAACAAGGATTTAAATTTATTCTCTTTGACCCATCTATCAAAGCATAAGCACTATCATCTGTATATAAATTTTTCCCTATTGAGTTAGAATGTAGTATTATTGACAATAAAAGAGGTTTTTCGCTGTTTGGCATGTATGACGCAGAAAAACTTATTTTTTTGTTACTGCCGCTTTGAATTATGACGTAATCACTTCTTTTATTTTCGCCGATTATATAGGGTTTTATGCTTACGTCTTCATTATTTAACAGAGTGAATGAAAAACACTTTGAGTCTACAGTATTTACAGGGATTATTCTATAAGGCACATGTTCGGCCCCTACTTCTTTTCCATTGACTATTTTATGACGTATTGAGTTGATTTTTAAAATTTTAGGCTCATCATCTTTAAAAATAATATCTTTCGTCTTAATGTGGTTCTCAAAACATAATTCATGCTTATAGTCAACTATTGTAGTTCCCTTAACGCTAATAATGAAATAGTTTGATGAAAATATGATTTCCCCGTTGTCATTTTTGATTAGACCCCTTATTTTTAATTCAGTGTCTGAAATAGAATGTTTAGTACCATTCACTATGTTTAATATATAATCATCGTTTTCTTTTCTCCATCCATTTATTCTTAATGCCGCATCATTATTACTAACATATTCATAATCAGGGTGAACAAAATCTTCAAGTGGCAGTTCATCAAAATCACCATCCTCATAAAGAATTAATCTTCTTGGGGAAACTATGACTTTTGTGTTATCCAATTCTTCCGAAGTCATTATTCCTTGCTTATTTATGCTAAACTTGAAGGTGTCATCTTTTATTTTTAAAGCAGGCTGAAAAAGCACCAAACTAATTGAAAGGTTTTCATCGTCAGTGCTAACCAATGTAATGGTAGCCTCTCTACCATTATTTTTGTCGGCATTTTTTTCAACCACATTAAGCATGACGTTCATTCCATTTGAGTCCTCGCCTATCGTACCGTATACCCATTCTGAATCAGACGTGACAGAAACCTCATTAGTGTTGTATTTCGAAATTAAAACCCCATCCCCATATTTGCTTTCGCTTGCAATGATTGGAATCTTAACGGTTGTCGGCATAGATGTGTTAAGTTCCTCAAAATTTATTTTTTTGCCGTCATTAAATGATAATTCGTGTTCATATGTTAATACGCCGCCTGCTTCTTGAAGGATGGTACAAGAATCAGTAAAATGCAAATATCTTGCGCTTAATATTGCTTTCCTTGGAAAACCGCCTATTGGTTGTTTGCGAATGGTAAGATAATTTTTATCTAAAATAAATGACTTGTCATTATTAATAGTGAGTAAGCATTTATTGGTTATGTCTTCAATGTTACCAGTTTCTTCCTTTTGTTCAACAATTATCCCGCAAGCATCTTTTTTTCCGTATACTCTTGTGAATTCCCGTTCAACGGCAATATGTATTCTATCGCCATTTTTATCTATGGTTGTTTTATCAGGTAATATTCTAATACATTTAGTTGGTTCTTCTAATACCAACCAAGAAGATAGTACGTTTTTACTTTGGCTGATTAGTTGTTCCGCTTCATACTTAACACCATCGTTGTAATAAGTTGCTTTAATTTTGACGGAGATACTTTCAGATGAATTGTTCGGCGTGTCATTAATTAATGTATTGCCATTAACAGTAAAAAGGCCTGAACCCTCTATTAAGCGTATAATTGCGTTTACAGAGGACTTTTTATCTTTGGCGATAACTTCTTCATGGCCATCAATAAAAACGGCATAGAGCGAAAATATGGCGCTTATTTCAACTTTTTTACTACCCCCACATGGAGGAAAAACATCATCATTTTCAAAAATAATCCCATTAATATTTGTTTTAACTAATGCCACCTCATTATTAATAATTGATAAGCCTGTTAATATTAGTCCCAAGTTCTCGTTGTCTCTAAAACTTGGAAAATATTTTCCCTTTTCAATATCATTAAAGGTTACAATGGTGTCAGGAGATACATTTATTTTTGACTTTATATTAAAAGTGTTGATTAAATCATTAACAGTCATTTTTAAACATTTACTTATAAATATTTAGTGCAAAAAAAAGGTTGTCGTTTTTAGACAACCTTTTTAAGATACTTTTCAATGACTGAAAATGCGCCTTCTTTAGATAAAGACGGGTTTTCCAAAACCTCCTTTTTGACTTCCTCTAATAACGTGCCTATGATTGGGCCTTTCTTGACATTAAATTCGGCTATG
>DFKH01000043.1 GCA_002373815.1 Alphaproteobacteria bacterium UBA3650
GCGCCATGGGATATGAAAAATGTGGCCAATAAAATTGCCAGTACGGGGAACAAAAATATCCTGTTGACTGAGCGCGGGACGAGCTTTGGATATAATACATTAATTGTGGACATGCGCAGTTTGCCCCAAATGAAACAGACAGGATATCCCGTTATTTTTGATGCCACGCACTCGGTTCAACAGCCTGGTGGTTTGGGTGGTTCCAGTGGTGGACAACGTGAATTTGCTCCTGTTTTGGCTAATGCAGCGATTACAGCCGGCATTGCGGGTATTTTTATTGAAACACATGAACACCCCGATTCAGCGCCAAGTGATGGTCCGAATATGATCCCGCTGGATCAAATGGAGACAATGTTAAAAAATTTAAAAGCGTTGGATGAATTGGCAAAAAGTTTGCCAATGAATGGGTTGCTTGAGGAATTGAAAAAGGAGAGAAAATAATGACAAACGCAGAATCTCAACACCCCATAGAAAGAAAGAAAAATTTTTTGATGCGCCTTCGTGATGCTTATCTGCAACGGCGTCAAGAACGTAGAGAAGATAAAGAATTGTTGGCGCATCCACAGGGTGTCCCGGAATTTTTAGAATATGCTGATCCAAGTGAGTTTAGATGGACCAGTAAATCGTTTACTTTGGGGGTGTTTAAAAAAATCGTAAAAAAGGTGCGTCATCCCGAGATGCGTGAAAACATTGTTCATGATTTGGATGCTATTGCGACAGGGAAAACGGGGGGTGAACGCGTGGGCTATATTCAAAATCGTTTGGGCTATACCATTTTTCGTGAGGTAACGGGGAAACCTTATGGTTTCCCAAGGTATGCAAGTTTGGTGAAAGTTCAAGATGTGATCAATCATAATTTTTTAGAGCTTATTTATAAAGGTATTTTTGCCTATAAAAATGCGCCAACAGAAATAAGAGAAAAGTTTAACAAGGCTATATTGCCGAAGGTTAAAAAGGAGAAGAAAACACCAATTATTCAAAAAACGCAGAATGAGTGTTAGAAATATTAGAAAAGGATTTTGATATGATCAATTGGATGGCGCAAAAAATTGCGATGTTAAAACAAAAAAAAGAAGCGTATTATTCGCAAAAAATGGCTGAAACGGCAAAACAAATGAAAATTCGTTTGACTCATGGGAAGTCACTTACACCAAAAATGAAGGCATGGGTGAATGAATTAGAAAAATTTGATAAGGTAACTGCTGTTTCTATAAAAACATTAGAAATTTCCAATCAAATAAAAGCAACATCAGTTTCCCCATCCCCAGCGCAAATGCAATGGTTAAAAGAAAATGATCATGAATCTCTTGTGCCTGTTGGTTTTAGGGATTTAGATGTAGATACAGAGTGGCGTTGGGTGTGGGATCCATATACCTTAAATCAATTCAGAGTTGCGTTAAAATTTGCGCCTCAACAAAAATTAGGACAAGTAATAAATGGTTTGCATAAATTGGTCAATATTCCTGTGTCCGATTATCATCAACGGGAGCGTGAGCCATTCCGTCATACTTTATCAAGGCAAATTTTTGAATTGATTACAGGGCAAAAGTATTCCATGAAATCAGGACTTGGAGTTTCAGCAAAAATAGAAGAGGATAGGCAAAAGCGTTTTCTAAGATTCATTTATCGTAGTTTGCGAGGGTATGAATGGAGTTCAAAAGAACAGCGTTCTGAATTTGACCATAAATTATTGACGGATATGTCCCCAAGAAATTTGCCTATACAATTTTCACATACTCGGTGATAGTCTTAACGATGCAGAAAAGTTATGTATATTACGGCATAATCAGTGTTAGAATTAGCTCAAATGGTATGCGATATTTTGTAAGGATAGTGAACAATGTCTAAAGAAAGGTAATTTGAAAAAATGATCTTAAGTTCAGATGATATGTGAAAAAACTTGCATTTTTTGAAAAAATGTTACAAAATATTCTGTACTGATATTTATTCAAGATAAGAAAAGGAAAGGAATGAAAATGAGTAAAATTACAAATGTTAAAGCACGTGAAATTTTGGATTCTCGTGGTACGCCAACAGTTGAAGTGGATGTGACATTGGAAGATGGTTCATTTGGACGGGCTGCTGTTCCGAGTGGTGCTTCCACAGGTGTGCATGAAGCCGTAGAATTGCGTGATGGTGATTCCGCCCGCTTTAATGGTAAAGGCGTTTTGAAAGCAGTGAATGCTGCCAATACAGAATTGGCAGAAGCTGTCAAGGGGATGGAAGCGACTGACCAAGAAGCCATTGATCGCAAAATGATTGCTGTGGATGGCACAGAAAATAAAGGGCGTTGTGGCGCCAATGCTATTTTGGGCATTTCTTTGGCGGTGGCAAAGGCTGCTGCTATCAGCGCTAAATTGCCCCTCTACCGTTATTTGGGCGGCGAAGAAGCTCACATTTTGCCTGTACCGATGATGAACATTTTGAACGGTGGTAAGCATGCCGATAACCCCATTGATATTCAAGAATTCATGATTATGCCAGTGGGGGCAAAAACTTGCCGTGATGCTATCCGTATGGGGGCAGAAGTGTTCCAGGCCTTGAAAAAGAACTTGAAAGCCGCCGGGATGAACACCAACGTGGGTGATGAAGGGGGCTTTGCACCCAACATTGCCTCTGCCAAAGAAGCTTTGGCTTTCATCGTGAAATCCATTGAATCCGCCGGTTATAAGCCCGGTCAAGATGTCTGTATCGCTTTGGATGCGGCTTCCAGCGAATTCTATGAAGACGGTAAATACA
>DFKH01000087.1 GCA_002373815.1 Alphaproteobacteria bacterium UBA3650
GCGAGCCACTGGCTTGTTTGTAGGAATATCCACAACTTGCAATTTATAAATATCATCAAATTCAGCCGCTTCTGTCATGGCTGTGCCCGTCATACCTGCCAAATGTGGGTACATACGGAAATAGTTTTGATAAGTAATGGAGGCCAATGTTTGATTTTCGGGTTGAATTTCAACGCCCTCTTTTGCTTCCAATGCTTGATGGAGGCCGTTGGAATAGCGTCGCCCATCCATAATACGTCCTGTGAATTCATCAATAATCATGACTTTGCCGTCTTTCACAATATAGTCGACATCTTTTTGAAACAAAGTATGAGCTCGCAAAGCTTGTTCCACGTGATGAACAAAGGCGATATTGTCGGTATCATACAGACCACCTACCATTAAACCTGCATTATGTAACGCATCTTCCACAAATTGCATGCCAGCGTCTGTTAAGGTTACATTTTTATGTTTTTCATCTTTTTCATAGTGTTCGGGTTGAACGCCAGACATAATTTTATCCACAGCAATGTAGCGTTCTGATGAATCTTCTGCTTGTCCTGAAATAATCAAAGGTGTCCTTGCTTCATCGATTAAAATAGAGTCAACTTCATCAACAATAGCGTAATTAAAAGGACGTTGTACCATTTCATCTTTGCTGACACACATATTGTCGCGTAAGTAATCGAATCCCAATTCATTATTGGTTGCGTATGTAACGTCGCAAGCATAAGCCGCTTTACGGGCATCTTTATCCATATTGGCAACAATGCAGCCCACTGTTAGACCTAAAAAGCGATAGACTTTGCCCATCCATTCGCTATCGCGTTGGGCCAAATAATCATTGACGGTGACAACGTGAACGCCTTTGCCGGTTAAGGCGTTTAAATATACGGGTAATGTTGCAACCAGTGTTTTTCCTTCGCCCGTTTTCATTTCGGCAATTTTGTTGTCAAACAAAACCATTCCGCCCAACAATTGGACATCAAATGGGCGCAATCCAAGGGACCGTTTAGCCGCTTCACGAACAGTTGCAAAGGCTTCTGGCATGATATTCCATAAAGTTTCGCCCTTTTCCAAACGCGATTTGAATTCGGCTGTTTTGGCCTTGAGTTCGTCATCTGAAAGCTTTTGATATTGATCTTCAAGAGTATTGATTTGTTTTATATATTTTGTGAATTTTTTTAGGTAACGTTCGTTGGCAGAACCAAATAGTTTTTTGAATTTCATAGAGTATCCTTCTGTCTTAAAATCATACTATCGTAAACATAGGATTTTTTTGTAAAAAAGTCAAGATTTTTGATGCCTTTTTATTCAAAAAACTCAATAATTTGGCATTTTGGTACTAAGTCTTTGATAAAAAGATGTGCTTTGTTTCGTTCTGTATCATTTTTGATGTTACTTAAAACAATTTGAGGGGGTGTTTCTTGGCTTGCAGCGCGCAAAGTTTTTAATAATGTATCTAAATCAGCTGTTGTGACCCATAAAGTATGTCCCATGTTTGTGAATAGAGGCTGAACTATTGTGGCTGGGCAATCAATAATAACAGCATCATAGTTATGTGATAAAAGCATTAAATCTGATTTAATTTTTTGTTGTGCTATTGGGGGCAGAGCGTTTAAATTTTGGGTAGATGTTCCAGCAATAATATCTATTTTTTTGTCGGTAGTGATAATGTCTGAGAGCGGTGATAAACCTTTTAGAACTGATTGTATTTTGTCGGAATTTTGACTTTTGGTGGGATAGTTTTCTAAACCTAGCAATGCATCAAATATAAGGACTTTTTTGTCTCGTTTGGTGAATGTTTCAGCTAAGCGGTGTGCTGTCTCACTGATGCCTACATGAGACGTGACTCCTTTTAGTAAAAAAAAGGCTGTTTTAGGAGTGTCCAAATGGAGTGGTTGAATAAATGGCACGAAGAAACTCCTAAATTTGAATTTTCCCTTGTGTTAACAATGTTTTAATGTTATCCACAATGTCTTGACGTGCTTTTTGAATCTCTTCATCTTGCACATGTTTTTGTTTGGCTTCAATATCTTTTTCCAATTGAGTCCAAAACGATTTCGGCATGTTTCGTTGAATGGCTTTTTTTATAGAATCAGAGGCATTGATTAAAGCCATGATGGCGGTGGCGCGTAGTGTGTGCCGCAAGAGTATTTGAATGTTTTGGTCGGTCCAATAGGCGATGTCATCAAAGTGAATCAACTTTAATGTCAATTTTTTGGCCAAGAAAGGTTCTTTTTCATTTAAATCTTTGATGACTGCTTGTCCGTTTTGCGTTTTTGAAAGTTGTGAAATAATCTCGGACGTTTTTTCTGTGCCTGTTGGTGTATGAATTGTGTTTAAAATATCGTGTGCTATATTGATGGCTTCTTGTTCCATTTTTGCACTAGTGTTTGGGCTGATATGTCCGATATGGCTTAGGTGAATTAAAACTTGTGTCGCTTTACTTTCTGGGAAGTTCTCTAATACTTCGCTCGCTTTTTCTGTTGGGAAACGATATAAAATAAAGGCGGTGATTTCTGGTCTCAGAGTAACCAAACGTGGTGTGAGTAAAGTTGGTGAAATGCGAGCGAGTTCTTGCCAGAGAGATGAATTTGGTGTTTGTAATGTTTCTTTGAATTTGAGTGTGGCTTCGCTTGTGCTTTCGGACAAGATTTGTTGCACGCGTGTGGGGTTGCCAACGACGGCTGATCCATTTACCATGGCTTCATGTAATTCTGATAAAATGCGTGCAGATTCTTGCGGAGGAATTACCCCTAAGGTTGTCATTGTTTTTGCTACTTGACGTACTTCATTATCGTCCATGGCAACTAAAATTTGTCGTACGGTATCTTCATCTAAAGCCAATAAAACGATACCTACTTTTTGAATAGGTGTCCAATCTGTTGTTTTTTTGTTTGCTGGCATATAAATCCAATTTTTGATGACGGCGATGGCACGAGATGGATTTTGAACGATTTTATCCAACATATCTGGTGAAAAGTTGATGGCGTCACTTGATTCTTTTGCATGATGAGGACATAAAGTAAAGGCAAGAAGAATTAAAATAAAGCTGAATAAGACAAGTGTTCCTGCAATAAAAAATAGGGGTAGTTTGTGTTTTTTGTTTGGATGAAATTCAAAAGGCATATTTTGAATTTCCAATGTATCTCCGCGTGTTAAATCTAATCCAACAGCACTTTGAATTAAACGCTTGTATGTGCTCATTTCTTGGGCTGTGCGTGGTTGGTAAATTCCCTTGTTTGCCTTGTGTATTCTGCCATCGACAATGACGCTGATGTGTTGTTTTTGAATTTGGTTTTGGATTTCTTTATCAAATGTTTGTTTAGATACGGTATGTGGTAGGACTTGCGCATCATAAGATTGGATGTTGTGTCGTGCATTTTTTAAGTTTAGTTCTACTTGTACTGTTGCATGAACTTTTCCAAATCCAACCAATGGTTCTAGTAATTTTAAGATAGTATGTTCTAGGTGATGTTCATACTTTTGTTGAATAGATAAAAAGATTTCATTGTCGTTTGCGGGGTGTATGGGTTTTATTCTTGGTAGTTTAGGAGCAGAAAACAACACAGCTATCCATGTACTATAAATAGCTAATAGAAGGACTAATAGTATTTTTATCGTATTGTTTTTCTGGGACAAAATACTCCTTTTCTGTAAAAAAACATTCATCCATTTAAATATTATCTTGTTATGAAATGAGTGTCAACAAAAAGTTTGCTAAAATGTATAGTTTTTGATATACTTGTGATTATGATAGATGAACCAGATTTAGAAAATACAGCTCGTTTTTTAATAACATCCCCCGTTTCTGAGGAGGATAAGAAGAAACGGTTAGATAAGTTTTTAGCCGATATTTTTCCTGATATGTCACGTAATACTTTTATTCGGCTGATTGAAAATAATAAAGTAAAAATTCAATCGACTGGTGTT
>DFKH01000049.1 GCA_002373815.1 Alphaproteobacteria bacterium UBA3650
CCCACATCTGGTAGAATGTGTTCATGTTGAACGGCAGATTGTAACACTTTCCTTTGTAGTTCGCAACAGGGCTGTTCGTGTAGCGATTGAATTCTACGATGGAATTGACGAAGTCCCATACTTGTTTGTTGCTAGTATGGAAAATATGGGCTCCGTAATTGTGAACATTGATCCCTTCAATGTTTTCGCAATAGACATTGCCTCCAAGTTGTGCTCGCTTGTCTATGACGAGGCATTTTTTCCCGGCACGGGTGGCGCGGTATGCAAATGTGGCACCGAAAAGGCCTGAACCGACAATGAGGTAATCGTATTTATTTTTCATGAAAAATAACTTTTTTTAATTTGGTCTTGATTTTAAATTTTACATACATATAATTTTTTGCTAAGCATGATAAACATTTATATAATGTACGATTATTGTCGTACCATGTTCTTAGTAAAAAAACAAGCGGGTCATCGAAAAATAAAACATCACTTCCTGAAATAAGATTTGTCAAAGGTGCGATCCCTGTACTGGGATCGTCGAATAGTTTTTGAACATTTGGTGGGAGTGAACCCGATTCTTTTATTTTTAAGAATACTTTTTTTTCATTCAATAAAAATGGGGGCATTTTTCCATTATTTTCATTTGTGCATAAATAATGAATTATTTTTGCCTCTTTGAAATAGCGTGATCCATGTTTGAATTCACAGTTCCAACTATCAGGTAAAGTTTTAATCTGGTGACCCAATTCATAATTTGTCATGGCTAGGCTAGGTTGGTCCATGAATATTTTTTTTAGGGTGCCTTTTTGATAATTTTCATTCCATTTTGCAAAAAATGTGTGTGCTGTTGGTGTGTCTCGCGCAAATATTACACCACTGTTGTAGTATTCAGTTTCATTTTCTATAGGCCATCCTAGTTTTGTGCCTAGCTCTATGCACATTGATCGGTATGGATTGTCTTTAAAAGGTACATGAGTATCCCAACAAGCTGCGATATCTACATCTATTTCGTCAATATCATCTAATGGTTTTACGACGATTGTGTCGCAATCAATAAATAAAAAGTCGCCTTGTACATAGTTACGAACATTCGTCTTTAATAGACGACTTCTTTTTTGTGCGGAAAAGGATGGGTCTATTTCAACGGCGATTATTTCATCTGCGATAGAGGACTCTTTTTCTCTTGTCCCGAAAAAGGATTCCTTTGTTTTTGAATCTGTTAGGAGCGTGATATGAACTGTTGGCATATGATGCTTTGCCGAAAGCATTGATACATATGCTTGCTCTAGATAGATGTCTTTTTCTGAGCTGACAAGAACATAAACAAGTTTTGTTTTCATTTTGCGTTACCTTAAAAATATTGCCTATGCTTTGTTTTTTTTTCAGTTTTATGTATTGCGCTATTTTTTGAATTTTATTTCCGCTTCGCCAATGATAAATCTATCATATCACCAGCACGTTTTTGATAATAATCACTAAAAAAAGGCATTCGTCCACAATCCGAGGTAAAGGTCATTTCTCCAAAGAACAACATCCCATTTACATCGTAAAAATCCACGCGAACTTCAGGAAAGCCTTGTGAGAGCCGTCTAGCGGCATCAATCATACGCGTTAAAGATTTCGGACGTGGGATATCCGCATCATCAAGCCGATAATAGGGGTCATCCGCCTCATAGTCATATTTTCGATTCCATTCTAAATCTCTAGTTTGGTGATTGCAATATTGACCGTTATGCCTGTTATAAGCAATCCAAATAATATCTGGATTCCCTCCATAGCAAAAGATTTTATAGTCAATAGCAGACGATGAAATGTTGCTTGTATCCAAATCAAGAAACTTTTCTGCCAATATCATTGGTTTGATGCCATTATAGTGTGGTTCAACATGAGCATAACCATATTTATGTTTCAAGGCTTTATTTAGGGATTCAACAATAAAAGCTTTATCATATGGCTTCGTTTTATCAACAATAATAACAGAACCACTATCATGATTACATTTTAGAACAAACTTTGATGGCAACACATCAAAGTCAATTTTTCTCGCATCATCCCATATTCCAAGAACGGGAACAAGAATATCTTCAAGCCCACACGCTTTCACATAATCTCTCACAAGAATTTTATCAGCAAGACATGTCCATTCTTTTGTATCTGAATAACAAATGAGCCATTGTATTTTTTCATTTAGTGTCTGTGGATTTTTCAAATCCAAATTTTTTCCTGTAAAGCTTTTCCACGATTTTTTTATCAGCAAAACCGGGTAGTGGTCCACCAGAAATCGTTTATATATTCGTTTAAGCCATTGTTTTATGTTCATTTTTTTATTTCCTATTAAACTTTTTTATTTTGTCCCAAATTTTCAGTCGTTCACTCTTTTCCATTCCGAGAAAAATAACAAAAAAGAGGCATATAATAAAACACGCTCCCATCGCAATTATTTTAAGTGGCAGCAGATTGATATCCAATTGCCAATATGCAACTAAAAAACATGACATTATTGCCGAAATTGCGGCTGGTCGCAGATAGGCCTCTTTAACATAACCTAGCACATCATACTGCAAAATAAATTTCATCAAAATCAATTGCACAACACGTTGTAACAAATCAGCAACAAGGAAAAGAACAAGCATGCCATGCGCAGGCATTCCGATTTTTAAAAAACAGTATCCTATTGGAATACAAAGGAAAAAGAATATGCTAACTTGTATCTTAAACCATTTTATTTTTCCCGACGCATTTATTACCTGAACAATTCCACCCCCAGTCATGGACACTCCGGCAAGAATCAAATTAACTTGCGTAAAAACCAGAGCATGTTGAGGGACTTCTCCTAACCATAGCGAAAGAACAGTTTCCAATTCCATATATAAAGGAAAAAAAACTAATAAGAAAAGAAGCAGACAAAAACGCCCCATTTTATTCGCTAGATACGTGTATCTTTCAACATCTCCCGCCGCATAAGCTTGAATGATTTGAGGACCTGATGCTCCATCAAAATTAGCAGAAAACTGAACTATGTAGTTATTAACATTTTTACTAATTGCATACGCCCCATTCATCGCCGTTCCAAAAAAAGAATTAATCAGCATATCCGTTCCAGATGATCTCGCCATTAATGACATTGTCGCCAATAAATTCCAATTAGAAAAGGCCAAAACATCTTTATAATCTTTCCAAGTTCGAATAATTCTTTTTTTTATAATTTCCGACCATTTCCTTGTAGCCAATACACGATACACCACAAAAGAATCCATCGTCGTAATTCCCATTATAAGACAATATATTCGCAATGCATAAATGCCATCATAATATTGCAATAGAAGAATACCTCCAAACCGAAGGATGGTATTCGCTATATCAAACAAAGACAAAAATTTGAAGCATTCATGGGCGGAAAAAAGGCTCGCATAAGGCCCATTAACAACACCTAAACACGCAATGAATACGGATACTTGATACACAAAAAAAGCGTCCCAAAATTTTCCATTTTCAACAACTAACACATTGCAAACATACCACAACCCTATTGTTTCCGCAAGAACAAAAATGCCAAATGCAAGGCATGTGTGCAGCACAAGATTAATGTTAAAGCATTTATTGATGTCTCCATTTTTCTTTCCCATTTCTGTATTCAAGAAGCGCGTCGTCGCAACTCCCAACGAGTTACTTATAAAGGTAAACATCATCAGAATGCCTCCAACAACACAAAATAACCCAAAATCAGAAACACCTAGCACCTGTAGGACTATACGCGAGGAATACAGGCCTATAACCATCGTTATAAGCAATCGCGCATACATATAAACGGTATTCTTTGCTATTCGTTTATTAGCAGGGGTCACTTTCCATACCTTCTAACCAAAGCACTGACAAAAATGATTATGGCCGATTTTTTTTATTTTAAGATTCTATATGGGAGCATTTCTTCCCGATTCGGCTTGTATCAGTCACATTGGTGGTGAAAACTCGCGAATTTTATTTAGTTCTCCATATTTCTACTTCACCAAACCTTTTTCAAGGTATTCGGCAAGGTTAGTACGTACATGGCTAGCAACATTATCGGCAGCAACCTTACGCATATCGCTATCGACCATGATCTTCACGAGCTGTTCGAATGTCGTCTTTTGCGGATTCCAACCGAGTTCCTTTTTGGCCTTGGTTGGGTCTCCCCAAAGGTTTACCACGTCGGTCGGACGATAGAAATCTTCTGAAACAGCGACAACAACCTTGCCGTTAGCGGTGTTGATTCCCTTTTCGTTTACGCCTTCGCCTTCCCAGCGGAGTTCAATGCCTGCGTGGTGGAATGCTAGGGTAGCGAATTCACGGACGGTGTGCTGGACGCCGGTAGCAATCACAAAGTCTTCAGGCTTGTCGTGCTGCAGAATGAGCCACATACATTCCACAT
>DFKH01000029.1 GCA_002373815.1 Alphaproteobacteria bacterium UBA3650
CGCCAAAGCCGCCACCACCGCCGCCACCAAAACCACCACCACTGAATCCGTGGCCTCCATGATGACCATGAGAAGTATTTATCTTGATTAATTCATTAAATGGATATTTTGGATTTTTAATGATTGGTAATAGCGCTATTGAACCCACTAGTACAAAAAAGTGTAAGCCAATAAAAGGCCATAGAATAAGTGGAAAAAACAGAAAAAATGGAAAATAGAAAAAAATAATTCCACTAATAACTATTATGAAAAAGAGATAGTTGAGAAAACAATTTTTTTTAACAGCTTTAATTTTGTGTCCCCAGATGTTGACGAAGATAGATAATGCAAACATACCCATGCAGAAAAGAAGTATGGAGTTATCTGAAAATATGCGTTTGAATGGCAAAACGGGGTAAGAGGAGCTAGGTGTTTTTCCAGATAAAATATCTGCAATTGCATTCACGCCCGCTTGTAAAGCCTCAGCAAATTTATTCTGTCGAGCCAAAGGAATCATTTTGTTGTGAACAATTTGTCCCGATAGTGCATCGGTTAAAACATCTTCCAATCCATAACCAACCTCAATACGTACAAAACGTTCATTGGGGGCTAGTAAAATCAAAACGCCATCATCACGATCTTTGTCACCTAATGCCCAATGTCGAAATAAAAGATTCGCATATTGATCAATATCATAACCATCTAAAGAAGGAACTGTAGCCACAACTATCTGTTGAGGTTGAAGGGCTTGTAAGCGCTGAGTCATTTCATAGCGTTCTTGATCTGTTAAAATGCCTGCCTCATCCACCACATAACCCGTCAAGGCAGGAAAATGTTGCGCCCACAACGGTATAGCCACTATAAGAGCGCAAATAAATCCTAAGACCTTGGATATAATTTTCATGGATATTATTCAAAAGACACAACAGGTGCAGTTTGGGCTTTTTCCTCTGCTTCAAACGTGGCACGAGCTTTCATGTCTGTAAAATGACGAATAATGAAAGAAGCAGGGAAAACGCGCAATTCTGTGTTGTAAGCACGAACGGCTTCAATGTAATCGCGCCGAGCCACAGCAATACGATTTTCTGTTCCTTCTAATTGTGATTGTAAAGCCAAAAAGTTTTCATTGGCCTTCAATTCGGGATATGCCTCTGCAACAGCCATTAAACGAGATAAAGCACTGGATAATTCTCCCTGAACTGCCAAATAACGTTGTACAGAAGCCTCATCATTCAAGTTGACTTGTGTTTGCATGGCTTTTGTTCTGGCTTCAACAACCTTCAATAAAGTACCTTCTTCATGAGTTTGATATCCCTTAACAGTGTTGACTAAATTTGGAATCAAATCACTCCGACGTTGAAATTGATTTTGAACTTGTGCCCATTCAGCGTTGGCTTTTTCATCCAAACGCACAGTGTTATTAATGATTCCAATCCCCCAAGAGATAAGGGCAACCACAGCAAAGATAAGAATAAGCAATACTTTTTTCATGTTTTTTCCTTTCAAAAGTTGATATTCAAAGTAAAGCATACTTTCAAATGTTATGCAAGAGAAAAATAAAATAGAGCGATTTGCTTTGAATTAGGAAATATGCTATAATGCGTCCGAAAGGAAAAATAATATGGATAAAAAATTAGTGACTGTGACAGCGGGGGTTATTGACTATCAAGGGAAAATTTTAATTGCACAAAGACGAAAAGACAAATCTTTGGGTGGGTTATGGGAGTTCCCTGGTGGTAAAATTGAAGCCGGTGAAACATGTCCCCAAACACTGAAACGTGAAATCAAAGAAGAGTTTGATATTGATATTACTGTGGGAGATTATGTGTGGGAACAGACTTATGAATACCCAACATTTACTTTAAAAATGTATGTTTATAGAGCGACATGGGATGGATCGGGTGAAATCCATATTTGTGATCATGAACAATATCGTTTTGTGACATTAGATGAAATGAAAGATTTTGAATTTGCAGACGCCGATATTCCCGTCATCGAATTTTTAAAACAACATTAAAAAAAGCCCCACGAAAATGGGGCTTTTAAAATAGAATGTCTATTTTGTCACTTTGTCAATCCAACTGTTTAAACCGACTTTATGACCTCTAAAGCTGCTCCAACCATTCATTTCAACGGTAGCACCTTTGGCCAATTTGGCCGTATCAGCAAATGATTCGTCTGTACCACCACCACCATGTGTGACAAATGGAATCACTTTTTTGCCACTTAAATCTGCTTGACGCAAGAATGTGCGAACAGGTGTTGCCATGGTACCCCACCAAACAGGGGATCCCACAAAAACCATGTCATATTGGGCCAAATTTTCTGGCATCGCTTTAATCGCCCGATCAGCGCCTTCAGCCAATTCTTTTTTGGCGATTTCTGTTTGTGTTTTATAATCATCGGGATAAGGTTCTGCTGCCTCCAAACGGAAAATATCACCCCCAACTTTTTGATGAATAGCCTCAGCAATACCTTGCGTATTACCTGTCAATGAAAAATAAACGATAAGGGGTTTTGCTTGTAAAGTGGTAGCTATTGCAGTAGAAAAAATAAGGCCAGTCAAACCTGCTAAAAATTTCGATGTCATATTTTCTCCTTTCATTAATACATCAATATTTAAAGGATAAAAGCATAAAATGTCAAGAGTTTTTTGCTTGACATTTGTGGACTTTTAGACTAAACATTAAAAATCAAAAGGGATAAAATGCACGCCATCAATCAAGAACTATTTCAAAAAGAAAATGTACAGAAAGCCATTTTAACATTAGTTTTACCAACGATTATCAGCCAGCTGATGATGGTGGTGTATAATATGTCAGATTCATTTTGGATCGGCCAGTTAAATGATCCCGCCCAAATCGCAGCTGCTACTATTTGTGTGCCTGCCTTTTTATTTACACTGGGTATCTCCAATATTTTTGGTATTGGTGGCGCCAGTTTGATGGCCAGATGCTTGGGTGAAAAACAGTATGAAAAAGCGCGCTCTACTTGTTCATTTTGTGTTTGGTCAGGCTTGCTTGTTGGGCTTTTATATGGTTTAGTGTTCAGTATGTTTTCAAAGTCGATTTTATATATGATTGGGGCGACAGAGGAAACGTACCTTTTTTGTAAACAATATGCTTTTTGGACGGTTACATTGGGTTCTGCTCCTGCCACAATGGGCGCTTTGTTTGGACATTTAGTGCGGGCGGAAGGCTATGCCAAGCAGGCAAGTTTTGGGATGATTTTAGGTATTGTTTTGAATATGATTTTAGATCCAGTTTTTATTTTTGTGCTTCATATGGAAATTGCTGGGGCAGCCATTGCAACAACGCTTTCCATGATTGTGGCGTGCATTTACTTTATATGGTTTATCAAAACACGTCCCAAAGAAAGTATTTTAACTTTGCAACCCAAATATTATCAAGCAAAAGACCATATTGCGACAGAAGTATTATTAGTAGGATTTCCAAGTACGCTTATGAATTGGATGGCGACGGCGTCGAATGTTGTGCTGAATGTGTTGACGGCCGAATATTCCACTTTTGCGGTGGCAGGGATGGGTATAGCCAAACGATTAGATACGATTGTATTTGCTATTTCGAATGGCATAGGACAAGGGGTGTTGCCATTGATTTCATTTAACTATGCGGCCAAAAATTTTGAACGGATGTGCTCAGCCATCAAAATCACATTTGTTTACAGCATAGTATTGGCAACGATTACAACAATATACTTGTATTTTGGTGCCGATTTAACAACGCGCTTGTTTATTGAAGAGCCAACAACAGTTGCTTATGGACGTGAGTTTTTGCGCGTTATTTGTTTAACTTGCCCGTGCGTTTCTTTGACATTGATTATCATGACAATTTTTCAAGCGGCAGGCAAAAAGGTGCAACCTGTTATTTTATCGCTTGTGCGTAAAGGTGGCTTAGATATTCCATTGATGTTTGGATTGAATGCATGGATGGGTGTGATGGGGCTTGCATGGGCGATTCCTGTGGAAGATATGTTGGCCATGTTGATTGCCATTGGGTTGTTTATCCCATTTTGGCGTAAGTTGATAAATAATTGATTCTTTGATACAGTAAATTTCGGAGGTAAATCAAATGAAATATTTAATGATGCTTTTGGGATTGATGGTGATATGTGAAATAACTCCCGCAAAGGCAGAGTCGTGTAAACGAATTATGGAGAATGCAGGCTATACAAAGGAAGAATTTAAGATGTTGGATGATCATACAATTGTGATTCTACCGAATTTTTCTGGGGGAGTCGAAGAATTTGAAAGGAGAGATATGAAAGGTTTAAAAGCACCTCATTGTGACGTTATTTCTTTAACAAATTGGTTGTCCATTGGCGAAGAAATAACAGTGGAGGTCAATACAATAAGTGCTTATAATCTACACAACTATGGTACATTAAAGGCACGAGAGATTATCGTACCGCCTAAAAAAGAGGATATAAAACGATTGGGCTTTCGGCGAAGACGAAAGTCAGAAGAGTGGATGCATCGCCTAGATTGTGGCCTTTCCAATAGATGTGGGCATGGTGCGGGGTATATAGAGGCCGATTATATATATGTAAATTGTGAGAAAACAGATACGGATATTAGCGGTGGAATATACAATAGTGGAACTATTAAGGCACGAGAAGTTCATGGACGCTGTGCCTCACATGTGGAAGAATTTTCATGTGATGGAATAAATAATTCTGGAATTCTTCCAAATAATTCTCTTTTTAAGTGTAAACCAGCAATAATTAAGGCCGATATAGTGACAGGTGTTGGCTATGATACAGGTGTTTCGAATAGCACATATTCTGAAATTGTTGCCAAAACTGTTAAAGGCACAGGTTATGCACCAAAAGATGAAACAGCATTCTCTGATGGAAATGGGATACATAATTGGGGTACAATAACAGCACAAAATGTTGAATGTTGTTCTGTTCATGGAAGTGAATGCTATAAAGATCATGCTAGACAGGATGAAAAAGAGTATACAGGGAAAGTTTCAACAACTGTACACCAACGATGTCCAAATGAGGTGCCGAAACAGGCGAGTAAATCTCGACGAGCCCCAGAAAATGTTAGTCTGATTACTTTAGATAATAAATTGATAGAATTTCATGATGTACGAACTCCAGCAAAAGGAAAATAAAGCATCAGGAATCATGGAATATGATTGTTCAGAAGGAATATAAGATATTATATGAAATCATTACAAAATATTTGACTTATAAAAAGGTTTTGATAAAATTAAAGCAATGAAAATTCGATTAAAAAGTACAAAATTGGTGGATGAAAATAAAAATCCTGTTATGTTTTTTCACTCAACGCCATGTGAAAAAATAGATTTCTTTTTGCCTTTGTCTCACTTTGGAACACAAAAAGCAGCTCAGATGCGTTCGGTTCATTTTATGTATAAGACCTTAGGAATTCCTGAGCCTTTAGTTGTTCCAGAAGAACTACCTCATCATCTGGTGCAAAAACTGAATCAATTACAAAATGCACCTCAGCTGAAAACATTTTCTGTTTATTTGGCAATGAAATCTCCGTTGCGTATGCCTGATATTATTCATCATTCTGTGGAACATTACTATCAATGGTTTTCACGTCAATATGCTCCAAAATTTCAATATCTAACAAGACAAGAAAGATGTGAAAGTGATGTGGTGGGGCTCGCAAAAATAAAGTATAAAAAGATAGTGTCAGATTTTTTGTTCTTAGATCCCTTCACACGGACAGAAGATGAGCTAAAGAAAGAGCTGTCTGCAGAGTCGTTTTATGCAATTCCAACAAATTTAGAAATTCCTAAGTACGTTCCTGCCTTTTTAAGGCCAGTTCTTCCCAAAATGGATAGAAAACTTTATTTTTTGGCAGAAAAAGTATCTTTACAGCGAATGATGAGATTTTTTGAAAGGGAGGGATATGACGGTTTTGTCTATCAAAATGAATGTGAGGATAAAGGTCAAAAAAGCTATATTATCTTTCGTCCAGAACAAGTCTTTTTCTCGACAGAAGAATCAAAAGAACATCTTGTACCAGAAAAAACATCTGATCAACAGACTTTTTTAGAGAGCATAGAGTCAAAGTTTTTTGAAGCCAATGGAACACTTTCGCCCTCACAACGTGTACAAAATTATCTGCAAAAAAAATTGAACGCACGTCGCTTTGAGAGGAAATAGATTCAAATATTTTTTCATATAAAAAAAAGTTAAGTCCCTTTATAAAGGATTGAAAAATATATTCCACAATGTTTATGTGGAGAAACTATCCCTCTTTAACAAGAAAATATGATTTCAAATTCGAATTTATGCAGACGTTAAAAATAAAAAAAGTCGCCATTGCTGACGACTTGTGATTATTGGTTGCGGGGATGGGATTTGAACCACATGACCTCCAGGTTATGAGCCTGGCAAGCTACCGGACTGCTCTACCCCGCGCTAAAAAACACCATCATTATACGCCTTTTATTGTTGGTTGTCAAGCTTCTTTTTTAATAATTTTTTTATTAAAACAAAAAAAATGCTTGCATTATCAAAATAAAAAGATTAGATTACCTATTGTTGAATCATAAAAAAGGAGTGAAATATGAAAAAACAATTATTATTAGTGGCCGGTTTGGCTTTATTGACAAGTGCTTGCGCTAATTTGTGTGATACAGATTGTGGCGCTAAGGCTTGCAAAAAAGGTGATGTCGTTTATACAGCTACACCAGCCTTGTTCGGCTTTAACTCAACAAAATTGTCTGCAGATGATGAAGCTTACTTGAAAGAAGCTGCAGATCGTTTGAATGCTGATATTAACGCTGATAAAACAGTCACAGCCAATGGTTATGCCTCTATGGAAGGTCCAGCAAGCTACAACGTGGATTTGTCCCGTCGTCGTGCTGAAGTTGTCAAGGGCTACATGGTTAAAAAAGGCGTTGCCGCTGACCGTATTTCCGTTAAAGGAAATGGTGCGACAGATAAATTTGGTCCTGCTTACAAAGACAACCGCCGCGTGGAAGTGGTCGTCGACTAAGCATAAAGACGCATATCGGGATCGGGAAGTTTTCTTCCCGATCTTTTTTTTGTGCAAAAAAAACTTGTATTTTATACAAAGACATTTTATACTATAAGAAAATGAAAGGGGAGTTGATGAAGAAAATAGGATTCGTTTTAGCCCTAATGCTGATGGTATCGCCTGTTTATGCGGATTTTTTAGAAGGAGAGGAGGCATTTGATAATAAGCGTTATTCCGAAGCATTTCAAAATTTTCGGCCACTCGCAGATGAGGGTGACTTTAGGTCACAATATTATGTGGCATATATGTACTTAAACGGGTATGGTGTCTCCAAAAACGATCAATTAGGATTGTCATACCTACAAAAATCATTGGATCAGAATTATCACTTAGCCCAAGCCCTTATGGGTTACCTGTATGGGGAAGGGCGCGTTGTCCCTGCTGATCCTAAAAAAGCAGTCATGCTGTACCAGAAAGCTGCGGATCAAGGTAACAGTTCAGCCATGTTGAATTTAGGAGTTGCCTATTATCAAGGAAATGGGGTGCCACGCAACTTAACAAAGGCTATTGAATTGTTAGAAAAAATTCCTGTAGAACAAAAGCCAGAGGCTGGGCGTTATTTGGGAGATATTTATTTGGCTCAAGACTCGAATAATGCAGAAAAGGCCGTTGCCGCTTACCGTTCTGCGGCTGAGAATGGCGATTTGCTCTCCTATGTTGCGTTGGGGGATATTTATTTGGATGGCAGAGGTGTTGATCAAGACACAGATCGTGCAATGGCATACTACAAATATGCGGCCTCTCAAGGATCAGGTGCGGCGCAATATGCGTTAGGTATTATTTATGCCAATGGGCGTGGGGTTTCTCGTGATCCAGTTCAAGCACACGCATGGTTATCTTGGGCAATGAATCAAAATTATGAACCAGCAACAGCAGCATTGAATCAATTAAAAACAGAAATGACATTGTCAGATCTGGATCGTGCACGCGTTGAGTTTATGCATATTCAACAACAAGTATTGGGAAAGGTTGCTTCTCCGTTTGAAGAAGAACGGAAAACTCAAGAAGCGTTGTTGGCTCAGCAACGTCAACGTCGATCTGTGCGCCGCCGTCGCTAATCAATGAAGGAGAAAAAATGAACGATTCTTTTTTGCATAAATTATTTACTTTTCGTTTTGTGTCTTTGTGTGGCATCATTATGGCACTTTATGTTTTTTCTTTACAAACAGAAGCGCGCCCCCTTTCTTCGTTCTTATTTAACCCGACATTGTATATTGTTGCTTCATTGGTGGCAATTGCTGTGCGCATCATTTTGTGGGTTGTAGTGGATAAGGGAACTTTCTATGAGTTTTCACACAGCTTGATTCATACATTGGAAGATTGTATTATTATCAACATTGTTCTGCTGTGTACACTCAGCTTTTTATTTTTAATAAAGTCATTTTTGTAATAAGGAAAAGGGTATAGATTGTTTTTCCATGACAAAAGGCAATTGTTTGCTGAATGTATAGGCGTCTAAGCGTTGTTTCAATTCAGAATCTAAATAAGAAATTGTCATAGGAATGGATTCTTTTTTTATGTTTTCATAAAGAGAAAGAGAAGGCGTTGCCTTTATTCGTGAAGTAAAATGTGCAATTAAATGCCCTTTGTCTTGTACAAAAATATCACATGAAATTTGTGAGGCAGAGATTTTTTTTGCAATAATAGACGCATCAATATGTATGGAATCAAGCCCTAAAATGGCTAATGAAATAAGAGGTTGATTTAATAAATCTGTATTTGGATTATAATTAAAAATTTTATCAGTTATGGAAAACGGCGTGTGTTCTTGAAAGTGAGAAATAATGGATCCATTTAAGCCACGTATGGCTATTTTAAATTGATTTGTTGTATGCGAAATCTGAACACGTTGCGTCAAAAAAGTGGAATAGTTGGGATGGGTGACGTGATATAAAACCAAAGATTGCCCATCTAAACTTAAACCAATATCGTTGTAATGAATGGCTGAGGAAATTAAATTTTCATCTAAAAATTGCTTGTGAAGCTTTTGTACGCGATGTGTGGAACAGGTAATCAAGCCAGTTAATGCGGTAAAAACAAGTGTTAAAGATAGGATAAGTGTATTAGTTTTCATCAAGACACCACTCTTTCTGGCATGATTTTGCCGATGTTAGTTGAACCACAATCTGTTCGTCTTCATAAGAAAAAGAACCATCAATAATGTACCATCCAGATGATAAAGCAGTTTTTCCATTAAGTAAGAGCGATGTAGGAAGAGTGGTTACCGCCCTTTGAGTGTCATCCATGTGATCTACATATACAATGGCTTGCCCATCTATTTTATTGCCTGTCAGTTGTGCAATTAAAGCTAAATCAATAGCTGATTTAATATTAGGCAAAGTTGTATGAGTTGATTTTGTTTTCTCTTTTGAAACAGGAACAGAATCAGAAGGCATTTCAACTTTATTTTGTCCGTCTGGACGAATAGTTAAAATATTTTCAGCATACTCGTGTCGTAATTCTGTTGGTTTTGGAATGACAGATTTATCAATGGGTTCACGATATGACATGGTCACTGATTCAGTATCAAAATTGATGTCTGCCTGAAAGACAGCAGAATCTGTATCTATTTTGTTTAAAGAGGTCGCAAAAATTTGTATTCCTTTTGCGTCAGGGCATAAATGAGATAGATGAACTTGTGCCTGCTTTAAGACAGCATTTTGAAATAAGCTTTGTTTAAAATCGGCAGTGGGTTCGTGTGCTACCAATAAAATAGGAATCTCTGGACATGAAGTGAAAGCAGAATAATGATGCTCATCTATTTTTTTTGCTCTCGCCACAAGATAATAAGTCAAGTGTAAATCTGGATCTTGGCCTGTGGAATAAATAAAATCTTGAATACCTTCATCAGGAGAGATGCGATAAAATTGTTGAATAATATTTGTAAAATTTGTAAGCCAATACCCTTGATGAAAAAAACCGTGCAAAGTTTCTATCGTTCTGTTTAAGGAATCTTTTAAAGTAACGGTGGTAAAGCCATGGACAGATCCATCTTTGCAATAAGTTTGATCCAATTCAATACTCCATAGATTTTTGGGCTTTTGCGTTAAATAATGAATTTTGCAGGTCTTGTCAGCGGTGTACAAATCTTGCTCATCTAAAAAATCAGCAAAAGCATGAGTAGTACAAAACAAAAGAAATAAAATTATCTTTTTCATTTATCCCCCTGAGGCGCCACAACAAAACAGGCATAGTTCTTGTTTTGCAAAGTATTACAAGCAGATTGCGCCATTTGTTTTGTTCTGAATCCTGTCAGGCGAGAACGATATGTTTGTGCATTTTTACGTTGTGTTTGAACAGAATAGTTTTGATTTTTCAAAAATGACAAGGCTCGATTAGCCATGGAAAAAGCCTTTTCCTGAGTATTGAAAGCTCCTATTTGAATGGACCAATTATAGTCTGGACTTTGTGTGGTCGCTAAAGTCATAGAGGAAATAGGCGCCTTCCCATTATGAGCAACCAGTTTTTTACCAACGGACAAAGCGTGTTGCGCTTGACGTTTCATAACAGGAGCAAATACA
>DFKH01000076.1 GCA_002373815.1 Alphaproteobacteria bacterium UBA3650
TTTTTACCACATTTTTCATTTTTTTGCAAGGAAAATCATTCGGAAACAGAACACTCCCCCAATTCATACAAATCTTCCACACGACCTGTTGCATCAAAAAAAACAAGTTCTGTACACATATTTTGACGATACGTCCACATTTCGCCTCCATGTTCATGTATCTTCGTAACCGGATCCCCTTTTAAAAGCTGAATTTCCTCTGCATTTTTATCTTTAAGCGCCTGCAATTTTGTATTAACACAGCCTGTCAAGATCATCATCATAGCAATCAAAACACTATATTTCATTTTTTCTCCTTTCGTTGATACTGAACACTCCATGGACGATTCGCCACATCTTTTGCAAGTTCATGGACTAAAATTGTTCTTTTTAAAAAGATTTCATAAGGGGAATAAGTTGTGGGAACAAAGACCATTTTGGCGCGACACGACTCATTTTCTTTTGATAAAATAGCTAAATCAGCCCCCTCACAATGTTGACTACTCAATGCAATTTTATAATCACCAATCTGCAATATTTCAAAAGAACGAGAAACAACTTCACTTTGTCCCTGTTGATGAATAAATCGTTGAACTAGCCAATCTTTTTTATTTCCTTTAACAACAATAAACGTATTATTTTGGCGGGCCAAAATCACTTTTCCTTGTTTTAAAACGACAATATCTGGCGAATCCATAAGACAAAAACCGAACACACCCACAATTAAAATCAAAAAAAGCCCCAAAAAACGAACTTTCGATTTCATCACACACAGAAAAACGATACCCAGAGCCACAAATCCCAAACACCAGGGAGAAAATGTTGGCACAATGATTTCTGATCCCGCCCACGAAGAGACCTTTTCCGCTAAAAAAGTGACCTTGTCCAGCATAAAACCAACGCATTTCAATACAGGGCCTTCCCAATGAAATGGCATTAAAACAGCACTGATAAATAACAAAGGCATAATAAAAAATGAAAACAAAACGCTAGTCAATAAATTACCGATTGCACCGTAAGGGTTAAACTGATTAAAATGATAAGCTACGAACGGTGCCAAAGCAAGCGTTACCAGTATATTTGCAATGAAACCTGTCACAACAACACGACAAAACAATCCTTTTGGCAAATGTTTTGAAACATCCTCAAACACACCAACCAACACCATAACTGCCATAAAAGAAAGCTGAAAACTGACAGACACAATCCATTCAGGACGAATCAACAACATCCCAAAAGCGACCAAACAAAGTGTATATAAAGAAACAACTTTACGATCCGTCAACACCCCCAAAAAGACAAGAGAAATCATCATAAACGACCTGATAGCAGGTACTTGCATCCCCGAAATCAACAAATACAACCCTGTCACCCCAAAAGCGACGACGGCCGCAATTTTTTTCGTTGGTAATCTAAGCGCTAAATAAGGAAATAGTGCCAAAAATCCGCGCACAAGAAAAAACACAAACGTGGCAAGCAACATCATATGAAAGCCAGAAACAGAAAGTACATGAGCGATTCCAGCTTTGCGATAAAGAGCATACACTTCTTTGGAAACAACGCCTTGTTCTCCTATCAACAATGGAACAGCTATTTCCCATTGACTTGGTGTTAAAGAAAGCCGTAATCGTTCCATAATAGATAGACGAATGTCATTTAATAGATTGACTTCGGCATGCTTATGTGTCAGTAATTGCAATAATTGCCCCTGTGCACTTAATCCTTGATAAAAGAATCGCTGAGCTTGATACGTCTCAGGACCAAATAAATTCACAAGACCATAAATTTCATCTCCCTCACGCAATTTAGGTTCTTCTTTTTTAAAAGAAAGGCGCACACGCTTGGGAATAAAACGGGCTTGAGGCATTTGAACATTTTCCAATACAACCATCTGTCCCGAATGTGTTGCAAATGATTCCACTACTTTACCAGAAATTTCCTTTTTCCATTGAGGACGTATCATAAATTCAGTATCCACAAAATATGTTCGTACTGTCGCAACTGTGACCCCAAACACAAAAAAGAAAGCTAATTTAACCCAAACTTTTCGCCTAAAATAGGTCGCACATAATAAACAGCCACTTAAAACAAGGCACATGATAATGTCTGGTTCTTTTGGCAAGCCAAAATAAAGTGCACATCCAAAAGCAAAGGCAACAAAATACCATAAAACACGAAATCGATATTCAGACCATAAATTGAAATTCATTTGCCTTTTTCCTTTGCGCTTGATATGATATAAGTAAAGGATAAAATTGTCAATGCAAAAACCCTTAACCGAGAAGAGATTAGAGAATATAACACTGTACTATCTGGAACGCTTTGATGCTTCCTCAGACAAAGTACGTCAAATGCTAAAACGACGCATACAAAAACAAAAGATGCAGAATATTCCTGTGGATAAAAATATCAATATTTGGATAGAAAATGTGATTCAAAAAATGCAAAATTTAGGCTATATTAATGATGAACGCTATGCTGAAAATGTGATTCGTCGCCTGTCACAAAGCGGAAAATCAACACGTTTTATCCAACAAAAATTGGTGGCAGAAGGCATCTCTCCAACACTTGTGGATAATTATTTATCACCGGATGATGAACTGACTCGCGCACAAACTTTTGTCCACAAAAAACATTTAGGACATGATTATCAAAAAGATTTAGCCAAAATGGCGCGTGCTGGCTTTTCTTATGAAATTGCTCAACAAGTTTTGAAAGGGGAAGAAGATGTTTGAAGAATTAGAAATTATTCGCAAAGAATGTGAAAACTGTCAAAAATGTGCCCTAGGAAAAACTCGCACAAAATCTGTGTTCTCAGCAGGGGTTCCAAATAATAAAATCGTGTTGATAGGGGAAGCCCCAGGTTATAACGAAGACCAGACAGGCGAACCCTTCGTGGGGCGTGCTGGACAATTGTTAGACAAGATTTTGGAATCGGTGGGTTTTAGCCGCAAGGAAAACATTTATATTTGTAATACAATCAAGTGTCGCCCACCTGACAATCGCGATCCTTTGCCCGAAGAAAAAGCGGCTTGTCGTTCTTATTTGGACAAGCAACTGGATATTTTAAAGCCAAAAATTATTTTGTTGTGTGGCAAAGTAGCTTTGACATCTTTTCTGGACACAAAAGAAGGCATTACCAAGTTGCGTGGTCGTTGGTTTGATGGGCCAAATGGTGCCAAAATGATGCCTATTTTTCATCCATCCTATTTACTTCGCAATCAATCCAAAGAAAAAGGATCACCCAAATGGCTCATGTGGCAAGACATCCAAGAAATCCGTCGCATGTATGATAGTTTAAAATAAAACAATCAACTTCTCAAAAGAGAATGAATCCGTTTCCAAAATGTTGGTTGTACAACAGGCGCTTGTGGTTCAGGCGTTTCAGTAGCTTTGCGAGCCAAAATCTTTCGCACCTCAGGATGAAAAAAATTAGGACGGGATATCAATATCTCCCGAATGGAATGACGTCGTCCTTTTGTTTTGTCAATACTAACCCCGTTATCTAATAGCCATTGAACAGTTTTGGGAGCATTTGGATGCTTACTGCATACGGCAGCTTCTATCGGATAAAAGATGATGCGATGAGGGATGCCCTTTCTCATTTGCCAGAAAGAGTAGGGCTGGTTCAAATCTATTCCATAATGTTTAAACATATTCAGTGCAGGAATACAAGCATCAAAACATGCCCATAAGACGGGATTCCAGCCATCTTTATTGGGGAGTATCTTCGCCCCGTGTTCCAACAGCCAACGTGTCGCCTGCAAGCGTTTGCGTTCTACAGAGGCAAGCAACGCAGTATCCCTTTTTGTACCTGTTTTTGCATTGATATCTGTTTCAAAATCTTTGTGGATATTTTCACATAATTCTTTGTCTCCTAAAGCCGCCGCATGCATTAGCGCTTCTTCGGCAAATTTTCTACTGTAAGGAGAGGGCTTTTCCGACCAACCACCAAAAGGGAAAATAGCACATCTATAAGCTATATCTGTTTGCCACATTGCAATGGCAGCTTCCAAGCATACCCATTTCATTGTTTCATGATATTTAGAGGGATAAAACGTATCGGGATGGGCTTCCATTATCTTTTCTACACGTCTTTTATATTCTGCCTTTCTTTCATCTGACCAATCTTTGTATGCCATCTGTCACCCTCTTTTACACTTTTTGAATGGCAAAGGACACTTGCCCGTCACCTAATTCTTCAGTCTTGTCCACACCAGAACCCTCTGTAAAACTGGTTGCCAAAACTTGTTCGGCAATATAGGCAGCGTGTTCTTTAAAGGCTTCTTTTACCAAAGCGGATTCGCTTGTCCAAGTCAAAGTGATTCTATCGGACACATCAAAGCCTTTATCTTTTCTGAGTTGTTGCACCATACGCACAAAATCGCGGGCCACCCCTTCACGTTCTAATTCGGGCAACACAGCCACATCCAATTGCACAACAGCACGATTATCTGGCAAAGGCTGCCCCTTGAAGCCTTCCTTCATATTCAAGCGCAATTCAAATTCATCAGCATTCAATATTTGTCCACCGATGGCCAACGTACCATCTGGATTAACCGACCATTGATTTTGCTTATTCGCAGCCATAATCGCTCCCATAGCAGAACCTAAACGCTTGCCAATCAGTGGTGTTTTCAAATACAAGAATTTATCAGCCACTGCTGTCACATCTGTATTAAACACAACATCCTTCACATTGACTTCATCCTTTAACAATTCAACAAAGTCTATCAAGGTAGCTGATTGTTCACCCGCAACAGTCATTTTGGAAAGTGGTAAACGGTTGCGCAAATGATTTTCTTCACGAATAGATTTTGCTGTGGAAGAAATCGCCCGCACAAAATCCATTTGTTCAATCAATTTGGATTCATCCGCCAATGCATCCACATTCGGCCAATCTGCCAAGTGCACCGATTTTTCACTCGTTAAACCCTGATACACAGTTTCGGTCAAGAATGGCATCAATGGTGCCATGATCTTGGACAAAGTCACCAACACAGTGTATAACGTATCAAATGCGGCTTGATCCGTTCCATCCCAGAAACGTTCGCGAGACCGACGAATATACCAGTTGTTCAAGATATCCAAGAAATCTGCCAAATTATCCGCAGCAGCTGGCATATCATAATCCAACATCTCAGCTTTTACTTTTTGTGTTAAATCTTTTAACTTACCCAAAATATAACGATCCAACACATCTGTCGCCGATGTGGTTAAATTGGCCTTCACACCCTCTGCATTGGCATACAGACAGAAGAAATAATACGCATTCCAAAATGGCAACAAAGCCTTACGCATAGCCTTTGCCACTTCTTTACCTTCATAGTCCACGCACACATTGCCCCCATGCACAATGGCTGAGGAAAGCAAGAACCAACGCAGGGCATCTGAACCAGAATTGTTCAAGATAATGTATGGATCCGGGTAATTGCCCAATTTTTTGGACATTTTTACGCCCCCTTCGGCCATCACTAAACCTGTCACCATACAGTGTTTAAAGGCAGGTTTATGGTGCAATGCAGTTCCCAACACATGCAAAGAATAGAACCAACCACGCGTTTGATCCACCCCTTCCACGATAAAATCAGCAGGGAAATGAGCATCAAACCATTCTTTTTTCTCAAACGGGTAATGGATTTGACCTTCTGGCATAGAACCCGATTCAAACCAGCAATCAAACACATCCGGCACACGCCGCATCATAGACTGACCTGTTGGGTCATCCGGATTAGGATAAACCACTTGATCAATAGCAGGACGGTGTAAATCAGTTACATTGCATCCCGTTTTTTCTTTGATTTCAGCAACCGAACCAAACACATCCGTACGTGGATATTTTGGATTATCCGATTGCCACACAGGAATTGGTGCCCCCCAGAAACGAGTACGAGAAATAGACCATTCACGCGCCCCCTCTAACCACTTACCAAAACGACCATCTTTAATGTGTTCCGGTGTCCATGTAATTGTTTGATTGAGCTTACACAACTCTTCGCGGAACTTTGGTACATCCACAAACCAACCTGACATTGCTTTATAAATCAATGGCGTATCTGTTCGCCAACAATATGGATAGGTGTGCGTGATTTGTTCTTTTTTCACCAACAAACGATTTTCTTTCAAGTAATTCAATACATATTCATTGGCATCAAAAACTTGCTTGCCTTGTACTTCTGGCACTTCGGCGGTAAAGCAACCTGCTTCATCCACAGGGCACACAATCGGGAAATGCGCATCATATTTACGACACACATCAAAGTCATCCGCCCCAAAGCCTGGCGCAATATGCACCATACCAGTACCATCTTCTGTTGACACAAAATCACCTGAAATAATACGGAAACAGCCTTTTTCTTTTAAGTTGG
>DFKH01000017.1 GCA_002373815.1 Alphaproteobacteria bacterium UBA3650
TACTTTATGCTCTTTATCCCCGCCAACGATATCCAAAATATCCCGAACATTGTTATCATCCATCGCTAAAATATAATCAAATTTATCATAGTCGGACTTGCGAATTTGTCGTGAATAATGCTCGGTAAAGGGAACTTTCATTTGCTTCAGCATATCCGCCGCCCGATAATCCAGCGGCTCATGAACCATTTCATTATACCCCTCTGTTGCGGCAGAGGCAATTTCAAATTGGTCCGTCACACCTTTTTCGGCGACCATTTGTTTCATCACAAACTCCGCCATCGGCGACCGACATATATTCCCAAGACAGACGAATAAGACTTTGATCATTCAATACCTATTATAATAAAATTATTTATGCTTTCATAGTACACAATATAAAAAATAATTCAAGTCTTTGTCACATGGGGCGTACTCTCGTTAGAAGCGATTTCACAGAATAAAAATCAGAAAAAAACTCATTTTTCTTGCAATAAAATATTATTTTGGGTATTTTATTAGCCATGTAAAAATCTAAAAAATGGAGCACTTCATGCAGGAATTGGATATTAAAAAGTTGGATGGCAAGAGCTTGGACGTGGCTGAGACGGATAAAGAACGTTTGAAAGCCGTGTTTCCGCAATGTTTTGTTGAGGGCAAACTTGATATTGATAAGCTGTTGTCGCTATGTGGCGAATATATCGACAATGACTTTGAAAAATATAAGTTTGAATGGAAAGGCAAATCCGAGTGCCTGCGTATCGCCGGAAAACGTTCTACAGGTACATTAAGACCTTGTCCGGAGGAAAGCGTGGACTTTGAAAATACCAATAACCTTTACATTGAGGGCGACAATTTAGAAGTCTTAAAGCTGTTACAAACGGCTTATTATCGCAAAGTTAAGATGATTTACATTGATCCGCCGTATAATACCGGTAATGACTTTGTTTATGAAGATGACTTCAAAGATCCGCTTGCAAAATATAAAGAAATTACCAGCCAAACCACCAAGTCTAATCCTGAAACTATGGGACGTTATCACACCAACTGGCTGAACATGATGTATCCGCGCCTGCGTTTAGCCGCCAACTTGCTCCGTGACGATGGCGTTATTTTCATCAGCATTGATGATAATGAAATTACCAATCTCCGTCGTGTTTGTGATGAGGTTTTCGGGGAAGAAAACTTTATTGCGCAGTTTATTGTCGCTTCTAATTCCACAAAAAATAATTCTAAGTATGTTTCTGTTTCTCACGAATATGTTTTGTGCTATTGCAAAAATATATATTCACTTGGCGATGAATGGAAAGTCAAAAAGAACAATGTTGATGAATACTACAATAGAGCCATGCAACTTGTTAAAAGAAACCTATCCGAAGAAGAAATACATAATGAATTGTTAGAATTGGTAAAATATCCGCGTTTTTATGACTTAGATCACTACACCTATGCGGATAAAAGAGGAATATATCAAACAGATAATCCCGGAGGAGTAACTAATGGAAATATGGTGACTGAAGTTGTCCATCCTGTGACCGGGAAACTCTGTGCTAAACCTGTTGGCGGCTGGAGATATAAAGACGAAGAAATTAAAAGACTAGAAAAAGAAGGATTGTTAGCATTTGGCAAGGATGAAACGATTGTTCCACGTCCAAAACGCTATTTGGACGACTACATTTACCAAGTTCCCAAATCAACTCTTTTCTTTGACTCTCAATCATCTACAAAATGGTTAAAAGCTAATAATTTGCCTTTTGATTTTGCCAAGGCGGTTGAATTTATCAAATACTTGTTATCAACATCTTCAAAGAATGATGACATCATCCTTGACTTCTTCTCCGGTTCGGCAACCACCGCTCATGCGGTTATGCAATTAAACGCGGAAGATGGTGGCAAACGCCAGTTTATCATGGTGCAACTTCCGGAATTAACTGATGAGAAATCAGAAGCATTCAAAGCCGGATATAAAAACATTTGCGAAATCGGTAAAGAGCGCATTCGCCGGGCCGGTGCAAAAATCAAAGAGCAAAACGCCGATGTAGATGTTGGCTTTAAGGTTTTGAAGCTCGATACGTCAAATCTGGTTAAATGGGACGATACACCGCTTGCCAGCACCGATACAGCTGATTTATTCACACGTATGGACGGTATGATTGAAAGCATAAAGAAAGGTCGCTCTGAACTTGATGTTGTTTACGAAGTGATGTTAAAACTCGGTATTCCGGCAACTTATAAAGTTTTTGAAAATAATCTCAACGGCCGTAAAGTCTATTCCATCGGCGAAGACGGACTTATTCTCGTCTGCTTGGATGGTAAAAACGGCGGTATTACACCGGAAGATATAACTGCTATGTGCGAATTGTCGCCGGCAAAAATTGTCGCGGCTGAAGAAGCCTTTAAGGACGATGTTGCCCTCTCAAACGCTTTCTATATAAGCAAAGACAGCGGCGTGGAAATTATGTTGCTCTAGAGGTGGATGATGTGTGATTTTTTGAATTTGGAAACTGTTGAGAAAGTAGCCTCCATCCTTGGTAATTTGGGGATATTTGTTTTAACTGCTTATGGCTTTTGGCTTTACCACTTTTCAAAAAATCTTAAAATCACCTCTTTCGGAGAAAATCATAATTCTTTTGAAGGAAGCGGTTTACATTGCACAATTTTCAATAAAACGCTCTCTCCAAAAACGATTACGGCCATTTCTGTTGTATTCAACAATAAATACTTAATGACACTAAAAACTTTTGATGAGCCATTTTTGTTGGAACCTTTTCATGCATATAACATTATAGGGAAAAGATATTCCTATGAGCCTGAAATTCCTATGCATAAAGACATATATTTTAGAGTTCAAACACCCGAAAAGACAATTTTTATCCCATTTACTGGTAAAATCAAAAAAAGGAAAAAGTTGGAAACCATTACAACGCATAGCGTTATGTTTGATAATGAGGTTATTTCAGGATCTATAAGGTATGCGATTCTTTACTGGAATAAGAACGAAGACAAGCGTCATCGTATTCTGATAAATGACAAAGGGATGATGGATAGAACGATACTAAACTTTAATGCTCTACCCAAAGAAGTAGTTAATAATGATAGGCAAATGGAAGCTTTTTTCAAAACTAAATTTACAAACCCCGAAATAAAATATGTAATTTATAAGATAGGTAAATGAGCATGAAACTAAAGTTTAAGAATCAAGAATTTCAAACCGATGCCGTGAATGCGGCGGTGGAGCTGTTCAAAGGTCAAGAAAAAGCAAATATGACTTTTTCAATCGCTGATAACTCCGCGCAAGCCTCTTTTTTGCAAAATGAATTCGGTTTCGGTAACAAGTTGGTGTTAGATGAGGAAACTATAAACAACAATCTTCATGCAATCCAAAAGGCTCATTCTCTGCCGCAAACCAACATTGACGGCATAAAGGCTGTACCACTCTCAATCGAAATGGAAACCGGAACCGGTAAAACTTTCGTTTATACCAAAACCATTTTGGAGCTTAACCACCGCTATGGCTTTACAAAATTCATTATTGTTGTTCCGAGTGTGGCTATTCGTGAGGGCGTAAACAAGTCATTTCAGGTTACGGAAGAATATTTCAAAAATCAATATGACGGTGTGCCGTACCGCTACTTTATTTATAATTCGGCCAAGCTCTCTGATGTGCGAGCCTTTGCAACTTCCAGCAACATTGAAATCATGATCATCAACATTGATGCTTTCAAAAAGGCCGAAAATATTATCAATCAAGAGCAGGATAAACTGAACGGCGAAACCGCTATGCGCTATATTCAAGACACAAATCCTGTTGTGATTATCGATGAGCCTCAAAGTGTGGATAATACCGTTAAGGCTAAAGAAGCCATCGCATCACTTAATCCACTATGTGTTTTGCGCTATTCTGCAACCCACCGCGAAAAGCAAAACCTTGTCTATCGCTTAACGCCGGTTGATGCATATCAAATGGGATTAGTAAAACAGATTTGCGTTATTTCAAATTCAGTTATCAATGATTCAAACAAACCCTATATCGCCTTAAAGAACGTTTCAAACGCCAACGGCTTTTCGGTCAAATTGGAAATCGATGTTGAAGACGATAATGCCCACATTACCCGTAAGGTTATCACAGTTAAACCGGACGATGACTTGTTTATTAAATCCGGCCATCGCAAAATTTATGAAGGCTATGTTGTTTCCGGAATTGATTGCACGAGCGGCCTTGAAGGTGTGGAATTTGCTAATTCGGAGTATGTTGCCCTTGGAAAAGCGATTGGAAGCGTTGATGAAAATGTTTTGAAACGCGCACAAATTTACCAAACCATTAAAACACATCTTGATAAAGAATTGCGCTATTTTGATATGGGAATTAAAGTGCTGTCCTTGTTCTTTATTGATGAAGTTAAAAAATACCGCCAAGAAGACGGTAGCAAGGGTATTTATGCCGAAATGTTCGAGGAATGCTATAACGAGCTGATCAATAAGCCTAAGTATGTCATTTTGAAAACAAAGTTTGATACAAACGTTAATAAGGCTCACAACGGTTACTTCTCCCAGGATAAAAAAGGGAAATATAAGGATACCAAAGGCGATACGCAGGCCGATGATGACACTTATAACACGATTATGAAAGATAAAGAATGGCTGTTGTCTTTTGAATGTCCGCTCCGCTTTATTTTCTCACACTCTGCCTTAAAGGAAGGTTGGGATAATCCGAACGTTTTCCAAGTCTGCACGCTGATCGAGCAAAAATCTCTGTTTACCTGCCGTCAGAAGATCGGTCGTGGTTTAAGACTTTGTGTAAATCAAGACGGCGAGCGGATCGAGGATAAAAACATCAATGTTCTACACGTTATCGCCAACGAAAGTTTTGCCGAATTTGCCGATAAATTGCAAAAAGAAATTGAAGATGAAACCGGTGTTAAATTTGGCGTTTTCGAATTGGATATGCTTGTCGGATACTCTTATGATGAAGAAGTAGAAGTTGAACGTAGAGTCAGCGAAAGCGAGGCCACCGCTATTGTTGAAGATTTACAAAAATATGGCTTAATTGATGATGGTGGCTACATTAAACCGGAAGTTAAGCCGGAAGAAATTAAAATCGAAAATATCCCCATGCCGGAGCCGGTAAAAACACATGTTCAAGATATGATCAAAACTTCAAAGCAGGTGTCGGTTGCCGCGCTTGCTAATACAACATATAAAGAAACTGTTGTCGAGAAAAAGACATTTTCGTATGAGGAAGCGGCCGCGATCATGGATGAGCTAAAGGATAAAAAAGTCATTGATAGCAAGAATAAGATTAAAGATACAATGAAAGCACAGCTTGCCGCCGGTACACTCAATTTAAGCGAGCGTTGGTCAAAAGCCGCGCAACGTGCGATTTTACAGTCTATGAACAAGGCTGATAATAAACTCAACATCCGCGATGCTTCCAAGGATGTAACGGTAAAACTCAATAAACGTGCGCTATTATCGCCTGAATTTATGGAACTTTGGAATAAGATCAAGCAAAAGACCACTTACCGTGTACAATTTGATTTAGATAAACTTATCGCAGATAGTATCAAAGATATTCGCGAAATGCCGGAGATTGCCTCAGCGCGTTTACTCAGTCAGACGGCCTCTGTTGATATTCAAAAATCCGGTGTGACGGCTCAGGCTGGTGCAATGTTTACTCAAAACATCGAAAAGAGCTATGATGTTTTGCCGGATATCTTGCGTTTAATTTCTACCAAAACATTGCTGAAACGATCTACCGTGAATAAAATCATTCAAGAAAGCGGTCGAGCCGGAGACTTTTTGAAGAACCCACAAGACTTTTACGAAAAGGTTTTGGAAATCATCCAGCGCAATCGCCATGCATTGGCCATTGATGGCATCAAGTATATCAAATTGGCCGGCGAAGAATATGCAGTACAAGAGATTTTCTCGAGTGAAGAATTGATTGCTAACCTCGATCGTAATGCTGTCGCGGTTAAAAACAGCGTTTATGACTATGTTATTTATGACAGTAGCACGGTTGAAAAGCCGTTTGCCGTGGCTTTGGATGAGGATCCTGACGTTAAAATGTTCTTTAAAATTCCAAGCCGGTTTAAGATTGATACACCTATTGGAACCTATAATCCGGACTGGGCCGTATATTTAGAGAAAAATGGCGAACAGAAACTTTATTTCGTGCTTGAAACCAAAGGAACTGATTCGTTCTATGGCCTGCGACCGGAAGAACAACAAAAAATCCATTGCGGTGCACAGCACTTCAAAGCTCTTGATAATGTTATCTACTCCGAACAGCCGGTCAGAAATTGGCAGGAATTCAAAAAGACGGTATAGCTATGGATGAGACTAAACCTTATCGATTCCCGACCGAATTTGCCGCCATGGTTGAAGCCAGGCGATTAGCAAGTTTTCGAGATGATGATAATTTACTGGCAGTTTATGCTTCTTCAAAAATTAAAGTATTACCTTATCAAATAGCCGCGGCTCGTTTTGCCTTGCGATCCAGGTTGATTAAAGGTTGCATTTTATGTGATGAAGGATCACTCGGTAAAACTTATGAGGCTTTGCTTGTAGTGGCTCAACGTTGGTACGAGGGAAAAGAACATATTTTGGTTGTCTTGCCCCAAAACCTTATGACACAATGGCAACAAAAACTTGATGAAGAGTTCACCTTGCCGGTTATCAAATGGGCCGAATATACTGCCGATAGCAAAGGCATTTGCCTTGTCACATACGATGATGTTATCCGTGAGGCAGAAAAAGTCAAAAGCATTCGTTGGGATTTGGCCGTATTTGATGAGGCTGACACATTGTTCAAGCCGGATAATAAATCAGTTATAACCCTTAAAGAGGCAGTTGGCGATGCTTTCAAACTGCTCCTAACGCCAACGCCGATCACCATGAGTATTATGGATATCTATGGCCTTATTCATTTTATTGATGAAAGTGTTTTGCCGGATCCTGACAGCTTTTATCGCCGATATTTTAGAAAGCCAGAAAACTATCCCGAATTATCAAATTGGGTATCACAATTTGCCTTTAGAACGCTTAAAAGCCAGGCCAGCCAATATGTCAATTTTACTAGACGTTTGCCAATTGTTCTGAATTATTCCCCAAAAGACGATGAAAAAATGATATATAATCTGACCGAAAAATATCTTAATTTAGCTGAAAAACAGGCTTATCCGCAAATGGATAACTATCAGTTAAGCTTGATGTTCTACCACATTTTGGCCTCATCACCGCAGGCTTTTGCCTCAATGTTGAAAGCTCCGATTGAAAGAACTCTCGGCGATGAACGTGTGATTTTGGAATCAATGCGAGATATGGCGGATAAAATTACCCAAACAGCTAAAATGGAAGAGCTTTTAAAGGCGGTTAAAACAACATTTACACACTTGAAATCGCGTAAAGAAACGCAAAAAGCAATAGTGTTTGTGGACAATCTTGCCACTGTGCCAGTTTTAGCTGATTTGCTAACCACCGCCGGATATAGCGTTATAAAGCATACCGAAGATAATGCTTTACCGCGTTTCAGAGCCGAAAAAGATTTGCAGATTTTAATTTGTAATGATGCTATGGCCAAAGGACTGGATATTGAATACTGTCCTGTGGTTATCAATTATGATTTACTTTATAATGCTGTGGAAATGGAACAACGAATTTGTCGTTGCCACCGCCAAGGACAGCAATCAGATGTTTTGGTTATCAATCTTTTAAGTAAAGAAAATATATCGGATGTGCGTATTTTAGAGCTGATAAACAAGCGTACTTTACAGTTTGAAGGTATTTTCGGTATGTCTGATGATATTGTCGGCAATTTTGATGTGAAATTGGAAGATGTATTGAAACAACGGCGCAGTTTAAGCGAAATTCGCTCAGATTTTGATGAAAATATGGAGGTAAATCGAGTTTCGAATGAAAAGATCGTTTCGGTTGCTGAGACCTCATTATTTACGACTTTTACAAAAGATATTGCCGAAAAAGTCACAGTATCCCCAAAATATATTGAAGAAAGGGCCGAAAAGATCAATAAAGATTTATGGGAAGTGGTTAAATTCTATTTTTCTGAAAATTGCCCAGAATACATTATTGATGACGAGAAGAAAACCCTGACCCTACCAGATAGTGAAGAAGTTTCTAAATTATTCTATTATGATAGCGGCACACGCAATGTACCTTATGTGGGGCGGCGGAGTTATGGTATGTCAAAGGACTTTAAGCCAGCGGCTGGCAGGATTACTCTAACCTCAATTTTGGTCAAAGGTATTTTAAATGAAATTGCCTGTTCGGAAAAAGGAATCATAAAAGTTTGTAACAAATCAGAACAATCACTTATTCATTTTTATAATGTGGTTCTGCGTAATAAAAAAAGAAAATACCTTGCCGACTACGATATTCTGACTGGTAAGAATGAAAATGGACAAATTTTGGATGAAAAAGAGTGCCTTAGAATTCTTAACCAACCTGCTGAGGATATTACAATAGAAGGTAGGAAAAATCCATACTGGCTTAAAACAGCGACGGGATCCTCACGCGATTTATTAGACCCCCAAATCCAGCGCGACCTGAAAGAACGCTATGCCAACGAAAATGCCAGAAAGTTTGATGAGGATGTGGATTTAATTAAATTAAGAGCTATCCGACAAAAGTCTGTTCTGGAACAAAATCTTTTAGAAGCTAAACAGGAGGCAAAAAAATTACGGGATTTAATGGCCGAAGCAAGAGATCGTTTGGTAGAGTTGAAACTTCAAAAACAATTAAACTTACAAGAAAAAGAGCTTAAACGCAAAGAAGAAGGCCTGTTCTTGGAACAAGCCCGAATAGATGTTGCGGCTGAAGATGAAATAGACCTCATCAGAGGCGTTGACAGTATTGAGTTTGACCTTAGCCCGATTTTCAATGTTAGTATTAAGTAATTGCTTAATTACGTGATTGGAACAATAAATATGGAGTTGTTTTTTTGAACGTGCTATTTTAGTGTTTGGCAATTTTTCATTTTGGAATTTGGCATGTTTTCATTTGATAATTTGGAGAAATTTTAATTCGTTGGTTGGAATATTCCCAAATTAATACATTATTTCTTCAATTTCTCGTATTATTTACTGAATATAATTTGAATTCTAAGCATTCATTGTGTCGTATTAAACACTAAACGAAAGGAAAAACACAAAAACGCAAACTAAACATCAACTTTCTATGCTATTGTAAAAGGGTAAAAAAGTATATTAGCTAATACTTACTACGTTTTGTAAGTTATTTCAGACTTTCAATTTTTTCTTTAAGAGCAGATATATTTTTAATAATAGTATCACATTTGTTTATGTCACAAACTCTTGTTTTTGTTTCAAAAGACCCTCCTGTTATTAACTTATTTAAATCCACATAGTCATTGGTTTGAATTTTATGAATTTCTTGTTGTTTAATAGACTTGAAGGTATTATCATGTAATCCTTTTAATAAAAATTTTATATCCTCAAAATCTGATTTAATATTAATTTCAAGCATTTTTTGATATCCTGGGGTCATACTCTGTTTTCCCCAATACTCGCACGACTTCCCCCTTATACCATCAAGTTTAGAAAGAAGTGTGTCCAGTTTTATTCTTTTATCATTTGTTGATAATTGGTGTCTCGTTATAAAAAAAGTAATAACAGCAATTACAATTTGAATAATAATTCCTGCAAGAGAAATCCAGTTGTCCGTAGTCATTTAGTTTCTCCTTTCGCTTCTTCCAAGATACTGTTTATTGTAGGAATCAAAGTTGGATCATCGTGACAAATCAATTTTAATTTTTGCATTAAAGTCGACAAACTGATTTTTTTACTTCTTACCATTTCTCCAAAAGCTTCATCCCAAAAAGATGCTCCAATGCCATCTAATCCATCAAGAATAATTTCTACTGTATCAATTTGATCATTCAATAGAGCGGGTAATAAAAAATCTTCTCGAAAAACTTCTCCTGTGTAATTTCCATGTATACGATATCTACCTGCTGGAGCAGAACTAAAGTCCTTTGCAATATTTATAATTTTATTCATTTTTTTCCTCACAATTCTAATTGCCATTCAATTAATGTTCCCTGTATATCATATTTGTTTAAATATGATCTTTTTTCAATTCCTGTATTAATTTTCTTTGTTATGGTATAAGTTCCTTTTCCACTGGTAATTCTAACATATCCATTTTTGTTATAAGATTGTACATAATCTATAATCTGCGGTAATCCTTTTCCCCTGTGTCTCTTACCGGTAGAAGATTTTCCTGCTTTTGTTGCGACCTCAATAATATGATCATCAGGATCAAACAAACTTAGCATCTTTCCAAACAGATTTGGGTAAACTTTAGGAAGTGATTTTGGAATTCCTATACCTTGATCAAAAAACATAAAATTTAAAGTATTTTCATTTTTGTTTAACGAAGCTGAAAGCCACCACATTTTTTCTTTTAATTTTGAATTTTCTATAAAATCGTCAGGATATCCATGATATAATGCATTATCCATTGCTTCAGTAATGGCAATTTGGAGCTTTTTTTCATTTGGAACACCTGAAATAACTTGTTTTATTACTTCTCTATATTCCTTTGGTTTTTCGCCATTTATTGAATCGCCCGAAATGAATTTAAAAAATCTAATGTCACTGTTGTATTCAGCATTTAAAAAATCTTTAGGAATATTAGGTATATTTAATAATTCAAACATTCCCATATCTCTCAAAAGGAATTTAATATTTGTATTCCATTTGTGAAAATCTATTACTTTTAATCTATTTCTTCTTCCTCGAATAATCGACATTCTATTGAGTTCGGAAGCAAATACAAGAGCAGATCCTGGTGTTATGCTTTCGATCCCTTTAAAATCAACATAAAGTAAGCACCTTATGTCGTCAGAATTTGCTCGGATATCATTAAAAAATCTTAACGTATCTTCATTATCTAAATTTAAAATTTTTGGAGCAATTATTTTTTTATAATATAATTTTTTATAGGGTGTTTTTTTTCTGTGTTCCCGTCGATGCAAAATTTTTTTTGCTCGCCGAAGAAGATAAATTTTGTGTTTTATTGTTAACTTTTTCATTGCTTTTCCGTGATAATCTAGGCTAATATTATTGATAGCACATTAACACGAAAAAATCAATTTTTTCTTGAAAAATATTTAGCTTACCTCAAACCATTTCATGCAGGTGGCAAGTAAATGGTCGTAATTGCCGGAGGTGGCTTCGGCGTAAAAAGCATCGCGTTCTTCTCGGCTCAGACCGGCTTGACGCATGGCTCTTAAACAGATACCTAGGATATTAAAGGCGTTGCCATCTTTACCGGTCAGCTGAACAGTAATATCAGGATATTTTGGCATGACGCTTCTCCATTTTTTCAAGTTCTCTAAATATGTCAAGACGGCGCTTGGCCGCCTCTTTGCTGACAAAAATCATGACTCCACCTTGTTTTGAGGACATCAAACAGATGAGAAGTTCAATACCTTCTTCCTTGAGAGTATTGTGGGCTTCATGAAATATCTGTCCGCATTCTTTTAGACGCTCCTTAGGTATTTTACAGTATTTTCTTCTCTTCGGGCCAAG
>DFKH01000115.1 GCA_002373815.1 Alphaproteobacteria bacterium UBA3650
GCCGCAAGATGGATCAATGTGGCGGGCATTTCACTTCAACCTTCTGAATTTGCAAAACCCGCCTTTGCCGTGGTAGCTGCTTGGTTATTAGCTCGTGGAAAGCTTATGCGTAAATCTCATGGAGGCCTATGGGCTTGGGCCATTTATGGACTAACCATCGTTTTATTATATTTGCAACCTGATTTTGGCATGATTTTAACTGTAACAGCCATTTTTGGTATGGAATTATTTTTATCTGGCTTATCATTAAAATTGATTGTTCCACTGGCCATAGCAGGAGCCTCTTTAATTCCAGCAGCTTATTTTTTGTTGGAACACGTCCGTCATCGTATAGACATCTTTTTACATCCAACCACAGAAAATGCCTATCAAGTGCGTCAATCCATGGAAACTTTAAAAACAGCAGGATGGTTTGGGAAAGGCCCAGGAGAAGGTATTGTCAAATACACATTACCTGACGCGCATACGGACTTTATTATGGCTGTATCAGCCGAAGAATTTGGTTTCATTTTATCTAGTGTTATCGTAATTACATTTATGTACATAGTTTTTCATGGGACACGACTAATCCGACAAAACAATAACTATTTTGTTCAATTGGCTGTCGGCGGACTAATCACTCAAATAGCCGCACAAGCGATTGTTAATCTAAGCTCAACACTCAATTTAATTCCAACAAAGGGAATGACTTTACCACTGATTTCGTATGGTGGATCTTCACTTGTCTCCATGACCTTTGCATTTGGATTGATTTTAGCATTAACGAAACGACAAACTTTTTCAAGGGGGTTAGAATGACACAAACAATCGTCCTGACAACAGGTGGCTCAGGCGGACATATTTTTCCTGCACAAAGTGTAGCAGCTGAACTGATTAAAAAAGGATTTAAGGTTGTCTTCATTACGGATAACCGAGGCAACACCTTTCAAAATCTCCCAGAAGTGGAAACATATAGATTAGCTGCTGAATCTGTTACAGGGCGTTCCGTCTTTGGCAAGGTTATTGCATTATTCAAACTGTGGTTGGGATCTGTTCAAGCGATGAGATTGTTGATAAAATTAAAGCCTACTTTGGTTGTTGGCTTTGGCGGATATGCTTCTCTTCCCGCCGTCATCAGCGCTCAAATGCTTAAAATCCCATGCATTTTACATGAACAAAATGCTATTTTAGGGCGAGCCAATCGAGTAGGCGCAAAAAAAGTTCGTTTGATAGCTACTTCTTTTCCTCATGTTGAACGAGTCTCTAAAAACATTCCAACTGTTCATGTGGGACAACCCGTTCGAGCACCCATTTTGGAACGTGCAAACACCCCCATGCCAAATAATGACACTTTTAATGTATTGGTATTTGGTGGCAGCCAAGGGGCCCATTTTTTCAGCGAACATATTCCAAATGTTTTAATGAAACTTCCCCCCGAGTATCGCGCAAAAATTGAACTGACACAACAAGCCCGTCCCGAAGATGAAGAGATGGTGAAAAAAGCATATGAAAATGCTGGATTCAAATCACTTACAATTGCCCCATTTTTTAAAAACATGCCTGATTTACTCAGCAATGCACACCTGATTATTGGTCGTGGTGGAGCTGGCACTTTGACAGAAGTCATGGTGGTTGGACGCCCTGCTATCATTATTCCTCTTCCCTCGTCAGCTGATAACCATCAGGTAGCCAATGCCAAAGAATTAGAAAAAGTCGGTGGAGGATGGGTTGTGGAACAAAAAGATTTTGATGGAGATAAATTGACAACTCAATTAAAAACCTTTATGGATCATCCTGAGATGCTAAAAGAAGTTGCTGCAAAGGCACATAGTCTCGCAATCGTCAATGCCGCCGAACGAATGGCTGATATAATACAAGATATTGTGAAAGGAACACAAAATGACAACTAATCTACCTTTTCATTGTGTCCACTTTGTCGGTATTGGAGGTATTGGCATGAGTGCGGTTGCCGAAATGGTTCAGGCACTCGGCATTCGTGTCCAAGGCTCTGACAAAACTGAAAATGAGAACATTAAACGGTTGCGTCAAAAAGGAATTGAGGTTTTCATAGGCCAAAAAGAAGAAAATTTAACCAACGCAGATGCCATTGTTTACTCAACAGCAACGAAAGACAATATAGAGGTAAAAGCAGCCATTCAAAAAGGACTAAGCATTGCCCACAGATCCGAAATGTTAGCAGAACTATTAAAATTAAAACATAGCATTTGTGTGGCGGGCACACATGGCAAAACAACCACAAGCTCCCTGATTGCAAGTATTTTAATAAAAGCTCATTTTAACCCCAGTTTTATTATTGGAGGCATTTTAAATTCTGAACAATCGAATGCACAAATGGGCTCAGGTGATTGGGTTGTAGCCGAGGCAGATGAATCGGACGGTTCTTTTTTACGACTTCCTTCCACCATTTCTGTGGTCACAAACATTGATCCAGAACATATGGATTTTTATAAAACTTTTGACCAAGAAAAAAATGCGTTTTTAACCATGCTAAATCAAACAGCTTTTTACGGCGTCAATGTCGTCTGTTTAGATCACCCTGTCATTCGTGAATTGCTACCACAAATAAAAAACAGACCTCTAATCACCTACGGATTAACACAATTAGCAGATGTTTACGCTGAGCATATTAAAATTGTGTCCTCTGGTATCTGTTTTGATGTAACAGCAAACATCAATCACAAACAAATCAAAATAGATCGTGTATGCTTAAATATGATGGGCGAACACAATGTCCAAAATGCCCTTGCCGCAATTTCTGTTGCCCTACATCTCGGCATTGATTCAGAAGCAATCAAATCTGCCCTCAACGATTTTAAAGGCATTCAACGTCGTTTAACCTATCGTGGCACATTTATGGATTGTCCCGTGTATGATGATTACGCGCATCACCCAAACGAAATCAAAGCAACACTATCCGCCATCAAACCACATGTAAAAGGACGCCTAGTTGCTATTTGGCAACCTCATCGTTGGACACGCTTCCACGACCTGTATTTTGATTTTTTAAATGCATTTGATTGCGCTGATGAACTAATTGTCACTGATGTATATGCAGCTGGCGAACAACAAAATGAAGGACCAACTCCCATGGTATTTGCTAAAAAAATGTCGGCGACAAAGCCCACACATTACGCTTCTTTTGAAAGTCTAAAAGAAGTATTACAAAACATTTCACAACCAAATGATACGCTTGTTTGTTTAGGGGCCGGCTCAATTTCCACATTTGCCAAAGAGCTGACAAAAGGAGAAAATTAAAATGCAAAAAAAGACTTCTTTCAAAATACCACAATTAAAAGCCAAAATTCATAAAAATTATGCTTTGGACAAAAAGACATGGCTTGGTGTGGGAGGGCCTGCTCAATATTACATTGAACCACAAGACATTGAGGACGTACAATTGATTTTTCAAAATAAAGGTGAACTTCCCATCACAATTTTAGGGGCAGGCAGTAATATTTTAATTCGAGATGGCGGTATCGACGGTATTGTGCTCCATTTAGGAAAAACATTTAAAACCTACCAAGTACAAAAAAACAAAATAACAGCAAAAGCAGGAATCTCCCTCATAGAATTAGCAAAAATTGCTGCAGAAAATAATTTAACTGGCTTTGAATTTATGTCTGGCATTCCTGGCAGTTTAGGGGGCGGATTAAAAATGAATGCTGGCGCTTATGGATCCGATATGGCACAAATAGTAACACAAATAACAATGATTGATACTGAAGGGAATATCCACAAAATCGATCCACGAAAGGCAGATTTTTTCAGCTATCGCCATAGCCAATTACCAATAGGTTGGATTTTCGTAGAAGCCACCATGCAAGGCAATCCAAAAGATAAAAAAATCATCTTAGAAATGATGGAAAATTTACACCAAAAACGCCTTCAAACACAACCACAAAAAGTACGAACCGCTGGATCAACCTTTAAAAATCCACCGAATATGCCTGCATGGAAATTGATTGATGCTGCAGGATTAAGAGGATATAGCCAGAATGGCGCTAAAATGAGCGAAAAACATTCTAATTTTATGATCAATGAAGGCAAAGCAACTGCCTCAGCACTAGAAGAATTAGGCGAATTTGTGCGCACAACTGTGGCGAATAAAACAGGACAAACATTAGAATGGGAAATTGAACGCATTGGAAAAAGAAAATAGGGAGAAGAAAATGACACAAATAAAAAAAGTAGCGGTTGTGATGGGAGGACTTTCGGGAGAACGAGAAGTTTCTTTATCATCTGGAAAAGGCGTAACGGAAGCATTAAAAAAATCTGGTTATATTGTCAAAGCAATTGATTTGACGCAAGACATATCAAAATTTGTAAAGGATCTTCAATCATTCAAACCAGATGTTGTCTTTAACGCATTGCATGGCGTTTACGGTGAAGATGGGTGTGTTCAAGGTCTCTTAAATTTAATGCACATTCCCTATACGCACTCAGGTGTAGAAGCCTCAGCTATTGGGATGGATAAAGAAAAAACACGTGAAATAGCCGAAAAAATAGGGATTCCTATTGCAAAAGGTGGCTTATGCACAAAAGAAGAAATGGAAAAAAAAATGCCAAAACTGCCCTATGTTGCCAAACCAAATGCAGATGGGTCTTCCATAGGGGTCACGATTGTGAGGACAAAAAAAGACCACGAACAATTGATAAAAAATTGGGGAAAAAATACATATAAATTAGTGGAAGAATATATTCCTGGTCATGAATTATCAGCAACCGTTTTAAATGGCAAAAGCATCGGCACCATCGAACTCGTTCCCAAAGCTGGTTTTTATGATTACAAAAACAAATATACGGATGGCACCACAAAACACATTGTTCCCGCACCATTACCTTTAAAACAAGCACGTTTGATTGCCAAGTACTCAGAGCAAATCCATAAAGCTTTGGGATGTCGGGGAGTCTCCCGCAGTGATTTTAGATATGATGACACAAATAAACGTCATCCACGCCTTGTGTTTTTAGAAATCAATACGAATCCAGGAATGACCCCACTTTCTTTAGTTCCAGATATTGCCAAACACAAAAAAATAACGTATGATATGCTGGTTAAAAAATTGGTAGAAGAGGCCCAATGCGATTAAAATACAACTATTTCAAATGGTCCATAAAAATACGCACCATGATTGCGATGAGTGTATGGTGTTTCATCGCTGTTGTTGCGTTCTTTTGCTCTGCCACAGGTCATCATTTTATCGACTGGACAAAAAAATGCACCGACATAGCTTATCAAAAAACAGAACGCCATTTACGGCAAGTTGAAGTCAATTGGTTGACACCATCGCATTATACAAAAACAGAAGAAATTTTAAAAACAATTCACATCAAACAGGGCGACTCAATGGCTCAAATCCATCTTAAAGAATTGCAAACGAAGCTTGAAAAACTCCCTTGGGTACGCACCGCTATTGTGGAAAGATATTGGCCGGATACCATAAAGATTACCATTAAAGAAAAAATGCCCTTGGCTTTATGGCAAAACAGCCGAAAATATCATCCCCTTGATGATCATGCCCAAATTATCAACACGACAAATCAATTACCCGCGGATTTATTGTTGGTGGTCGGTCCAGATGCGCCAAAACATTTGATTCCTTTAATTCAAGATTTAGAAAAAGTACCAGATATTTACCAATATGTTCGAGCCGCCGTTCGTATCGGCGAGCGTCGTTGGAATCTGAAATTATTTAATGCCGAAAAAGGGTTAGAGGTCCTGTTACCCGAAACAAATGTGTTGGCCGCTTTACAGCGTTTAGATAATCACAACAAACAAGAAAAATTAATCAAACGAAAGATTGCCGCTATTGATTTAAGAACAAAAGATAAGGTCATCATCAAACCCATTGAACCACCCAAGCCAAAGGTCAAAAAGAAATGAAAGCAAAGTCAAAATCTATCTATACTTTTTTGGACATTGGCACATCAAAAATTGCCTGTTTGATGATTCGTATGCCTGAAGGGGCAGCCCCC
>DFKH01000057.1 GCA_002373815.1 Alphaproteobacteria bacterium UBA3650
TTGGCAAATGTTATGATCGTGGATGTTTTTCGTTTCAATCCACAATTGAAAAAAATGGCACAAATCTGCGGAAAAAATAAAATAGGTTCTGTGACAGATGTTTTTTATCGAGGGTAACGGCGAGCGCACCACCTCGCTACACACAGAACTAAAAAAACGGTCCGCGGTCCGCACCCTGCAGAAAAAAGAATCGTATTTTCAATGTGTTAAGTGCGGACCTGGGGTGCGGACCTGGTGCGGACACATTTTGGCATTTTTTCATTTTTGGGGGAATTTCAGAAGTAATTTGCTTGAAAAGTGGTCGTATGTGCCAATTTATATCAATTTGTATCAAAGCGCATTTAAATGTTTCGATAGATGTTTAAATACAAAAATTTCTCATTTTTTTGGGTTAAATGTATCATGGTGTATCATCATGTATCAACGCTAAAATCCGCAGAAAATAAAGACTTTACAAATGAAAATTTTTCATGCATGGTGGTCATGTAAAGGAGTAAAAGCACACTGCCAAACAATGCTGATTGGGACACAGATCGGCGAACAACAAAAATGGTGAAAAATTATGAAAAATGATCAAAAATTATCATTTTTTACAAATAAATGTGATTTTTTCACATTTGTCTTGACTTTTTGGTCAAAAAATGATATTTTTGTGCCAAACAAGGAGTAAAATATGCTTATAGATTTTTCTGTTTCTAATTTTTCTTCGTTCAAAGATAAAATCACATTGTCTATGGAAAAAACATCTATCCAGAAGCACAAGGAGCACATAATCGGGGGCAATTTACTTTCTGGCGTAGGGATTTATGGTGCCAATGCTAGCGGTAAAACCAATTTGTTACACACAATTACCATGTTGTCTGAGTTTACTGCTATTGGCGACAGGGACATTGTTGCATTTATCAATTCCAATCGTTTTATGTTGAACAATGATGCGCCTGTTGAGTTTGAGGTAAATTTTATATCAAACGGGTTCAAGTATAATTATAAAATTTCAATTTCAAAGGATGAGATATCCAATGAGGAATTGTATTTTGCGGAAAAAAACAAGAAAAATTTGATCTTTAAAAGAACGGGGGTTGAAAAAGAGTTTGGAAAGTTATTTACAGATAATTTTTATAAAAACTGCAGTTTTTCCAAAAATAGAACATTGTTATCCAAAATGATAATGGATGGTATTTTTGATAATGATGTTAAAAATAAACAACACATATTGAACGCAATTCACTTTTTGCGCAGCATAGGTTATTTTGATCCAAAAACACAAATAAATCCGTTATATGTGTACCACAATTTTAAGTTCCCAGAATTTAAAAAGTTTTTGCTTGATTTGCTTGTTCAAGCGGATTTCGGAATAACCGATGTGGATTTCAAGAAATTGGATGTGCCACAAACAACACTTATGAGACTGGACTTAGCAGCATTGACTCGTGGTGAAGTGTTGTGTCGCCAAGAAGACGAAGATTATTATTTCTTTTCGTTAGAAAACGGTCGCGTGGTATGCCGGCAATTGGTGATGTTCCATGGTGACGCACAATTCCCAACAAACAGAGAATCTGCTGGGACGATAAAGTTATTTAAACTGGGATTCATGTTGTATTCATTCAAGAAAACAGAAGGCAGCAAATTGTTGTTGTTAGACGAGTTTGATAATTTATTCCATCCGTTTTTATCAAAGGTTCTGTTGAAAAGTTTATTAAATAATCCTATGGGGGGGCAAATCATAGCGGTGCTGCATAACACGCTGTTATTGTCTCATGATATTTGGAGAGTTGATGAAATTTGGTTTACAGAAAAAGACAGCGATGGTTCCAGCAGATTGTATCCGTTGACTGATATAAATCCACGTTTCGATAAAGATCTGGAGAAGGATTACATCAATGGTAGGTATGGTGCAGTTCCTTTCTTAGGAGGCGAACAAGTATGGCAAGAAATAATAAAATAATTTGTTGTTCTAGATCACGAGTAGTACCAAAAAAGACAATATATCTTGCCTGCGAGGGTGGTGACTGCGGTACAGAAGCGACTTATATCAAACAATTGTGTAAAAAATATAATTGCACAATTGTTTGGTTTTATAAGAAATCTGATACTGACCCTTTAAGTTTAGCACAATATGCAATAGAGTTTTCTAAAAAACAAGAGACCTATGGGAAAAGTGAACTATGGATTGTTTTTGATAATGATAAACCAGCAAAGGTTCGTCAAGCATACACAAAAGTTCAAACTTTTAATCAGTCTGTTCAGGGGTTAAAGAAAAAATATATGCCTGTTAATATCGCATTTAATGCACCAAGTATAGAAACATTCGGCTTACTTTGTTGTGGTATAACAAAGATATCAACAAGCGCAAAAACAAATCAAAGCAAATTACGGGCCCCAACGATGCCTGGTTATAGCCATGAAAAAACACCACATGAAGGCCCATATTTTGATTTTGCCACAATGGAAAACGGCTATAATAATGCCATGAAGCAAGCTAAACAATGGGCTATTTCGTTTTGTGAGGAACCTGAATATGCGGCGACGGTATTTGCTGGCATCTACAAATTGACCGAAAGCATAAAAGGATGATAGTATGGACAATTTTGAGTTTGTTTTTGATTTACTAAACAAAATGGGTGCTATTGGCAATTGTTCTGTGGATCTGGAAATAGCAAAACGGAACTACAATGCATTGAAAGGCAACGATGATCTGCGTGTGCAAAGACAATTCAATATCAGTTTGCAAAGATATCATAACGAAATTGACGAATTGCATAAAATGCTAGGCATCAATCCGCCATCGCCAAACGAACCAGTAAGCCACAATCCAAGAAACGAATTGCAATACATAACAGACAGAATCCCTGCCTACATGGCTTTGCGCGAATTAAAAGGTGAAATCAGGAACCAAGCTATGAAATATCTATTGCCCAGATTTTACCCAAAACGTAAAAATTTGACGATGTAGGAGAACACACGAGGTTATACTTGACTTTATGCCTTGTTTTAGGCTAAATTTTTCAGGAAGGAAAGGTTAGATCTCGTGGAATATGAAATTGATGTAAAAGAAAACATGATTCTGCAAAAATGGCCCGATTTATTGGGAATACTTTTGCGTGATCATACCACAGGGAAAAATATATTTTGGGCTACTGATCTTTATGAACAACAATATGGCCACCGTTACGCATTTCGTTCTCAAATAATGCCAGAGTTAATCACTGGTGAAAATGGCAACATTATTAAGCCGCGTGTTGCAAAAACGAAGAAAGCACAACAAGACAGGGTTAAAGATAAGGCTGAAGTTTTTACACCGGCATGGATTTGCAATAAACAAAACAATCTTGTGGACAATGATTGGTTCGGTTATGATGGTGTTTTTAATAACGAAAAAGATGATAATACCTGGACAGCCACCAAGAAACCTGTTGTGTTCCCAGAAAATAAAACATGGATTGATTATGTTCGCGAATTGCGTTTAGAAGTGGCTTGTGGCGAGGCCCCATATCTGGTTAGCCGTTACGACATCACTACCGGCAAAAAAATTAAATTACAAAATAGAATTGGTTTATTGGATCGTAAAATACGCATAGTAAACGAAAATGCTGCTAGTGATAGCGAATGGCTTGCGATGGTAAAATGGGCGTTTAAAAGCACATATGGATACGAATGGCAGGGGGATAATTTATTACTTGCTCGCGAAAATCTGTTGTTTACATTTATCGATTATTTTGAAAACAGATTTAGTAAAGAACCAGATTTGGATTTATTGAAAGAAATAGCAGATATCATCTCTTGGAATATCTGGCAGATGGATGGCATCCGTGGTGTGCTGCCATGTACATGTTGTAATTCAAAATACATAGATTTGTTTGGTGAAAAAACAATGGATTGTTGCCTTGGGTGTAAAACGGGCGATATTCATAGTCATAACGGAATATATTGCAAGATCCGTGATTGGAACAGTAAAGCAAAACGTCCAAAAACTCTAACTTTTGTATCATTGTTAAAGGATAAAAAATGAAAGATCTAGATATTGGAGAAATTATAGTAGGTAGAGTAGAACCGCATATTTATGCCTTTACAACGAATACAATACCAAATTATTTAAAGGTTGGTGATACTTATCGTACGGTTAAAAGCAGATTGGAAGAATGGAAAAAGTATTTTCCAAATCTAAAACCAGAATTTGAAGGAAGCGCAAAAATTTCAGACGATGTGTTTTTTAGGGATTTTGCTGTGCATGACTATTTGGAAAATGGGTTACACAGAGAACGGTTAACACCAGCAATTTTGAAACGCATATGTTCAACGGCATATTTTTCTAAAGAATTTTTTAAAGACGCGACACCGAAAGATGTACATGATGCATTGCAAGATATTCAAAAGTCATACGCGGATAATGATAACAGATATAATTTTTATAATTTAGATCGCATGCCTGTTCTTCATGAATATCAATCAACGGGATATTGGGAGCCGCGCCCAAACCAAAAGGCCACAATAGACAAATTTAAAGAGGCAATAGCCAAAGGCAGAACCAATCTTTTGATGTATGCAGTAATGCGATTTGGAAAATCTTTTACATCATTGTGTTGCGCGAAAGAAATGAAAGCAAAGATAGTGCTGGTTGTTTCTGCAAAAGCCGATGTAAAAGAAGAATGGCGAAAGAATGTTCAAAGTGCCGATAATTTTAGGAATGATTACAAGTTTTTAGATGCCAAGCAATTACAAGATGATGAAAATATAATTAAAAATACATTAAAGGATGGCCAAGGTATCGTTTTATTCTTAACTTTGCAAGACTTGCAGGGCGAAGACATAAAATCCAAACACAAAGAAGTTTTTGATAATAAAATAGATCTTTTGATTGTTGATGAAACGCATTATGGTGCCAGGGCGGATAAATATGGTGCAGTGTTAAGGCAAACGAAAGATATCAAAAAAGATTATTCCACAGAAGAATTTGTTGATACAGGAGAAGCAGATCAACAGATAAAGGCTTTGAACGCTAAAATAACGTTGCATTTGTCAGGTACCCCATATCGTATATTGATGGGAAGCGAATTTACTAAAGACGATATAATCGCTTTTTATCAATTTACAGATATTGTGAAAGAACAAGAAGAATGGGATAAAGAAAATGTATTAAAAGATGATGCAGACCCTGAATGGGCCAATCCTTATTTTGGGTTTCCGCAGATGATAAGATTTGCTTTCCATCCAAGTGCAGCAGCAAAAGCCAAACTGGATGAGTTAAGAAAAAATGGGGTTAGTTACGCATTTTCTGAATTGTTTAGACCGAAGTCAATATCTCGCGCAGATGATGGTAGTCATAAATTGTTCGTTCATGAAGCAGAGATTTTGGATTTGTTCACTGTTATAGACGGCAGTAAAAATGATAAAAATGTATTAGGTTTTCTTGATTATGACAAAATAAAAACAGGAAATATGTGTCGCCACATAGTTTGTGTTTTGCCATATTGTGCTTCATGTGATGCGCTGGAAAAACTTATACATGACAATAAAAAGAAATTTAAGAATCTGAATGAGTACGAAATAATAAATATCTCGGGTGTTGATTCTGGCAGCAATTACAGAGATGTTAATGCGGTAAAAAGAAAAATTAAAGAATGCGAAGCCGATAACAAGAAAACTTTAACGTTGACAGTGAATCGTATGCTTACAGGCAGTACGGTTGAAGAATGGGATACAATGATTTTCTTAAAAGATACCGCGTCCCCACAAGATTATGATCAGGCTGTTTTTCGTTTGCAAAATCAATATGTTAGAAAATATAAAGATTCAACCGGTCAGGAAATTAAATACAATATGAAACCGCAAACGTTATTGGTTGATTTTGATCCAAATCGTATGTTTATGATGCAGGAATCTAAATCGCAGATATATAATGTAAATACGGAAGTAAACGGGAATTCCAAATTACAAGACAGAATCCAAGAAGAATTGCGTGTCTCGCCAATTATAACCATCAATCAAGATAAAATGAGTCAGGTTGATGCGGCGGATATTATTGACGCGGTTAGTGAATATTCAAGTAAACGCGGTGTCTGGGATGAATCAAAAAGCATTCCTGTGGATTTTGAATTATTAAAAGATCAGCAGATATTTGATGTTATAAACAGCCAGGGTGAAATTGGATCTAACCAGGGGTTGAAGATTGAAGGAAACACCGGTGACGAAACAGATATTGATGTGCCACCGGTAGGTACCCCGGAACCGCCTGTTGAACCAAAAGATCCAGTACCAGCGGTTGCTGTTGAAAAAGACGATATGAAAAGTTTGGAAAATAAATTCAAAACTTATTATTCCAGGATATTGTTTTTTGCATTTTTAACAAAAAATAAAGTTGCATCGTTGGATGATGTATTAAATTGCATCACCCAAGAAGAAAATGTGCGTATAGCAAAGAATTTAGGTTTAAAATATCAGATATTGGTTAGCATAAGAAATAAAATCAACAGTTATATTTTGAAACAACTGGATTATAAAATATACCGTATTGGTAAATTAGCACACGACACAACGGTTGTTCCTATAAAACGTGCGGAAACGGCATTGATAAAGTTTGGGCGTTTTTCAGAATCTGAAGTCCCAACACCAATCAATGTTTGTGATGATATGATAAATTTAATACCAGATGACGCATTTCTGTCACTCAAGAAACAGAATAATGCAATGTTGGATATGGCAAGCAAGGCTGGTGAATTTGCAATTGCTATTTGCAAAAGATGTGAAAAATTAGGCATCAATATAGAATCAATAAAAGATTCTGTGCTGGCAATACCGACATCATCCATTGCTTACGAATTTACACGCAAGGTTTATGAATTTCTTGGTTTGAATATCAATGCGATAGCGGCAGAATTTAATAGTTATGATTTGTTGGATGTTAAGATGTTGGACAGACGTGGCCGACCAACAAAGAATGTAGATTATGCACGTGTCGCTACTATATTAAAACAAACTAAACCACTGGATAAAATTAAATTAAATGATAATATTGAAGAAGCAGGAGAAAGAAAAATGCAGTTTCAAGCAGTTGTTGGAAATC
>DFKH01000130.1 GCA_002373815.1 Alphaproteobacteria bacterium UBA3650
CAGGCTTTTTGGAAACACCTGAATCACGCACCGCTTTTGAAAAAGAATTGCGCGACTTATACGAAAATGCCACATGGAATGAAATCAACAAAGCTATTGATTGGGGCATGGAAGTAATGGAACCTCCCTATGATAAAAAAATCTTTCTTCAAAAAATTCGTGTAAAACTGGAAGATTAGAAAAAAAGACTTGCTCATCCCCTATTTTTTGAGTACAATGAGCCAAAGGGATGAGAGGGATGATAAAAAAAATAATTCTTTGGTTTTTCCTAATACTGCTAATTTTATTAGCCGTTTTGTCGTATATTGGTTATCGCTCATTCAATCAAGAAGCTTTTAAAAATCAGATTGTCTCTTCCATACAAGAATTGACGGGACGGACTTTTACTGTCAATGGCCCCTATTCGTTAGTATGGGACCCTCTTCCCACAATGACATTAGAAAACGTTTCTTTATCGAATATTGAAAACAGCCCCAACAAGGATATGTTCAAGGCAGAAAAAATTCAAATTCAAATAGAATGGGCCTCTCTTTTAAAAAGTCCTACACGCATTAAAAATATTATTATTGTCAATCCAGAAGCTTTAATTGAGCGCATCAGCAGATCTGTGACAAATATCAACTTTCCACAGCTATTTGCCGCTAATGATACCTTAAATTCAGACAGCATCTTAGGAGAATCAAAGAAACAAGCAAAAATTGACAATATCCACATTGAAAATGGCTCATTACAATATATCAATCAGATGAGTAAACAAAATTATCATTTAGCACAACTGACAGGAGATATTGCCCTTGGCTCACTCAATGGTCCTTTTGGCTTTGAAGGCAAAGGAAATTGGCACAATGTTCCCGTGAAAATAAATATGTCTTTGAGCGCTCACGAAATTTCGCGTCCTATGGATTTTTTGGTAAATTTAACAGCACCAGAATCTGATGCTCATCTAAAATTGGATGGACAGCTTTTCCCTGATGATCCTGAAAAATATTTAACAGGACACGCCTCGTTTGAGGTAAAAAAAACAAACAACCTTGTTCAACAACTCGGATTACCTGCCATTCCTAACCCAAACAATAAATCTTTAATTGGAACAATGGCATTTGAAATGGAACCCACAAAGGAGACCTTATCCGATATCGTTGTTAAATTAGGGGATGAAGAAAACGATCTTGCGGCAAATATCAATTTTACCAAAACTTATGTTTCACGTACAAACGATCTAAAGATGGAAATCAACACACTAAATCTAGATCAGTGGCAAAACACACTAAAAGCCATTTTAGAACAAAAATTATTATCTGATGATGCACAAACAGAATTTAATATCAATATTGCAAACATCATCTGGAATAATCAACCTGCAACGACACTACAACTAAATGGAATCATGTCGGCGGATCAGATTAAATTTAACAATTCATCCATTTTATTACCAGGATCCACTACGATTCAAATGGAAGGACTTGTGGGGACAAACCCAAATGATTGGGCGGGATTGGCACAAATCAACCTACAAAGTCAAGATTTAAAATCGGCTCTTCCATTTTTGAATCTAAAACAATCTTTTGTAACAGAAGCATTGAATAAAATTCAAAAAGCAGAGATTGTTTTGGCATCGGAATGGTCTCCTATAAAAACGAATTTAACGTTTCCAGCTTTAATGCTAGATGAAACAACAGGAACAGCCTTTTACGAAAGAAATCAAAACGAACCTACACAGGTTAGTTTAGAATTAAACAACATCAATTTAAACAATTACATTCAAAATCCACAACAACAATTTTCCTTGGATGAATTAAAAAATATGTTAACCCAACATCTTGAACAAACCTCTTTACCGAGTACACCATTGGAAGCAGAATTGACATTAAATAATGCAACACTAAAAGATGCAAAGTTTGAAAATATTACCGCTACAATAAACAACCAACAACCTAATTTAACAATCGAAGCCGTAGCAAACACAGACAATCAAGATAATTTTGTCATGCAAACAGAACTGAGCAACATGGGTACACCAAATTGGAAAATCAATCAAAATGCTTGGCAACTTGAAAGCCAAAATTTTGCCCAATTATTACATGTTTTAGGCCTTACAACAGACAACAAACTGATTCAATTAATTCATTCTTTAAATGCAGAAGGCGCTTTGTTAGGGAACAATCAAGAATGGCAAATATTATTGTCGGCAGAAACACCTTCTTTTACTGTTCAAGCAGACGGTCAACTCATAGAACAAAAACCATCCAATCTGTCTGTGCGATTCACTCATACCAGCATTCCTCACTTATTGGTGGATTTGTTTGATCAAAATCCATTACATTTACTCACAGGTAACTTTGAAATCACAACACTTATCAATCAAACAGAAGATACAGCCACGTTATCTGAAACATCTATCACTCTCGATACACAACAATTAAATGGTGAAATTAGCTATAATACAAAAAACAACGAAATGCAGGCGAATCTTTACGCCGACACATTGGATATAGCCAAATTTTTGCCTGACATTGGACATTTTTATTTAAGCGCCTCAGGATTTGATAGCAATCCATTTCAATTGGATTTATTAAAAAAATTAAAGGGCCGTATCAATTTAAAAGCTGATCGTTTAATTTATCAAACAAGTACATTTAAAAATGCAACTCTTAAAGCCCACATTGATGAGACCTCATTGAGTTTGGATGATTTTATCGCTTCTGGCGAAGATGAAAATGGATCCACAATTCAAGCACGCGGAACTTTTGCTTTTGCCAATCAACCAACATTTAACTTAAAATTGGTGACACAACAACTACCTTTAACAACACCAGTGACCGTATTTGATGGTATCGGATTGACAGGTGGCATTTTAACAAGTGAATGGAATTTAACTTCTACGGGTGAAACCCCATTACAGATGGCACGTATGCTAAACGGAAATGGATCTATTCGTTGGGATCGTCCCACATTTATTGGAGCCGATTTGGCCGTGATGTCTAACATTATCAATCAGGCCCAAGAACGTGACGAGACCAAGCAAACATACGAACCAAAATTAAAACATGCCCTCTCAAATGGAGCAACACCAATTCAAACAATTGAAGGCAATTTTTCCATCAAAGATGGTGCTTGGCAAATGGCAGGAGGAAATGTAGCATCAGAACAAGCATCAACAACAAGCCTAAATATCGCATGGGATATACCATCTATGACTTTTAAAGCGACCGCGCCTTTACAATTAAACGCTTACCCAGCACTCCCCAGTATCGTATTAAATTTGCAAAAGGATAAGCGTGGTATCATCTATGATGTAAACATTGACGCTTTTGCCAATGCATTAGTGGACGAATTTGCGCACCAAAAGGAAAAACAAAAAGAGCGAGCAATTCAAGAAAGAAAAGCAGAATTAGAAAAAGAATTAGTCCATACAAAAGAAGTAGCAGAAAAATCTTTAATGAACCTATCTAAAATAATTGACGAAGTAAAACAACAACTCAATGAAACACCAGATACCAATGCACAAAAAGGATTTAAAATTGCTGAATTAGCGTATCAAAATTTATCTGGTATGATTCAAGAAGCAGATTTAACATCCACACAATACGAATACATTACAGAACAAAGTGAAAAAGCATTAGCAGATATTAAATTAGTTCAAAACGTCTTATTTGCTCAAAATATTCAAAACATTAAGAAAAAATCATCCGATCTTATGCCACAAGCAAATAATCTGATTTTAAAAATGAATGAAATGTATCAAAAACGCCCCACATTGACATTATTAGCCGATTTATTACAAAATTCCGAAGCGCAACGCGAAATTATATCTCGTGCATTAGATCAATTTAAAAAGGATTTAACCTTTGATCAAATTGTCAAGGTGGCTAAAATTATAGAAAATGCTCATAATAAAATCCTTAAAGCCTATGATTACGCAGAAGAAATTTATTCTGGTCGACAAAACATTCCGACAGGCAATACCATTAAACGGGTGACTCCATGAAGCAAGATTACCTAATGAACGGTGACTCCATCAAACTAATGGAAACTTTACCAGATGAAAGTGTGGATATGATTTTTGCCGATCCACCTTATTTCATGCAACTGCATAAAGAATTGGTACGTCCCGACGCAACCGCCGTTACCGCAGTCACAGATGAATGGGATAAATTTCAAGATGCCGCTTCATACGATACTTTCACAAAAGAATGGCTAAAGCAAGCGTTTCGTGTTCTGAAAAAAACAGGGGCTTTATGGGTAATAGGTACCTATCACAATATTTTTCGTGTAGGGTATCATTTACAAAACACAGGCTTTTGGATTTTAAACGATATTATTTGGCGTAAAACAAATCCTATGCCAAACTTCAAAGGAACACGCTTTACGAACGCCCATGAAACATTGATTTGGTGTACAAAAGAACCACGGACAAAGTACACTTTTAATTATGAAAGCATGAAAGCTTTTAATGACGATTTACAAATGCGTTCTGATTGGTTGATACCAGTGTGTCATGGTCCAGAACGTCTCAAAGGAACCAACGGCAAAACATTACATTCTACACAAAAACCAGAGGAACTATTGTGGCGCATTATTTTGGCCTGTACAAAACCCAACGATATAATTTTAGACCCATTTATTGGATCAGGTACAACTGCCGCTGTTGCAAAGAAATTAGGACGTCACTACATTGGCTTTGATAAAGAGCCAACATACATCAAATACGCCGAGAAAAGATTACAAGCTGTGGATAAAATAAAAAAAGAGTTTATTTGTCCAATAACAAAAGAGTTGCCTCCTAAAATCGCTTTTGGAGACTTGGTCGCCGCCAACATTATTGCCGTTGGCACATTTCTATATGACTCAAAAGGCAATAATAAGGCATCTGTTTGCGCCGATGGAAGTTTAAAACAAGGCAAAACCCAACTATCCATCCACCAATTGGCCGCAAAAATCAAAAAAAGCCCCACTTGCAATGGCTGGACCTTTTGGCATTTTAAACAAGGGAAACACCTTTTGCCCATTGACATCTTAAGAGAAAATGCTATGATAAACACACAACAAAACAAAAAGGAGAACAAAAAATGAAAAAAACACTTTTAGCAATCACAATGACTACTTTATTGACTGCTTGCACAACAAACCCTTACACAGGTGAAAATCAAGTTGCAAAAACAGTTTGGACAACAGGAATTGGAACAGCTGTTGGAGCTGGCACAGGTGCTTTAATTGGTGGTAAAAAAGGTGCTTTAATTGGAGCTGGCGCTGGGGCTGCCGTCGGTGTTGGAACGGGGGCCTATATGGATGTTCAAGCGGCTAAGTTACGCAAAGAATTATTATCCACAGGTGTTCAAGTTCAACAAAATGGCAACCAAATTGTCTTGATTATGCCCGGTAATGTAACATTTGGCACCAATCAAGCCACAATAGAACCTCAATTTGAACCAGTTTTAGCTGCCGTTGCAAAGGTTATCAAAGAATATGATAAAACAAAAGTTCAAATTATTGGTTATACAGATAACACAGGATCAGTTGCCACAAACAACACTTTATCTTTGCGTCGTGCAAATTCTGTATCTAATTTCTTACGCTTAAATGGTGTTGATATCAACCGCATTATTGTAGATGGTTTGGGACCAAAAAATCCAATCGCATCTAATAAAACAGCAAAAGGACGCGAACAAAATCGTCGTGTTGAAATCACACTCATCAATATGCAATAAAAGTAAAAAAGGGGGCGCCTCTTGAAAATTCAAGGGGCGTTTTTTTATAAAAACAGTTGCATCTTTTAATTTCATACCATACAATAATCATTGAAAGAAAATTTTTCTTTCAAAAATAAAACAAAAGGAGAAAAAAAATGAACTATTTAAATCTTTATATTGATGCTTTTAAAAAATTTCTTGATTTTAAGGGAAAAGAAAATCGCACTGCATTTTGGTCATTTGTCATCATTTCTGCATTGATCAGCCTTTTGCTAAGTGCTATTTTACCCGCTATAGCTGGCATTTATGGTCTCGTTACATTGATTCCTGGTATTATGTTGTGTATCCGTCGTGGACGTGACGCAGGCACACCTTGGTTGGCATTGACACTTCTAATTCCAATTTTAGCTGTAATCGTTTTAGGTATATTGCCATCAAAAAAATAAAGAATCATCAAATACATAAAGCCCCTCAATTAGTGAGGGGTTTTCTTTTTGACAAAAAAGTCTTTTTCAAGTATAATAACGGCATGCAATTTAACAATAGACCACTTAAAACAAAGCTACACAAGGATAGAAAACGCTCAGAATCCAGTACACGCTGGTTACAGCGTCAAATGAATGATCCCTATGTAGCCGAGGCACATCGTTTAGGTTTTCGTGGACGAGCCGCTTTTAAACTTCAACAAATGGACAAACAGTTTCATTTTTTTAAACCAGGCAAACGTGTCGTAGATTTAGGCTGCGCTCCCGGTGGTTGGACACAAGTCGCTGTAAAAGCTGTCCATTCAACTCCTGAAAATCCTTTGGTTATCGGTATGGACTTATTACCCGCCGATCCTATCGCTGGGGCAAAATTGATACAAATGGATTTTACAAGTGAAGAAGCACCCAAAATACTACAAGATCTGTTAGATGGGCATAAGGCTGACATTGTGATGAGCGATATGGCTGCCAATACCACAGGCAACCACATGACCGATCATTTACGCATTATGAACCTGCTAAAAATGGCCTATGCATTTGCGGTGCAAGTGCTGAACATCAATGGTGTCTTTATTGCCAAAATTTTTCAAGGCGGCACAGAAAACACTTTTTTGGCGCAAATGAAACAAGATTTTAAAGTCGTTAAACATGTCAAACCAGATGCAAGTCGTAAAGATTCTTCAGAATTTTATGTTGTCGCAACAGGCTTCAAGGGGCGCGAATGAAACAAGAACAAATTCAAATGGCGGTGGACGAACTTTTAACTGAAATCAACACCACCTCACGTCCAGCAAACGAAGTCATCAATGCCTACACTCGTGCACGTCGCTATATTGGTTCAAAAGATAGACGCGCATTGACAGATCTGGTATGGCAAACAATCAAACGTTGTCCAACACCAGAATGGTTAAAAGAATTGATCCCTCCCCAAGAATTAAATGCTATGCTTACAGAATCGCACACTATCTTACGGATCAATGGCGATCGCATCAAAATCCAAAAAGAACTCCAAAAACAGGGCATTGAAACAGGTTTAACCCCTCTTTCACCATGGGGATTAGTCTTAAAAAAACGTGCTAATTTAAATATTCTACCACAATACAAACAAGGATTAATTGAAATTCAAGATGAAGGTTCTCAATTAGCTGCATTGGCGACAAACATTAAATCAAATGAAACAGTATTAGATTATTGTGCTGGTGCTGGAGGAAAATCATTATGTTTTGCTCAAATGATGAACAACAAAGGCAAAATTGTCGCACATGATATTTCTAAAATAAGCCTAACAGAGTTACAAAAACGGGCCAAACGTGCAAAAACAACAATTATCAACACCACATTACATCCCACTGGGCTCTTTGATCATGTCGTTGTGGATGCTCCCTGCTCTGGTTCAGGCACATGGCGACGCAATCCAGATGGACGCCTCAAATTGACCTTCAAACAAATTCAAACGCTAACTAAGAAACAAGCTACCATTTTAGATAAAGCATCGACATTTGTTGGTCAAAAGGGTCGTTTACACTATATGACATGTTCATTATTGGAATCTGAAAATCAACACCAAATGCAAGCCTTTTTAAAGCGTCATCCAGATTTTAAATTATGCCATCATGAACAATGGACACCCGCTAAAACAAATACTGACGGTTTTTTCCTTGCAACATTTCAAAAAATAAAATAAAATAAAAAAAGACCGCTTTAAAAAAAGCGGTCTTATGAAATCCCTGTATCCTATTAGAACACAATCTTCGCAACACCAGACACACCATACATGTGCATTGGATTGCTGAAAGGACGACGAGAATTAAATTGCGCACCCAACGCAATATTTTTGTATGGATAAAAATCAATACCAACATTATATTGCTCATCATCTTCATGTTCTTGCTTTTGCATATTAAAATCAAAGCCAAACCACTTACTTGGCTGGATATAGATACCAGGATTGATATAATATCCATGAGAATCAACCCACTCTTTCTTACCACTAACCTCATCTTTAACAGCATGCGTATAATCCCATTGATAAGCGGCCGTAATATAAGGTGTAAACCATCCCCAAGTGGAACCCAATGTAACTGTTGGCCCCCAACCCCAGCCGTTAATACGACGAACCTGTTTACCAGTTTTTGTCTTTTCACGATGCCACGTACCTTCAATACCAACAATGGCGTCCAAATGGCACAAATCCAAAATATGATAATAGGTACCCAAGTTAGCATCATAACCACTTTCATGTGGAATAGGCCCATGAGCAAGCTCAGGCTGCCCTTTCTTTTCAGCAATTTCTGCTTGCATCTTACGATATTGAGAAGTTTTCGGAATAGTATATTTCTTACCACCAAATGCCTGAACATACCATTTATCTGTCAAACCATAGACGACACGCCCATATGCTTGATATCCACGATATTCACCTTTTACATTCTTTTTCCCCGTTAAAGGATCTATAGATTTCAACTGACGTTTTGGTTCTTTAAACACCCCATCCACCTGTTGAATAGAAAATTGTCCCTGTTTCAACACAAACAATGGATTACGAATACCCAACTCGTGATTATCACTACATTTAATACTTTTCTTTTCTTTTTTCTTCATCATCACTGGTTGAGCAACAGCTTGTTGACACGTATTACACACAGGTGCTGGTTCAGGATATGTCGTCCGAATCTGTGTTGTTGTCCGGCAATTCGTGCATGTCGGCACCTGATATTGAACTGTAGTAGTCTTAATTGTCGTAGCTTCTTGTGCTTCAGCAATCACTGAAAAACCCGCCAAAGCTGAGGCCAATAATAAAAGTTTCTTCATGAAAACATCCTTTCCCCGAGTTAAACTCACATTTATTCTACACGTTTTTTGGGAATACGCAAGAATTTTTATACATTTTTTGATTATTTTTTCATTTTTTTACGTTTAAAACGAGAAAAAAATGACTTTTGATGGCGAAATTCTGGATCAATATCAATACCAACCTCCGTTAAAATACCATTCTCCAGCCCATGAACCACCAATTCAATTGCTCCCAAACTCAATCGATCCCCCACTTCAATATCAGAAAACTCTTGTTCAAACAATTCAGCAATTGAATAATCTCTGATACCTTTATCCACCGTCAAACCATACATCCACTCCAATTCAGCAAATGTTGTCGTTGGAGCAATAGGGAAATCTCCACAAATACCTTTGTCGGAAGTGCCTCCGCCACCAAATAACCTGTCCAAAACAGGCCGCTGTAACTCAGAAGAAACAAATAAATACACTTTATCGCCTTTTTTCAATTGCCTTAAATGAGCGCCAGACGGATAAGAAACGCCATTGCGAATCACCAAAGTCGGCTTTGCCCATTTAGGAATTTTTTCGCCCAACACAGCAGGCGTAGTCTCCATCATTTCGTACATCACCAAAGAACTATCAACTAAACCCGGCAAATCAATTTCTGTCTTGACAGGATCTTTTTCCAACATGGGCAAAGCCACTCCACACCAATGTCCAACAATTGGAATTGCAAACCCCTGAATAGCCAAACTAATCAGCACCATAACAAAAATAATATTAAAAATTTCTTCGGCATAGGGCAAATGAAACACCATTGGAATTAAAGCCAATAAAATACTGGTTGCCCCACGAAGGCCGACAAAAGAAATAAATAGTTTCTCACCCATGCTATAGGCTTTAAAAGGACTTAATAATAAAAACACCATAGCTGGACGTGCAATCAACATCAAGGCCGCAGAAATAGCAAAAGCGGGCGCCCACACCGTCATCAATCCCGAAAAAGTCACAAATAATCCCAATACCACAAACATACTGATTTGACTCAGCCACGTAAATGTTTGCTGAAATTTAGAAATTTGAGTGTATGCTTGGATACGACTATTTCCAACCAATAACCCTGCAATATAAAGAGTCAGGAAGCCACTTCCCCCCAATAAGTTTGAAACAGCAAAACCAAATAAAGCAAGCCCTAACACAAAAATGGGATAAAGTGCTGCCTCCAAATGAAATTTATTCACACAAAAATGAATTGTCCCACTTAGTAAAAAACCAGCTCCCGCACCAACCAAAGCTTGTGTCAAAAATGAAGACAGAATATATCCCGCAGATACAACCTCACCTGTTATCTGTTGTTTCACCAACAATGCAAAGCTCAACGTCAAAAAAATCGCCATCGGATCGTTGGTACCAGACTCAATTTCCAACGTAGATTTGACGCGTTCTTTAAGAAGCAATCCCTTAGAACGCAATAAAAAGAAGACTGCAGCCGAATCGGTAGAGCTGATAATAGAGACTAATAAAAATGCCACCAACCAACCCCACCCCATCATCCAATAAACGAAAGGCACTAAAATCAATGCTGTGATAGCCACGCCAAGTGTGGAAAGCAACAAAGCGGGCTTTGCATCCTCACGATAATTTTTCATTGGGGTATGAAAACCACTATCAAATAAAATCATCGCCAAGGCAACAGAACCAACAAAAAAAACGATTCTCGGATGTTGCAAAGATTGTAATAGCTCAAAATTACCAGCACCCACCGTTAAACCGATACACAAGAATAACAAAATCAATGGCACGCCTACACGAGACGAAACCATACTTGTCATAATACTAATAGTCAATAAAATCCCCGCCAACAAAACTGGCAGATTAATAAAATCCATTTTCTATCCCCGTATCCTTCATCCGTTGTCTTAAATTATCTAATTTATGACTCGCTAAGGCAGTATCACGACTTGTCGTTGCCAAACGATCATACATTCGCTGAATTTCCTTATTCAAATAGGCTGTTTCTATTTTGCGTGCTAAAGCTTGCTTAGCCGCCAATTTGGCACGTTTAAAAACCTGATCTTTATTATGAATCAAAGTACTAACAGGAGTGGACGGATTCGCTTTTTTCTGTTCAATAATGTAAGGCAATTCATGAATAATCTTTTGAACAACACGACGAGCGTGTTTTTTATCCCGAATACGTGTTCTATAAGCAGAAATCATCGCAAAAGCGACATCCATTTCATACACATTATCCACTACAATAAAAGGCATCTGATCTGAAAAACCTTTTAAATTGATGTCTTTTAAATACTCCAACAAATGATGGAAGAAACCATCCACATTAAATAAAATAAAAGGTTTTACCTCTAATAAACCATCTTGCATCGCAATACAATCATACACCAATTCATCCAAAGTGCCTAACCCACCTGGAGCAAATACCACAAAATCAGCACCAAGTAAATTTTGCTTACGTTCTTCCAAAGTATGAGAAACAATAATATCCGTTATTTCTTGCAACAACACATCATCAGGGTATAGCTTTTGATAATGCTCTGTCGTAATTCCTTGAATAGGCTTGAGCAGTTTTTTATCTTTCTTTTTCCATACTTCCAACACACCTTGAGCCACCGCCCCCATAATGCCATGTGAGGAAAGCCCAAACGTCAATTGGTAATTACGACGTGCAATTGCCTCGCCCAAAGCGACAGCCTCTTTCGTATAGTTAGGATTATTTCCCGAACGAGATCCACCCGCCACAAAAACACGAATCGTTTTTTGGGTATTATAACGATTCAAAAATTGTCGGACATGTGTCTTAGAAACACCTTTTTTTTGTCCCTGTTTTAAAGGATGAGTTTTCTGTTTTTTAACAGGTGTTTTAAGAATTTTCTTTTGGCGTACTTCCATGGGTCCCCCTTCATATGCATACAAACAACGTATCACATTCAAAACAAGATAGCAATCATTTTTATTGACTTTAATAACAATTTTAATATAATAGTGCACATAAGAAAACCATGAAAAAGATTGCAATCATTTTCGCCATGCAAAAGGAACTAGACCTGTTTACCAAACAAATAACAGGACTTAAAACAGTCACCCAAAATCATTTGACATTTTATCGTGGCAATTATCAAAATTTTGATTTGTGTCTAACTGTTTCGGGCATGGGAAAAGTCAATGCAGCTCTATCTGTAGCAAACCTCATGCAATTTTTCGCTCCCGATTTGGTCATCAATATTGGCGTCAGCGGGGGATTAGATAAATCTCTTAAAATCAGCGACATTGTGGTGGCCGATGAAGTGGTCTACCACGATGTATGGTGTGGAAATCCCGCCAAATTAGGACAAGTATGGGATATGCCAGAAACTTATCATCCCTTATATGCTGAATTACTACCCGAATATCCTCATGGACTTTTGGTGGCCGGCGATTGGTTTATGACAGAACCAGAAAAATTACAAGCAACAAAAACAAATTTTCCTACTGCTTTAGCGGTGGATATGGAAAGCGCCGCCATCGCCCAAAGTTGCTATTTATATAAGTGTCCACTAATGATTATTCGTCAAATCAGCGATGTCGTTGGCACAGAAAAGCAAGACGAAATCTATAATCGATTTTGGGAAAATGCGCCCGAACAAAGTTCTCTTATTTTACGCCAAGTCTTAACCCGCTTAGCCAATCTTGATTAAATATTTTGGGGGAATAATACCACCTTTAATGACCAAAACATAGTATTGTAATGGCGCCATACGAAGTCCTTTACTATCATCACATATATCCCATGTTTGATGATATTTATAGTCAATATCTTTTTCAGATTTAAGTTTAATAAGAGTTTCGTCTGCCCCACTGCGCAAACATTTTTCTCTAGATTCCATGGAAAAATAATGGCCATCAAATACTGATGGTTTTAGATAAACTGCTTCCACAAAACCATCTTTGACCAAACGTGTTAAATTCAATTCAAATAAATCACAAGAATCTATCAATTCTTTAATACGCAAACTTTTCTTTGTCCATTGAAGTGGCGTTGTAAAAAAACGAATCGCACGCGAACGTCCCTTAAAACATTTTTCCATCCAAACACAAACACCTTTATGCGTTTTTCGTCCAGAACGTTTTGTGTAATAACCGATATCTGCATTTGGGTTGGCACTAATCGATAATAACCCCACATCCATCACATTATTTCCTTTGGTCACATAATGATAAAGTTTCACACATCCTCCACTAATCCATAAATGGCTTTATCCCTTCGTTGATAAGCTGCCCACATCCGATCACCATAGCAATAATGCCACCATTCTGCTGGATAATTTTGAAAACCCTGCGAGGTCAAAGCGTTATACAAAATACGCCGATTACGTTTTGCCTCTTTACTAATTTTGTGCGAATTGGTCAAAGTCTGTGAAGTCATCTCCAAATACGCTGTTCCCATTTCAAAATCTTTACCTCTAAAATCACACAAACTGATATCTATTGCACCCCCCGTTTGATGCCCCCCAAAACCTTTACGAGGATCAGCATAACGCGCCCGCACTAATCGCTCTAATGTTTCCTCTGATAATTCTGGCGACTGTTTTTTTTGCACCTGATATTCCCTATTCCAAAGGATCTGTTGATCTGCCATGGAACGATACGCCGAATACACCTTAAAACAAAACCCTTTTGGCAAACGACGTTGAGCCTGCTTCAATAATTGATACACCTTCACACGCAAAAGAACATTTTTTTGTTTTTTTAACTCAGAACTAAAAAACAAACTTTCATCTTGCATAATATCAACCATAATCTCGTGATTGTCTTCAATTAAGACATGGTTAATAAATGCCGCAGGAATCGTTGATCTACGTCCCAGTCGCCACAAAACATATCTGATATAATCACGCATTGTCATATCCTATGAATAGCACAAATTATTTTCACTGTCAAACATCAAAAAAATTGATTTTTCCTAACATTTTGATTAAAATCAAAACAGAAAGGATACAAAATGAATTTACAAATTGCACTGATTATATCAACATTTGGTCTATGTGTCACAATACCTATCTTTGCACGTTATTTTGCTTATGCAAATTTACCATTATGGGGAAAAATAGTTGGCTTTTCCCTTTGCCTTATTATAGCCATCCTACCAGTCTTTGCCTCTCGTGATTGGACTGAAACTTATGGCAAATATTTTGCATTGATGGAATACAGTCTATATTTCATTTATATCTTCGCTGTCATTTTATTTGCCCTCACATTTATGCGTGACATGGTGTGGATATTTTTAAATTGGTTCAAATTTATACCCTCTCCCTTTAATCCATCTATTTTCACAAAAGCAAATATAATCACAGCAATTGTTGCCTTATTATGCACAGGTTGGAGCCTGTATGAGGGCATCAAAATACCATCTGAAAAACATATCACACTCACAAATCCCAAAATTCAAAATGAAAAAACAGTCGTTGTTTTATCTGATCTGCATATCAGTCGCACCGTTGCACCCAATAAAATCAAAGCCATTGTGGATAAAACAAACGCCCTCAAACCAGACTTGATCTTATTGGCTGGCGATATTGTGGATGACAATGTAAATATTATCAAAGATACAACTGCTTTGTTATCTAACTTAAAAGCCAACGACGGCGTCTATTTTGTCAGTGGTAATCACGAATTTTATATAGGATATCAAGAGGCGATGAAAACACTTGAACATCTGGCTCTTACTTCTGTGGAAAACAAAAAAATCGCCATCACTCCCAATTTTTACGTGGCTGGCGTCTCTGATATACCAACAACCATGCATTTTGGTGAACACAGCAAAGCAAAAGAGGTTCTCAGCGATATTCCCGAAAATGCCTATACAATTTTTATCTCACATTCTCCAACGCCGCTTGATTTACCTTATGACTTACAAGTTTCTGGACATACACATGGCGGACAAATCTTTCCATTTCATATCTTCAGTTGGTTAGGCAATCATCGTTTATTGGCGGGCTATTATCCCAACGAACGTGTTTATGTATCTCGTGGCAGTGGTCAATGGGGCCCGCAAATGCGCTTCCTTGCGCCTGCTGA
>DFKH01000015.1 GCA_002373815.1 Alphaproteobacteria bacterium UBA3650
ATAGTTACCTTACCCTTAGAGTTGTCATAAAGGAAGTCGTTGTAGAAGAGGTCGTAAAGACTCTTTTCGAAGTACTTAGTTACTTCAGGACCTGCCTCACGAATAGCAGTTGCACCAAGGCCAGCAGCAACAGCACGGTCAAGAGCATCCTGATAAGCAGTACCTGCTGTGAACTCTTCACCCAACTGAGGAACATACCAAGAATTCTTCTCAAGGTCATTCACAGTCTCATCGGGGAGATAGTAGCGAGGCTCAACACGGCCATCCTTATTACGGTTAACGCGGTCGTAGCCCATAAGACCCTTATGACGACCAGTTGTACCATCTACGATATCACCAGCTTCAGCATCAGCGCCTTCTGGAAGTGCCCACTCACGCTCACTTGTTACAGGGAGGATGAAGAACAACTTACCAACAGGAAGGTTCATAGCCTGAACTGATACGATATCATTAGCAAGAAGTTTGCTGAATACACGACGAATGATAGGGAAGACAACGGTTTCGAAAGAACCGCTCTGACTTGCGTCAGAAGCCTCATTGATAAGAAGCTTTGCTTCGTTTTCATATAGCGTTGCGATATTCTCCTTTAGAGTGCCCTCAAGACCCTCGGTGAAGCCAAGCTGTTCCCAACGGTTCTGAATGCTCTCACGGATTTTTCTCTGTGCGTTAAGTTCGATATTACCGACTTGTCCGCTAGTTAAAAATTCTCTCATTATTATTTATGAATTTTGTTTTTTAATTTATTTTTTTGTTTTTGTTTACTTACAAATTCTATGCATCAGGTCGAGTGAACCAAGTAGGTCGTCTGACTTATAGATTTGTGTTTCATTAATTTGCCTTGTGGCGTTAAATTCCTTTGACTCATTGATATCCATCTTGGATTTCTTTTTAAGGTCGCGGGAAATTGACTCATAAAGAGCCTTTGAATCCTCTACGGTATTAACGTTGTTACTAAATCTCTCCACAATTTCCTTTTTCTCATCGTTTGTTGTTGAATTTTCCATCACCAATCTTACGATATGTCCAAGGCTTACGTTAGTAACAGCGGCTTCCTGAAGGGTCTTCTTAAATTCCGTCAATGCTGCTTTAAGTTCCTTGTTCTCGCGGAAGATTTTCTCAGCCTTACGCTTAATGTCTTCATTGGCTTGAGACTTATACGCATTATCGGGAGTACCTGTTTCCTGACCATTTTCTGCGGTATGGAAATTCCTTGCTTTTCTTGCACGATTTCCATTATCGCCGTCAGTTCTCGAAGTGCTACCTATGTTTGCGGTATGCTCCTGCCTTGTCTTAAGCTCGTTGATACTTTCTTCGCCTTCAAGGTTTTCGTCGCCCTCTTCAACTTGCTTACCCTTTTCAGCATGGAATGGCTGATTTTCTTTCTTATCGCCCTTCTTACCTGACCAAGGCTTCTTAGTATCATGGGGAACGCCCTTATCCCAATCATTAACGTTCTTACCAGGTTCAGAAACACCGTCAGATGTCATTACATCCTTGTTCTGATAATTGTCGGTATATCCCACATTTGAGTTATACTCGTTCAATGCGAGTTCGTAGATTCTTGATTCGTTCATATTGTCGTCGTCTTCTAATTCAAATTCAGTTTCTTCATCACCGAAATCATCATCACCACTTTCAACTTCGAATTCAGTTTCAGACTCTTCAGGAGCAACGCCTGCTTCATCTGCACCTCCATCTAATTGAACGAGGTATTCTGCACCGGTCTCATTGTCTTTGATTTGAACCTTATCGTTGTCCTTTGTAACAACAACTTGGTCGTCATCTTTTAATAATTTGTAAACTTTTACGATATCATCGTCATTCGCTTCAGAGAAATCATACTGATTATCTGAGACCTTATACTTCTCATCAAAGTCTGACCATTCGCCTTCAACATCACCATCAGTTTCATCTTCGGCAATCTCATCAGTATCATCGGCAGCATCTGCGTCCTCCTCGTCAGGAGTTTCATCTTCAACTGCGCTATCACCTACTTCACCGACCTCATCTTCAGGTTCCATACCTTCTGTGGCATTTTCATCAGCCACAACGTCATCACTTTGAGTCTCAGCATCCGTATCTTCCACTTCCTCAACATCATAGTCCTTATCCTCATCTTCAGTAAGGAGTTTGGCATATTGTTCGAGCACAGCCTCCTTAAGGATGTCCTTAAGTGTGGCCTGCGTATTTTCCTTTAAAGTGTCAGCCAAATTGCTATATTCAAGCAAAGACTCTTTAATGTAGTTATTTCTAATTTTATTTTTCATATTGTCAAAAAATAATAGCTAATATTTTTTATTTTTAAAAATAAATATATTCTTAATAAAAGAAAATACTCATTTTAGCCTAATTTACTCATTAAATATGTTGATTTTACACATAAAACAAGAAATTAGGCCAAAAAATAAATATTTATTTAACGTTAAAAAGAAATTTCCAATGAATAAAAATAAACAAGATTTACAGGAAATAAAAAAGGGCAACACCGGATATGGACTGCTGATTGAAAATGATGGATATATCTCAGCAGACCTAACGCAGCATAACAAACAACTTAAAGAAAGTTTCGATAGCAATGACGAATGGTATGTACCAAAACCATTTATCGTGGATGCAGTCTTCCAGAAATATGACGTTAAAAACGCAAATGGACGCATTTATCCAGAAGCAGTTTTAAAACGCGAAGTGGAAAAATACCAAGACAGAATTAAACAAAGAAATGCATACGGAGAACTCAATCATCCTTCGGATTCTACAATAGATCTCGGCAGAATTTCGCACAATATTCTTGAGCTGCATTGGGTTGGCAAGACGTTAGTTGGAAAAATGGAATTGAACATTTCAGAAGGGTTTAGACGAAATGGTATCTGTTCAACGATGGGCGACTCTGCTGCAATGCTACTTCTAAATGGATATCTTATAGGCGTTTCAAGTCGTGCGGTTGGTTCTGTTGAACAAAGATTAGGACAAACAATTGTTGGTGATGACCTTGAGATCATCTGTTGGGACATTGTGGGTGACAATTCAACCCCAGGTGCAAAAATTTCAACGAATGGACCAGAGGAACTTGAGCAGTACATTGAGTCTGATGATACGAAGAAAGGAAAGACAAAACTTGATGAAAAACTATCAAGAGTAGAAAATCTTCTTAAAGAATAGAATTTAAAAATCCCGTTAGCGTTTTAACTAACGGGATTTGTTCTTTAATAATAGACCCCTCTATATAGGTCATTGTCTGATGGGTCCCAATAATCTTCTCCCATATACTGATTGGACTCATATTCCTCGAATTCATCTCTTGCGATTCTTTCGTCTTCTTCTTGTTGCGCGTCTGCGTTAATTGTATCGAGGTTATAAAAGTCGTTATCTGTCATTCCATTTGCGAGGTCGTATCTACCGAATTCTTCTTCATCCCCTGTATATTCTTTTAGGATTTTATTAACTGATGATTTAATAATGTTTCTTAGGTCAGCCTCAGTTAATCTCACTATTTTTGCCATCTTATTGTTTTACCAATTTTAATCTATTTCCGTTTAGTTTTTCTATTTTGAACCTTTTTGGCTTATCTTCAAGTTTTTCAACTGCCTTTTTCATTTGTTCAACCTTATCATTATCTTCTTTTTTGATGGGTTGTTCAGTTGGTATCATTTGAGAAATAAGTGGCAATCTATTTTTCTTAACCCTGTATTTTCCATTTTCCACCACGAAGCCGTCATTAAATCTTTCCAAAAGGTATAAATTGAGGTACGAAAGGTCAATATCGGTTTTTATTATCCCCATTTCAATCATCCGTTTAAGAAAATATTCGTTTAATTGAGAATCCGTATGTTCCTCATACCATTTAATGACTTCATTTATCTGCATCGTTTTTCTTTGAAAATAAGATAAACCCGTTATTACTGAATTGTTCCTCCAAATTATAGACAACTGATGCAACATCATCTTCTATCATTGTTTTTATTTCTTTTAAAGAATATTCTTCATTTTGTTTTAAAAAAATGTCAAACGATAGAAATGATTTTTTACCAACCGCCATCGTTGCCGTTGACAGGTTAAAATCCAATATATGTTTTTTATCAAACAAGTAGTCTTCCATTATCATCGTTCTAACACGATGTTTAAATGACTTGCTTATTTCGTCAACAATTTTAGCATAATTGTCTTCGTATTTTGGCGACACCCAAGCCCTTCCGTGAACGTATATCACTTTTGGCTCATTTCTGTTTGTGGTTCCGATTTTAGCCCGTATTTTCTCGGTGTTCTTTAATTGATATTCTTTATTTAACTTTAGCATTTTTTAATAAAATATAGTAAAAAACATCAAAAACGTCCGGGAAAATAACAAGTTTTTTTAATACTATTGGTCACTTAATATTGAGCCAATTTCAAGAAGTTTTGCAATATCCTTCACAATGCTTTCTCTGCAATATTTTTGTGAAATAATATTTTCCCTTAACTTATTCAACCTTTCCAAATCGTCACCATTATTTTCCGCGATTAATTTATCGACTTTCTTAAGGCATTCATTTTTCATCTTTTCATAGAAATTACGTCTACGTTCCTCAGCAAAGCCGTTCTTTGCGTTAATAATATCAATCACCAATCCCCTTTCAGATTCATTAAGGTTGGCGAGTTTTTTATCAAAGCCTTCCACCATTTTTACGGGTTTAATGCCATCAGCCGAAGAGATTTTTGCATGCTCCTTAATATAATTTGAGACAGATGTCATTCTCTTGTTATATTCCAAGAGGTTTGAAAGTTTCTTTTCATTTAGCATGAGGTAATCACAATCCTTCAAGAATTTTTCATCCTCCTCATTTAATTCATCGCCAATAATTCCATTTTTAATGATGAATTTGGAGAATTTTTTATTTGATTCCCTCAATTGTTTTTTGCCTGTATTTTTTAAAGATAATGACAGGGATTCTTTAATATACTCAGTAGGGCTAACACTACCATCGTATGCCTTTAATGAATTTAAAAACTTGAACTGAGAAAGAAGATTTTTATCTCGCTTAATCATACTAATGCCCTCATTAACGGTCTTTTTATTTGATACCATTAAATTAGGCATGATGCTTTCAAACTGATGGTTTAAAACAGAGAAATTAGAACCCATCATTTGTGCCTCAAAATCTGCCACTTCCTTATAGCGCTCATAGGCATCTTCCATCTCATGAAAACACTTGTCAGCCAATTCAGAATCGCCGCTTCTTAGCGCATCCGATGTTCTTTTGACGGCATCTTCCCAAGCCTTTAAATATGTTATTTTATCATCCATTTCGAAAAAGATTTTGTTAATAAATACAAAACAATTAAAAAAGAAAAGTAAATATTTCTTTCTTTTGATTTTTTTTTGTATATTTGCAAAAAATGTTAAGATATGGTTTTATATAAAGATTTGAACGAAAGATGGATAAATACCATTAAAGATTGGTACGGCTACGTATCATACGAAGTGATAATGACATCCATATATCATATATTATACGGGGAAGCGCCATTGACCTATTACGTAACTTATAATCCAAAAGATAAATCTTACGGCCTTGTAAATGAATTTTTTAACGATGGACCCTATTTTACGACAACATGCATTGCTGAAAACGAAGACAATGAAGACGATAGCATTGCAAAAAATGCCATTCCTCGCTCAATGGCATGCATATCAGGCAAAAAACAAGGTGTATATACGAGCGCATTAGATTTCATAAATTTTATTGAAAATGAGACTATCGGAAAGCCCTTTAGCATAAGGGAAAAAATCAAAATGTACCCCTTAAAGAATGATATTGCAGTTTTTGTTACACTGATGTCTGACACATTCGAAGATGATGATAAAGACTATGTTGGAAGAATCACGCTATGTGGCCTAAATAAAAAAACCATATTTGATTATTTCAATAAAGTTTTGATGCCCAAGATTATTGAATGCACAAAGGTAATTGAAAATAAAGAACTTCCAAAATATCAATTGGCATATTTCGACGGAAGGGGAATAAGAACTACTTACCTTACTCTTAAAACAAATGTTGGAAATGTGGAAGATAACTATAATAACGACCTACCATACAGCAACATTAATGAGTTAATTAATAGCAAAAAAAGTGAGTTGATTCTATTCTACGGAGAACCCGGCACAGGTAAAACAAGCCTTATCAAACACTTGATTAAAGATAATAAGGACAGACCGTTTATTTTCATCGATGGCTCATTGTTCTCCTCCATTTCAGACGGCACATTCCTGTCATTCATAACAGATAACAAAAACGCCGTGTTGATTTTTGAAGACTGTGAAAAAATCCTGATGAAAAGAGACGAAACCTATAACCAAAATATAGGCACACTCCTAAATCTAACGGATGGGCTAATGGCTG
>DFKH01000066.1 GCA_002373815.1 Alphaproteobacteria bacterium UBA3650
CGAATGCAGAATGTAAAGATGGCAAGACATTCGTCTGTCAGAAAAACTTTACCCAAAAGGGGAACACTTGTCTTGGAAGTAGAGATTTTTGTCTGGCAAAGTGTCTGATGAGGTGGAAGAGCGGTTATACTGCTGCTTGTCTAAGTGCTTGTACAGGAGAAAAAATATCTGCAGGTTCGCCTAATACAAATCAAGAAAATATGACTACAGAATGCAAAAAGTGTCTAGTAGCTCATTTCGGCAAGGCATCTTCGTGTAAATCAGTTTGTACCAAGTAAAATCTGTGAGATTGTTTCAAATCCCTGATCGTAAGGTCGGGGATTTTTGTTACTTAAAAATACATAAAAAAGTTTAAAAAGTGGACAATTGGGTGAAATGTGTTAGAAAAGATGTTATTCCCTATGTGAAAGATAAATTGAAAAAAGTTTTCAAGAAAATTTTCTAATTGATTTTGAAAACAACTCCCCGAGCCAAGCCCTCGGGGGGCTTTTTTTATTTTTAACAAAAATGATGAACAATTTGAAAATGATTTGACTTTACTTAAAAAAAACTGTATCCTAATAATATTATTGTTGCCAGATGAAAGGATTATAAAATGGTAGCGGATGAAAATTTAGGACATGAACAACGTCAAATTCGATTGGAAAAATTAAAGAAAATGGAAGATAAGGGGATTAATGCTTATCCTCATATCTATAAACCGACCGCGACATCTAAATCTTTATCTGAAAAATATGCCGATTTAGCATCTGATACACAAACAGAAGATGTTGTGTCTGTGGCGGGACGTGTACGTGCTATTCGTAATTCTGGCATGTTTATGGATATTTATGACACAACAGGGAAAGTACAAATTTACACTTCCAAAGAAAATTCTGCACCAGAAGTGTTGGAAATGTTGGATATGGTGGATATTGGCGACATTATTGGTATTACGGGTACTGTACGTCGGACGAAGCGTGGTGAATTGTCTGTCAATACACAAGAAATTAAAATGTTGGCAAAAGCTTTGTTGCCACTGCCTGAAAAATTCCATGGTTTGACCGATACAGATACAAAGTATCGCCATCGTGAAGTGGATATGATTATGAATCCAGAAACCATTGAAACTTTAATGAAGCGCAGCAAGATTATTGAATCTATTCGTCAATTGTTGCTTTCAAAAGGATTGTATGAAGTTGATACACCTATTTTGCAAACAATCAAGGGAGGGGCAACGGCTAAACCATTTATCACACATCACAATACGTTGGATATGGATTTATTTTTGCGTGTGGCCCCAGAGTTGTTCTTGAAGCGTTTGATTGTAGGTGGTATGCCTGGTGTTTTTGAGTTTGCTCGTAATTTCCGGAATGAGGGTATGGATACGACACATAATCCAGAATTTACAGGTATGGAAGTTTATATTCCCTATATGGATTACAATGATATGATGGATTTGTTTGAGGAAATTACGCGTTCTGCCTGTTTGGCTGTGAATGGGACTTTAGAGATTGAATATGATGGTAAGAAGTTTGATTTATCCAAACCTTTTGCACGTCGGTCTATGGCCGATTTGGTGAAAGAATATGCAGGGGTTGATTTCTTGGCTATTGAAACAGATGAGGAAGCGCGTGCGGTGGCGGAAAAATTGGGCGTTCATGTGGAAGATAATGCCGATTGGGGACATTGTTTGGCTGCTGTTTTTGAAGAAAAGTGCGAATCTCACTTGATTGAGCCAACACATGTCACCGATCATCCAAAATCTATGTCGCCTTTGACGAAAGTGCATCGTCATAATCCACGATTGGTGGAGCGCTTTGAAACTTTTATCAATTGTAAAGAAATGTGTAATGCTTACACAGAATTGACCAACCCGTTGGATCAACGAGCGCGCTTTGAAGAACAGGTTAAAGCTCGTGAAGCGGGTGATGATGAAGCTGATATGATGGATGATGATTTTGTTGAGGCTTTGGAACATGGTTTGCCACCCACAGGGGGATTGGGAATTGGCATGGATCGGTTGATTATGTTTTTAACCGGCAATACGTCTATTCGTGATGTGTTGGCTTTCCCCACAATGAGAAAATTAAATAAATAGGAGGATAAAATGAAAGATACTTTTAAGAATTTGTTGAGCCTTGATAAACCTGTATTGACAGAGAAAATAGCCCCAAAATTGGCGCCATTTGCAAACATTATCTATGTCATTGGTTTGGTATTGATGACGTTACGTTTGGTAAAAGCTGTGTTTTATTTTGGTGATTTTTCTGTCTTTTTGTTTGAATTGTTGATGTTGGTTGCTGAATTTGCTATTTTGCGTATGTTCTGTGAATATTTGGCATCCACAGCGCCTAAAGCAAAAAAATAAGGGAACTGGGTTCTCGTAGCTCAGATGGATAGAGCAACAGTTTCCTAAACTGTGGGCCGTGGGTTCGACTCCCGCCGAGAACGCCACTTTTTAAAAGGATTGCTGATGACGGAATCTCAAACGGCTACGAAGCGTGTGAAAATTCAAAACTTAAAAGGCTTGCATGCCCGTGCAACTGCTACTTTTGTGAAGTTGGCTGAAACTTTTCAAAGCGAGATTATGGTGTCCAAAGCCGGTGGAACCCCCATGTCCGGCAAGTCAATTATGGGACTTTTAATGTTAGCGGCACCGTTAGGAGATATGTTGAAGATTACGGCTACTGGACCTGATGCGGAAAAAGCTGTCAAGGCATTAGCAGATTTGGTGAAAAATAAATTTGGTGAAGAAAGCTGAAATAAAGCTTGCAAAAAGGGCTGATAAGTCGGGGGATTTTTTACTTGACAAGTGCTTGAAAATCATGTAATATAGTGTTTGCCATTTCAAGGTTGAAATGGTCGAAAGGGACTCACCCCTGGAGGAGGATCTTTCGTTTAACTAATTAAAATATAAAGGATTTTTTACTATGGCTGAACAAATTAAAGCAACAAAACGTGAAAAAGCCGGCAAGGGGGCCTCTCGGGCGATTCGTCTTCAAGGTTCCATTCCTGCGGTTATTTACGGAGATAAGAAAGCGCCTGAAATGATTTCTTTAGAAGAAAAAGTTTTGGTTGCGGAAATGAATAAAAAGGGTTTGTGGACCCGTCAATATGAAATTGATGTGGATGGTAAGAAACATTTGGTGTTGTGTCAAGATATTCAAAAGCACCCTGTGTCCAATCGTCCTATTCATGCAGATTTTTTGCGTATTTCCAAAGACTCTGTCTTGACGATGGATATTCCTTTGCACTTTATAGGCGAAGATGTGTGTCCTGGTATCAAGAAGGGTGGTGTTTTGAACATTGTGCATCGTACTTTGGAAGTCAAATGTAAAGCGGATGCCATTCCTGAAGAATTTATCGTGGATTTGTCCACTGGTGAAATTGGTGATTCCTTTGATGCGTTTGCTATTCAATTGCCAGCTGATGTTAAATTGACAGCTCAAGAAGATTTTACAGTGGCTACAATTGTGACGGCGCAAGAAGAAGTCAAAGAGGAAGCTCCTGCTCAAACAGCTGCTCCTGCGGCAGATGCTGCAGCTGCGACAGCTGCTCCTGCTCAAGAAGAAAAGAAAGAGGAGAAGAAATAATGAAGTTGTTGGTTGGGCTTGGCAATCCGGGTTCGGACTATGCTATGACCCGCCACAATATGGGATTTCAGGCGGTGGATGCAATTGTCCACCGCTTTTCCTTATCTGGTTGGAAAAAAGATTGCAAGGGTGTTATTGCTAAAGGTGAAATAGAGGGGGAAAAGGTTGTGGCCTTGAAACCCCATACTTTTATGAATTTATCTGGTGAATCTGTGTTGGCAGCGATGTCTTTTTTCAAAATTAAACCTGAAGATGTCATTGTATTTCATGATGAATTGGCTTTGCCTGTGGGAAAGGTGAAGGTTAAAGTCGGGGGTTCTGCTGCCGGACATAATGGTATCAAAAATATTGATAGCCATATAGGGCCTGATTATATGCGTGTGCGCATTGGTGTGGATCAGGATCGGTCTATTGATACTGCTGATTATGTGTTGGGGGTGCCATCTAAGGAAGATCAGCAAGTGTTGACAGAAGTTGTGGATAAAATTGCCGAAAATGTTCCTTTGTTATTTAAAGGTGATGAAAACACTTTTATGAATCGTTTAGCGAGGTAGAATATGACGCCAGAAAGTTTGCAAAAACACGCTGGCACTTTGATGGAACGGATTCAAAAAAAGCCCGTTATGGCAAATGAATTAATCAATACTTATATTGCAGCTCATAAACATTTTAGTGGTGATGATAAACGCATTTTGTTAGATTTAGTATGGCGTTTAGTGCGTACCATGGCAAGGTTACAGTATGCCTATCCTGATTCTAGTTGGGAAAAACGTGCTCAATTCTTCATGGAGGCAGGTGTGCCAGCTGTTATAGATGCTCCTAATTTTGTGAAGTGGGAAGTGCCTGAATGGTTTTTATCACATGTACCCGAGGCAGATAAAGAATTGCCAGCTTTGTTGGAAAATCCTCCAATTGTTTTGCGTGCTATTGGCAATAGAGAAGATGTACAAATGGTTTTGCATGATGAGGGCATAGAAACAACACCAACAAGATTGTCGCCCTATGGATTGATTTTGCCTGAATATAAAAATTTAACAAACACACAAGCGTGGAAAGAAGGACTTATTGAAATTCAAGATGAGGGGGCTCAGCTGATTGCTATGGATGTGGGTGTGCATGCGGGGGCAAGTGTTTTTGATTTTTGTGCAGGCGCTGGTGGTAAATCTTTGATCTTTGCTCAGATCATGCAGAATAAGGGCTTGATTTGGGCATATGATATTACCGCTAAGAAATTATTTGAATTGGTGAAACGAGCGAAACGAGCGCATATTGATATCATTGAAATTCAATTACAATTGCCAGAACCCACAAAACAGTTTGATTATGTGGTGGTGGATGCACCTTGTTCGGGG
>DFKH01000119.1 GCA_002373815.1 Alphaproteobacteria bacterium UBA3650
TCAATGATGAGTTGGTTTTGTCTGATGGCGAACACTTATTATATGTTGATCCAAAAACAGGAGCAAAAAATCGTGTTGAAAAGATGAATTTAAACGCGTTACCTGTTGTTATAAATGGTCAACTGATAACAATGGATTCAAAAACGAACTTGACAGTATATTAAGAGGATTTTATGAAAACGATTGCACTTGTTGGGCGCACAAATGTTGGAAAATCTACACTGTTCAACAAACTCTGTCATAAACGCGTGGCTATTGTACATGATCGACCAGGCGTCACGCGTGATCGCAAAGAAGCCGAAACAAGCTTTGATAACATTCCTGTACGCTTAGTAGATACTGCAGGGTTGGAAAATACAACAAAGTTGGCCAAAGCGATGTGGCAACAAACAGAACTTGCTATCCAAGAAGCCGACACCATTTTAATGATAACGGATGGACGCACTGAATTGACATCATTAGATACTCAATTGGCAAAACAGTTAAAGAAAGTTGGTAAACCAACGCTTTTAATCGTCAATAAATGTGAAGGTGAGAAACAAACTCAAAACTTGGGTGAATTTTACCGTTTAGGACTAGGCACACCCTATCCTGTTTCCGCCGAACATAATTTAGGAATAAAAGAGTTAATTCAAACATTAAAACCACTTTGTCCTACTGAGCCAAAAGAACAACAAGACAAAACAAAGCCATTACATTTAGCTATCGTAGGACGTCCAAATGTCGGCAAATCAACATTAGTCAATCAGCTATTAAAGAAAAACAGATTGCTGACCGGACCCGAGGCTGGTGTCACACGTGATGCCATTACTGTCCCATGGGAATGGAAAGGCAAAAAGATTTTATTGACTGATACAGCTGGCCTCAGGAAATATGGTAAAATTGATGATGAGTTAGAACGAATTTGTGGACAAGAAACAAAAAATGCAATTGATTTTGCAGAAGTAGTGATTTTGGTTTTGGATGCCCACCAACCATTGGAACGACAAGATTTAGCCATCGCTGGCACCGTATTACAAGAAGGACGCGCCTTGGTCATTGCCCTCAACAAATGGGACAACACCAACGAACAACCCGCTGTTTTAAAAGAATTAAAAGCTCGCATGGCTGAATCATTACAGCAAGTCAAAAAGATTCCTGTCATTCCAATTTCTGCTAAAAATGGCTTTGCTCTCGATAAAATGATGACAGAAGTTTTTCGTATGTATGATTTGTGGAACAAGCGCGTGCCAACGCATAAGCTGAATGATTTCTTGGAGGAATTAAAACAAGCACACCCCACCCCATTGGCTCGAAATGGTCGTCGTGTGCCCATGAAATATATGACGCAAGTCAGCACACGTCCACCAACCTTTGTGATTTTTACCTCTAATCCGGACAGCTTGCCTGACTCCTATATGCGCTATGTCTCCAATGGCTTGAGAGAATGTTTTGGCATTGAAGGCGTTCCTATCCGCATTCACTTACGTAAACGCGAAAACCCATTTGAAAATAAAACAAAGAAAAAATAAGTTGTATTTATCGAAAATTTGGATTAGCATATCCAACAAAGGAGACATAACGTCATGAAAAATTCTGCTTTGCAAGCCCCCCCCCCTACGAAATAAGTGTTTGATTTTTAAACATTTTTTAGAGACACTTCATTCCGAACATAATAAAGGATCCTTTAAAAACTCTCATGCGGAGCCGAAGCCACAGGATGATAGAAAGAATGAATCTGGACGTTCTATGGTGGAAATGTTGGGCGTGCTAACGGTTATGGGGTTGCTGGGTGTCGTCGGAGTCATGGGATTGCGTTCAGCCTTAGATTCAGCCAAAGCCAACAAACTCATTCAAGCCCTGTCGCGACGTGCCACCGTTTTGGCGGCGGACAAATCTTTTGGCACAAACTTTACGGATAATACCTCGTTTGGTCAAGATTCAGATTACACAATTACCTGTACGGATATAGAGAATACAAACTTGTTTTCTTGCACAGTACAAAGTGTAGCACAAGAAGTATGCGAAAAAGTTAAAAAATCAGATTGGAAAACACCAACAACCATGCTTCCCACCACTTGCGGCACCACAAATGATATGGTTTTTACATTCTCTAAAGATTTGGATGGGTCTGGCACGTTGTGTTCAGAGGAAACACCATGCCCGAACCCGAATGCGACCTGCACGAACGGGGTATGTGTGGAACCATTGCCACAGAGCTGTGACACAAACGCCGAGAACCCCTGCGGTGACGAGTGTCAGACCTGCAACCCTTCCACCCTCCTGTGCGAAAACGCCTGCACTAGAAAGCAGTATCTTGAATCTACAGGCACGCAGTATATTGACTTAAATTATATCCCCAAAATGAATACTGGTGTTAAGGGAAGGGTTGTGTTTACTGATACAACACCACCAGACCAGTATTTAATAGGAAGCAGAGATAATACTGGTAATACAAGATTTTGGTTTGGGTGTTCTGGTTCAAGCAGTGACATAACCAAAAGATTTATTAGAGGAAATGTTGGTGCTCTTCAAGTAAGTACAATACCAGTTATAGCAAATAAAGTAAGTGATTTTAGTTTTAACTATAATGGCGACAGGAAAACATATTGGGATGAACAAGTTTATACTCAATCAAATGCTGTAACATTTACACCTACAAGAAGTTGGTATTTATTTTGCCCAAACGATAGAGGAGACGCGCAACCAGCTTTAAGAGCTCATACTAAATTATATTACTTACAAATATATGAAGGAACAGAACTTGTAAGAGATTATATTCCAGTATTAGATTTTAATAACACACCAGCTATGTACGACAAGGTTGAAAAGAAACTTTACCACAACAAAGGCACAGGAGATTTTTTAACAGATTAATAATCCATTCTTGGAGGGAGATTACGTAAACGAACAAGGTATGGTTTCAGCATCTTGTCACGACTAATCACATGACCGACAAACCAAACAGACAAAAACGCCACCGTCTTTTGAGCCAAATCTAACTTCTTCCCTCTTGTTTCAGCACTTTCATATGCCTGGCGAAACTCGGCAATATTTTTGATGAACTGCTGATGTGCTTGCATATGCGCCATGATGTCTGGAAAATTCACGCGTTCCATCACATCTTCTTCAGCGGAAAAATGATTACGAACATAATCATAACATTTTTCAAACATAGCTGGCATATTTTCCAATTCATGACGACTAAGGTCCATTGTCGCATCATTAATGACTTCCAAAAAAGCCTTATGTTCATCATCCAATGGTGGATAATCCAAACTCATCTGTTCGCGCCACGCTATAATTGGCATTTGTCCCCCTTATTTAGACGTTAAACAAGAAATGTACGACATCTCCGTCTTGCATTATATAACTTTTTCCTTCCTGACGCAAGTGTCCTTTTTCACGCGCACCACTTTCGCCACCATCCGTCACATAATCATTATATGAAATCACTTCTGCCCGAATGAAACCACGCTCAAAGTCTGTATGGATAATACCTGCCGCCTGAGGCGCCAATGTCCCTTGACGCATTGTCCAAGCGTGCGCTTCTTGGGGGCCAGAGGTAAAAAACGTTTCCAATCCTAATAACTTATAACCCGCCTTGATAATACGCGATAAACCCGTTTCTTCCAATCCTAGTGTCGCCAAAAATTCAGGTTGCTCTGAAAGGGGCAATTGTGCAATCTCTTGCTCAATATTGGCAGAAATAACAACAGAGGTATTACCTTGCTTTTCCGCCATCTCAGCCACTTTTTTTGAAAATTCATTACCTGTTGCAGCACTCCCCTCGTCCACATTACACACATAAAGCACAGGCTTTGCGGTCAACAAACAAAGTTGATTAAACAATTTTTTCATTTCTAAATCTTCTGGAATTGCCAAACGCGCTGGTTTACCTTCCTTTAACAATGCCAATGCAGGCTCAATCACCGCCACCCACTGTTTTGACTCTTTATCGCCTGTTTGAGCCTTTTTCACAACCCCAGCCAAACGTTTTTCCAAATTCTCCATATCGGCCAACATCAACTCTGTATCCACCGTTTCGGCGTCACGAATGGGATCAATCGATCCTTCCACATGCACAATATCCGTATTTTCAAAGCAACGCAGCACATGGATAATCGCATCTACTTCACGAATATTACCCAAAAATTGGTTACCAAGCCCCTCGCCTTTTGACGCCCCACGCACAAGGCCCGCAATATCCACAAACTCCAACTGAGTCGGGACGATCTTGGCAGCTTTATCAATTTTTTGCAATTCATCTAAACGGCTGTCTGGTACAGCCACACGTCCAACATTAGGTTCAATGGTACAAAACGGATAATTCGCCGCTTGCGCATTGACGGTGGCCGTTAAAGCATTAAACAAAGTTGATTTTCCAACATTTGGCAATCCAACTATTCCACAATTAAATCCCATTTTGATACCCTTCCTTTGTTGTACACATTATGCGTCAAAATGAATTTTTTTTCAAGCATTTTTTTATTTGTTGACATTCCCAAAAAAATATCATAACGTGAAAGTGCTTTGTGACATTGCTCATAAAGTCGGAACTGAAAAATCCGTATTAGGTATCCGTCTGTATTGGACGGATGGTTGCGAGTATATTGAATAAGCAACGCTGTTCCTAATACAGTTTTTCAGCATCCGTCCACTTTTTCCAAAAGTGGATTTTTTTATTGAGTAAAACAAATAAGGAGGTATGATGTCGCTTAAAACTGAATCTGGTCGCTCCATGGTGGAAATGTTGGGCGTGTTAGCGATTGTGGGGGTGCTGTCCGTCGTCGGAGTCATAGGACTGAGTTCTGCCTTAGATTCAGCCAAAGCCAACAAACTCATTCAAGCCCTGTCGCGGCGTGCCACCGTTTTGGCGGCGGACAAATCTTTTGGCACAAACTTTACGGATAATACCTCATTTGGTCAAGATTCAGATTACACGATTACCTGTACGGATGTTCCCAACTCACCACTCTTTTCTTGCACTGTTTCCACCGTCCCTCAAAACGTATGTCAAAAGATATTAAAAATGAATTGGGAACTTCCCTTGCGCATGAGTCCTCAAACTTGCAATCAAACAAATGACATGGTATATGTGTTTGGAGAAGGAGAAGCGCAAGAAAAAACAACCGCCTGTACAACAGACGCAGAATGTACCCCACAAGCGACCTGCACAGAGGGTGTTTGTGTGGAGCCACCGCTCAAGAGCTGTGACACAAACATCGAGAACCCTTGTGGGGACGAGTGTCAGACCTGCAACCCCACCACACTCTTGTGCGAAAACGCCTGCATTAGAAAATCATATCTTGAATCTACAGGCACGCAGTATATTGA
>DFKH01000123.1 GCA_002373815.1 Alphaproteobacteria bacterium UBA3650
CAAGTTCTGTTTTACCAACACCTGTCGTACCAATGAATAAAAAGGATCCAATGGGGCGATTGGGGTCTTGCATACCGGAACGTGAACGACGTATTGCGTCAGCCACCACTTTGACAGCATTGTCTTGACCAACAACTCGCAAGCGCAAAGTATCTTCAGCGTGTGCCATACGAGCTTTGTCCTCTGCATCTACTTTGTCCACAGGAATGCCTGTCCAATCAGCAATGGTGCGATTGCAAAATTCTGGGGTCAACGTGTTTTCTTCTTCAGCTACCTCACCCCGAGCAATATCCATCATCAATAAACTGGCGGAATCATCTAATAAGTCTAAGGCCTTTTCTGGAAAATAACGTTGTTTGATATAACGAGCAGTCAATTGACAGGCTACCTTGACCGTTTCGGCTGGAATTTTAATGTCGTAGTGTTGCTCATATTTCCCTTTACGAGCCTGCACAATTTCAATACTTTCTTCCAATGTTGGCTCTTCCAATAATAAAGGCTGTAAACATCCCATTACGGCAGGGTCTTTTTCAACTGTTGTCACATAGGTTTGGGTATCTGTTTCCAAAATACAATTGATTTTTCCCGATACAAGCGAAAGTTTTAAAAATTTAGCAGGTTCTTTGTTTTCTGGAGAAATATCCATATAAACTAAAAAACTCATGTCTTTTAAATAAAGAACTTTTTGTCCGTTTGTCTCAATAATACTTTGCATGACTTGTTTAACTAAGGTTGCATATTCCGCATCGGAAGCTGCATCTAACATCAATGCCCCGACATCAAATCCAACCACCTCTTTTGTCTGCATGTAATCAGGAGCATCCTCTGAAGCCATAAATTGAACAAGCCCTTCAATCAGTGCCGATTTACCAATGCCAGCTGGTCCGACAACAATAGGATTGTTTTTATCATCACGGAGGAGTGCATGGATCAGACGCTCCAATTCTTTTTCGCGCCCAATTAAAGTGGGCAATTTTCCTTCTTTTGCCTGTGTTGTATAATTGATTATATATTTCGTAGCATCAAATGGCATTTTATTCCTTCCTTAAAAAACAAAGGTGTTTCTTGTGGGTCGTTCATCCTCAACATCTTTTGCTTCCCAATAATCTTCATTGGATAATTGTACATCTTCCATTAAAATGAAACCATCATAATTGGATCCAGACATATAGGCTTTCATATAAGCTTTGGAGGGATCTCCCCATATATATCTTTCACCATCATCTGGATAGCCATATTTTGAAAAAACAGCATCCCAAAATTCTTTTTGACGTAAAACTTTTTTGGCTTTATTGATACGTGTAAAATTCAAAGAATTATCACCTTTGTTCATATACAGTATTTTGTAAAGTAAATTATCAGTTGCGTTTGAGGTGAAATAAAGGCGAATAACCTCATTTTTACGTGTCAAAGTTGCTTCGGAAATGTATCTTGTTTTTTGGTGACAAGCAAGATCTTTAACACATTGTTTGATTTGATCTGGGATAACTAATCCTTTTTGACGACAGGCATAATCATAATCTGTCGCATAGTATAAAGGCACGCTTTCTTGAGTGACGGTCACACGATACCCCTTTTGTTTGGCCTTTTGAAAAATTTCTTTAGCCGGTAATCCTAAACTGAAGTCAGAGATGTCAAAAGAGGAAACATCATGAAGGGGAACGGGGGGAGTGCTTGGAGATGAAGAAACAACCGTCACTGGTGCCGGTGATGTGCCAGATAAATCAATGTGTGTAGATGGTATGGATGGCAATGGCTGGGACGGCGGCGGTGTCGGCTGCGTAGGTTGATCACGACTATTGTCCAAATCAATGCGAATATCGGGAGCAGGTGGTGGTGTTAAACGAACGCTGTCCAAAGGTGGAGCTGTTCGACCCAAAATAGGCGTGTCATCAAAAAAAGGAATGTCAAAATCTTCCTGAGCTGAGGCTGTTCCTGTACATAACAGCAAAAAGCAGAGTAGAAAAATTTTTGTCATGAATCCCCTTTTAAATTTTTTTCTTGACCTTTGGTCACATTCGTTATACATTAGAACATAACAAAACTATTTTTAACTGAAAAGTTTTAGAAAATCAAGTAAAAAATGGGAAAAAAGAGCTTTATTTTATTTTTTTGCTTATTTGCGGTGCTTTCTGGATGTGCGACACGACCGACTAATCCCGAGGAGTTAAAGGCTTATGAAGAAGTGAACGATCCGCTGGAACCAATGAATCGTGGTATCCACGCTTTTAATCAAGTAGCAGATAAAATCGTTTTAAAACCCATTGCAAAGGGATATCGTGCAGTAGTTCCATCTTTTTATCGTGGGTGGGTGAGCAATTTCTTTGATAATTTAAGTCAGCCTGTTCATTTTTTAAATGCCTTGCTACAAGGTCAACTTAAAGATGCCGGATCATCTCTGGGGCGTTTTGTAACAAATACGACTTTTGGCTTATTTGGACTTTTTGATGTGGCGACGGAAGCGGGGATTCCTAATCCCAGTAATGACTTTGGTCAAACTTTGGCAAAATGGGGATGGGATGGGGATGGTGGACCATTTTTGATGTTGCCTATTTTAGGACCATCAAATGTCCGTGATGGGATTGGAACAGGTGTTGATGCCGTTGCACATCCGATGGGATGGGCATTGTGGAATGAACAAAAGTTGCATTATGGTCTGGTTGGACTTGATGGGGTGGCTACACGTGAAAGGGCCTTAGATTTGTTGGATGATTTAGAAAAAACATCAACAGATTATTATGCTACATTGCGTACCATGTCTCGTCAAAATCGTAGAAAGAAAATCAATCAAGTTTTGAATAACAAAGAAGATGAAAAACCTGATTATGAAGCAGATTTTTCAGATATAGAATGGGAGGATTAATATGAAAAAAATGATATTGTTTTTAGTTGCTGTATTTATGTCTTTTGCTGTGAGAGCAGAGGATCCGGCCATCAATTTTGTGGATAAATTAGCAGATAAGATTCTGACAGAAGTGGTCACCTCAAATAAAGAGAAAGATGAAAAAGAAACACTCTTTCGCGACGCTTTTACGGAAGCTGTTGATTTGAAAGGCGTGGGACAGTTTGTACTTGGAACTGTGTGGAAAAAAACATCAGAAGAAGATCGAACTGCGTTTTTAAATGCATTTACAGATTTAACCGTAAAAACATGGGCAGATCGCTTTAATTTATATACGGGGCAACAAATTATTTTCCAAGGAACACGCAATGCAGAACGTGGTCAGATTTATGTAGATAGTGTGATTCAAGATAAACAACCTGTTGAAGTAATATGGCGTTTGCGTCCATCAAAGGATTCCTATAAAATTGTCGATATCGTTGTAGAAGGGGTAAGTATGGCGTCTACATATCGAAATGATTATCGTGCTTTCTTGCAACAAAATGCAAATAGCGTTTCAGCCTTAACAGAAGAATTGGCTCGCAAAAGTCGCGAATTTAAAAGTGAAAATGCAAAATAATTGACAAAAAGCACGTTTAGGTGTATAATATGTCACACAGGCAAAAAAGCCATTGAACAGGAGGAAAAATGTCAAAAACGCCCGTACCAGTATCAGCAGAAGAATTTGCAAGAACATATAGAGAGAGTGCAAGATCTAGCACAGCTTCGACACATTCGAGTACTTCAACAACAGCTACCCCAAAAAGCGGTGTGTTATGGAAAGTAATCGGCATCCTTGGGTTAGCTACTACAACCTTTTTAGGTGGAATGCTGGCACGTGGGGGAAATACACAAAAGGGAAGTTCTGGACGTAACTCTGGCGCTGCTATCTCTGAGCAAGAGATAGACCCTGTATATTATCCCCAAAATGGTCGTACTACTTTTGAAAAGCCTTTACCACATGAACATCCTGTATCAAGTCCAGTAAAAACAGTTTATCACGAAGTCAATGCAGGGACACGAGATATCGTTTATGACGCAGGATCAACTGCGGATAGTATTGCAGATTTGGCGGGAAGTGTTGCAGGGGCGTTGGATGGTATCGGTGATGTACAAAACGCGAAATATCGCACAGCGGCACAACGCGAACGCTTAAAACGTCAAAAAGAGATGGACAGAGCACGTGTTGAAAGAGAAAAAGCGAGATTGGAAAGACAAAAAATTAGTAACGACCAAGCAAGATTGAATATGGAATTGAAACGCCAAAGAGAGGCTCAAAGGGAAGCAGACCGTTTACGTCAGATAAGAGAAAATGAGCAAAAGCGTTTGCAAAAAGAACGGGAGGCTCAGCGTAAAGCGGCTCAAAGAGCGGCGGATGCACAACGTAGAAAAGCAGAAGCCGAACGAAAGAAAGCGGAAGCAGAGGCAAAACGTCGTGCAAAACGTGTCAGCAGATTGGAACGCAATTTGAACCGAATGGATAAAATGATTGCTGCAACAGAACGAAACCTAAATGACGTGAATAAGCGCGTTATGGTAGCGCAGCAAAAAAGACAATCTTCCGACGTTTATCGGGCTTAATGGGAGTTAAAAAAATGAATACAATAGCGAAATTATCCCTTTTGGGAGCGGTATTTGCAACCAGTTGTATGCCAATGCCTGTTCCTGCTTATGCAAAAGAGACGCTTGCAGGGGCAAAAGATAGACCTTCAAAAAAGGCTGAAGGGGTGACACCCAGTTCTGTCCCTGAAACTAAAATACAGTATCCGCCATTTGATCCCCGTTTTCCTCATCCATTGAATCCACAAGTGAAAGCAAAGATTTCTGGCTCATATGATAGGGTTGGGCGGTAAATTTTTGCGTATGAATCAATAAAATATCTTGACTTTTATGGAGAGATTGAAGTATAATCTCTCCAGTTTTATTTTTATTGGAAGGAGTCAAAAATGCCAGCAACCTCTATGGACCAATTGGTTAGTTTATGTAAACGTCGTGGTTTTGTTTTTCAAAGCGCAGATATTTATGGTGGATTGCAGGGTGTTTATGATTATGGACCTTTGGGGGTCGAATTAAAGAATAATTTAAAGGCTGCATGGTGGCGTTCAATGGTCTATGAACGTGATGATGTAGAAGGGTTGGATGCAAGTATTTTGACTTTGCGTAAAGTTTTGCATTACAGTGGGCATGAAGACACCTTTTCCGATCCTATGCAAGATTGTAAGCGTTGCAAATGTCGTTTTCGTGCGGATCATGTGAAAGATGGCAAATGTCCGGAATGTGGTTCCACAGAGCTGACAGAGCCACGTCCTTTTAATTTAATGTTTAAAACAAATGTGGGGCCTATTGATGATGGCTCTGTTTTTGCTTATTTGCGTCCCGAAACAGCACAGGCTATTTTTACGCAATTTAAAAATGTGATTGATTCGACGTCTCGTAAAGTGCCTTTTGGAATTGCACAGATTGGCAAGTCTTTCCGTAATGAAATTACACCTCGTAATTTTATTTTCCGTGTGCGTGAATTTGAACAGATGGAGTTGGAATTTTTTGTGAAACCTGGTACAGATTTAGATTGGTTGGAAAATTGGCGTGAATATCGCCTCAAATGGTGGGAAGCACAGGGACTTGATTTAAGCAAAATGCATGTGCATGATATTGCCAAAGAAGATTTAGCTCATTATTCCAAAAAAACATACGATTTGGAATATCAATTCCCTCATGGTCTGGAAGAATTAGAAGGGATTGCTGATCGTCAAGATTATGACTTAGGCAATCATACACGTTACCAAGAAGAAATGAATTTATCCGCCAAAGTACATAAAAATGTCGATTCTACAGCTCGTTTGGCGGTGTTTGATGAAGAGGAAAAGAAATGGATCGTGCCATTTGTGATTGAACCATCGGCTGGTGTGGATCGTGCGTTTTTGGCTGTGATGACCGAGGCCTATACTGAAGAAAAACTCCCTAATGGTGAAACAAGAACAGTATTAAAATTGAAAAAACATTTGGCACCTGTGAAAGTGGCTGTGATTCCTTTGAAGCGTAATAATGAACAGATTGTATCCTTGGCACACCAAATCAAAGCTGACCTTTTGAAAACTGGTATTGGCCGCGTGATGCTGGAGGATTCTGGTAACATTGGTAAGGCCTATCGCCGACATGATGAAATCGGCACGCCAATTTGTATTACGGTGGATTTCGAGTCTATTGAACAGCAGCCAGCGACAGTGACTTTGCGTAATCGTGACACAATGGCACAAGAGCGTGTGGCGGTGGCAGATTTGCCCAAATACCTAAAAGAATTTTTTGGTGCATAAAAAAGGACTTGATTTTTGTGTCAGAATTTGATATAATCTTGGCAATTGGTTCAACAAAACTAACAATTTGAAAGGGGTGAATTCCTTTGGTAACAATCGTTGTACGTGATAATAATGTGGAACAGGCTATCCGTGTTTTGAAGAAAAAAATGCAACGGGATGGCAGTTTCCGCGAAATGAAGTTGCGTCGTTATTACGAAAAGCCATCTGAAAAGAAGGCGCGTAAAAAGACCGAGTGCGTCCGTCGTGCTCGTAAAGCGCAAAGAAAGCGTTTCTGGGCAGAAGGCTATTAATCTGCATAAGAACTTTAAGAAAATCCCTGAACATTATCGGGGATTTTTTTGTAGTTTCATAAAAAAATCAGTTGACAAAGGAATAGAATTTAAATACGATGAAAGTATGGAAAAGTTAAATCAGTATACATTTTTTAATATGTTAAATTTGGTTAAATATGGCGATAGGCCTTATTTTACACACACACACATGTAATCATTGCTGAGCCAAAAATCGGCTTGACCGAGAACCACAACGAAAGTTGCGGAAAGTATTCGTTTTCTTTTCAGGGGGTATTATGCTTAAACAAGTAAATCAAAATGAATCCGGACGCAGTATGGTGGAGATGTTGGGTGTGTTGGCGATTGTGGGGGTGCTGTCTGTCGTCGGA
>DFKH01000042.1 GCA_002373815.1 Alphaproteobacteria bacterium UBA3650
ACCTTAATTGAATCGGCATTATATTTGGCTTCTGCTTCCATCATTTCTGCGTTTTCTGTCATATTCTTTTTCCTTTCATGCAACCTTAGTCATTACCTTAGATTCTTGTACATCAAATTGAGTAAAAAGTCCAGTAAAATCTTCAAATAAATGCGAATTTGTTGTGGTCATCCAGACTTGTGTTGGACGTGTTTTTAAAATTTCAAACAGGGTATGTTGCCGACGATCATCCAAGTGTGCTGAAACTTCATCCAAAAGCAATAAGGGGCAATGCCCTTGTTCGGCCATTTGGGCGCGCATTTCCGCCAAAATAATGGACAACAATAATGCCTTTTGTTCGCCGGTAGAACACAAATCTGCCGATCGATTTTGTTGTTTATGAATCACGATAAAATCTGCGGTATGCGGTCCGTTCAGATTACCGCCTTCAGCACAAATTTTACGAGCGTTTTTCAGTTGCCCCATAAAGGCATCTTCCACCATTACCGCACTTTGGCTTAAAAGCGCTTTTTCGAGTAGTCCCGTCAATTGAATTTCTGCCGCCGGAAAACTGGCATCTTCTGTCACATTTAAGTATTGGCTGATTCGCTCCACAACATCCAAACGTGAGGCTGAAATCGCTATACCATTTTCCACCAATTGTGTTTCCAATCCATCCAGCCAAGCATTATCGCCCCGCCCCTCACGCACCAAAGCGTTCCATTCTTTCAAAGCAGCATTATAATCGGCTAAACGATTGGCATGATTTGGATCAAATGTGGTCACAATACGATCCAAAAAACGACGGCGTGCAGCGGGATCTCCACAAAAAAGCCTGTCCTGTGCAGGGGTCAACCACAAACACCGAAAAACTTCGCCTAATTCTGCTTGTTTTGAGGTTGTTCGTCCATCAATGCGCACTTGACGACGTTCCGACCCTTCCACCATGCCTGTGCCAATTTTGCTGATGCCTAAGGGAGATTGAATTTCCGCCGCGATACTCCACAAAGGATGCACATCTTCACCCATGCGCCGCGCGACATCTGATAAGCGTACTGAACGCAACCCTTTTCCTGGGGTCAACAAAGAGATGGCCTCTAAAATATTCGTTTTTCCTGCGCCATTATGTCCAGCCAGCAGGACTGGTTGAAAATCGGTTGGCAATTCTAAATCCAAAAAATCATACGACCGAAAATTGGTCAAGCGCAACTTTAAAATGCCCGTTTTGACCAAAGCCATTATTTACACCCGCATTGGCATCAATACGAACAAAGAAGATGTATCCGCTGCATCTTGCAAGATAACAGGAGACACGCCATCTTGCAATGTTATTTTGACATTTTGACCTTTAATTTGAGCCAAAATATCCAACAAATAACGGAAGTTAAAGCCAATATCTAATTCTTCCCCCATATAGACAGCGTCCAATTCATCTTCGGCAGATCCTTCATCTACCGCCGTGGCAGAGACTTGCAATAAATTTTCTCGCAAAGACAACTTGATACCCCGTGATTTTTCAGATACAACCGACACACGTTCAATGACATTTGCCAATGCTTTTGCATCTGCCTCCAAACTTTTATCGTTGTTTGCCGGAATCACCTTTTCATAATCAGGATATGTTCCATCCACCAAACGAGAAGAAAGTTCAATTTCATTCATTTTGAATCGAATTTGATTTGCCGATAAAGAAATATGCAAACTGTCCACATTCTCGGCGGCCAATTTAGATACTTCACCGATGGTTTTGCGTGGAATAATCACGCCTGGAATATCCTTTGCCCCTTCTGGCAATGTTGTTTTGGCACAAGCCAAACGGTGACCATCTGTTGCTACGGCAACCAATTTTCCCTCTTTTTCATGCAAATAGATGCCATTCAAGTTATAGCGCGTTTCCTCAACAGATACTGCAAAACCCGTTTGATTAATCAGATTCAGTAATTGTTCGGCAGGCAAATCAAATGAAAAGGGCGTTTCTTCCCGTGCCATTGATGGAAAACCTTCGGCCGCAATACTGGCCAACGCAAACTTAGAACGACCAGACACAATATTGACTTGATTTGTCGTATCTGAAAAAGCCAAAGACAATTCAGATCCATCTGGTAAACGGCGCACGATATCATATAACTTATGTGCAGGAACAGTCACAGCCCCTTCTTCTTCCACTTTTGCAGGAATTTTTTCGGCAATTTCCAATTCGTTATCTGTTGCTTTTAACAACACACCATCTCCCGCAGCTTCCAACAATACATTTGCCAAAATAGGAATTGTTTGCCGTCTTTCGACAATGCTTTGAGCATGTGCCAACGCTTTCAACAATGTTCCTTGTTCCACAGTAATTTTCATCATTTTTAAATCCTTTCTTTGTCTTTATTCTTGATGGTTTTATTCTACTTTATTTTTTGCAAAAATACCAACAAAAAAACACTTTTTTTATATTTTTCTTTTTTTCTTTTGAAAAATGGGTATAATGGTATTGAAAAGGGGAAGAAAGATGACCATTCAAATTCTTAAAGGAGATGATTTATATCGCGTCAGCGCTTTGACAACTTCTGATATTAAACGTATCCAGCCAAAGGCCACTATTTTGGGACAAAACAGGGCTGTTTCTGCTTTGAACTTTGGCATTAAAATGCCCCCCAATGGTTATCATATTTTTGCCGTCGGTCCCAAAGGAGTTGGACGCACCTCTTTAAGTGTCAACATTGTACGGCAATATGCCAAGACGCTACCTGC
>DFKH01000062.1 GCA_002373815.1 Alphaproteobacteria bacterium UBA3650
GCCCAATCCATTGGTGAACCTGGTACTCAGTTGACAATGCGTACCTTCCACGTCGGTGGTACTGCGCAACGCGGTGCTGAATCTGCGGTGGATGCGGCCTTTGATGCAACAATCAAATTGACAAATGCCAACATTGTGACGAATTCCAAAGGTGAAAATGTGGTTTTGTCCAGAAACTGTGAATTGGCTTTGTTGGATAAAAACGGTCGTGAAAAGGCACACCACAAAATCATCTATGGTTCTAAAATCATGGTAAAAGATGGTGACGAAGTGAAGAAAGGAACTCGTTTGGTTGAATGGGATCCATATTCCAGCCCAATCATTGCTGATGCTTCTGGTAAAGTCAAATATCAGGATATGATTTCTGGTAAAACTTTGGATGAACGTACCGATTTAGGAACAGGATTGACAGAAAAAGTCATTATGGAATCTGAAAAAGCTGGTTCTGGCAAGCCATTACGCCCACACATTACATTGGTTGATGCGAAGGGTGAAGTGGTGAAAAATGCCAAGAACGCTGATGTTCGCGTGTACTTGCCAAAAGGTGCTATCGTGACGGTCAATGACGGTCAAGAATTGCACGAAGGTGATGTGTTGGCCCTGATTCCACGTGAATCCAAAACAAAGGATATTACAGGTGGTTTGCCACGGGTCAGTGAATTGTTTGAAGCGCGTCGTCCAAAAGATGCAGCCATTATTGCCGAACAAGATGGTCGTATTGAATTTGGGGATGATTTCCAAACAAAACGCAGTATTGCCATTGTGGATGAAGCTGGTAAGAAACATAACTACTTGATTCCAAAAGGCAAAACACCAACTGTTTATGAAGGAGATATCGTTCATAAGGGTGACATGATCGTGGAAGGCGACTTGGTGCCTGCTGACATCTTGCGTGTGTTGGGTGTGGAAGCTTTGGCTCATTACTTGATCAAAGAAATTCAAGCCGTGTATCGTTTGCAGGGTGTGAAGATCAACGATAAGCACATCGAAGTGATTATTCGTCAAATGATGCGTAAGTTGGAGGTCACAGACGCCGGTGATACCACATTGTTACTTGGTGAACAGGTGGATAAAGAAACCTTGCTGAACGAAAACCAAAAAGCGTTGGCCGCCGGAGGTAAACCTGCCAAAGTGGCGCCAGTGCTCTCTGGTATTACAAAGTCCAGCTTGCAGACACCATCGTTTATCTCTGCGGCATCCTTCCAAGAGACAACTCGTGTCTTGACAGAAGCGGCCACAGCAGGCAAACGCGATCCTTTAAAGGGATTGAAAGAAAACGTGATTGTGGGTCGTTTGATTCCTGCGGGAACAGGCGCTCAAATCAAGCGTTTACGTGCCGAAGCTGCCGTCAAAGATCAAGAGATCTTGGATGCCAGAAATAAAGAAACAGCAAACGCTGCCGAAGCGTAATGTTTCTTGTAACGGGTTTTTAAGTCCGATAACACCCCGCATTCAAGCGGGGTGTTTTTATGTCCAAAGTTCATCTTGACAGAGAAAAACAAAAATGCTACACTTATTTTTGAATCAAGTGACGCTTGGTTCAGAGGGTTCATAACCTCTCATTAGATGTCTGAAAAGACATAAAACTTCCAGCATAGACTGGAAGGCGCAAAATAAGGCTTTCGGGTCAAATATGCGCACTATTTCTAGTGATAGTTATGAACTTCCAGTCGCCTTCGTCAAGCGACATTTTTTATTAAAAGGAAGTGAATGAAAAAATATATTGCTAGCGTTATAGGGGTTTCGCTGTTGACCGCTTGTACCTGTGTTGAATTTGATATGAATTTAAAGAACAAACCATCTGTCCCAACTTATGAAGGAAAGTTGAACTTTATTTATGGAGGCTATGCTCAAACAAAAGAAGTGGACGTACAAGACATTTGCGGTCGCAGAGGGGTAGCAATGGTCAACACATATCAATCTGTAAGTGATGCCTTATTCAGTATCTTTACATTAGGATTTTATTACCCTCGCACATATCAAGTATGGTGCCAAAAAGAAAAGTAATTACTTTGCTTTTTTTGCTTTGGCGGCAAATTCGTTTAAACGTTTAATCAATTTCTTTTTGAATTTATCAATGGGACACCCAGTTAAAACTTGAATCCCTTCATCTACGTTATCAACGGCCCATAAATGAAAGCGTTTGTTTGCCACAGCATCTCGCACACGTTCATCCAACATCAACGATTGCACGCCCGCTTTAGGAATCATGACGCCTTGTTTGCCTGTTAAACCTTTTTGCACACAAACATCAAAATAGCCTTCAATTTTTTCATTGACAGAACCAACCGCCAATACTTCACCTAACTGATTGATGGCACCTGTCACCGCAATAGATTGATTGAGAGGCACATCCGAAATAGCAGACAAGAGCGTATAAAGTTCCGCAGTACTGGCCGAATCGCCATCAATCTCATTGTAAGATTGCTCCATCACCAAGCTTGCATCCACTGGCAATGGCATATCGCGACCATAAGTACCCGCCAAATACGCCGCTAAAATCAACACCCCCTTTGTGTGCAAAGCACCACCCAAAGCCACCTCACGTTCAATATCGGTCACTTTGCCATGTCCCAAACGAATCTGACATGTCACACGGGAAGGACGCCCAAATGAAAAAGCGCCATATTGATGAATGACAAGTGAGTTGAGTTGCCCCACCTTGAATCCATCTGTTTGAATTTGTAAAGTGCCACTTTTAATGGCCTTCATCATTTCTTCTTGTGGCGCGCCTAAACGATAATAACGTTGCACCAAAGCATGTTCCAAATGAGCAGGTAAAACAGTTTTGGCGCCGACGGTGCGAGCCTCAAAATCGGCTTCGCGCATCAAGTCATGAATATACACAACATGCATGGTAAGGCTGTTCTTATCTTGTGCATGACGAGCGGCTCTTTCTACTAAAATTTTTAATGTTGTGGGTGCAAATGGTAAAAGTTTGTTTTGAATACGAAAATCCATCAATGCCCCAATATAAACTTTTTCTAAGTCGGTGGTGCGTGTCGTTTTTTCTGTAAATTGTGCTTCCAATTTGAACAATTGAGTAAATTCACTGTCTTTGGTACTCATGGCGTTGTAAAGATGGGCGTCTCCAACCAAGATAACTTTAATGGACAAAGGAATCGGTAAAGGATCTAAAGCAACATTCGTGAAAACACTATTGTCCTCGGCCGCATCCATCTTGATTTGGGCAGCAAATAAAGCCCGTTTCAAAACAAGCCATAGCAAAGGATTATCCATAAATTCTTGTGCTTCAATAATTAAAACACCGCCATTGGCTTGATGTAAAGCACCCGCACGTATCATGGAATGATCTGTGGTCAAATTAGCACCCAAAGGCACACGCTCAATGCGTCCCAATAAATGAGGAATAGTGGGTCGCCCTAAATGAACAACGGGTGCTCCTGCGGACGGATCATGACACACAAATGGATTGACGGCTAAACGAGCCCAAAATAAATGGACCTGTTCGGTTGTCAACGTCTTATCAGGCGCCAAAAAATTTAAATTTTCCATCAAATATTCTTTAACCGCCCTTAAATAGGTCAAAACAGATTCTTGTTGCCCATAGTCTTTGATCAATTTTTTCAAGCGATCATCGACAACACGCTCTGTTAAATGAGCTTGTAAAGTGTCCACTTTTTGGGCCTGTAAAGTCTTCCATTCCGGTGTAGACTTCAATGCTTCTTCCAAACGTGTTTGTGCCGCTTTCATTTCCGCTAAAATGGCTTTGCGCGTTTTTAAAGGAAGTGTATTAAATTGATCGGGAGATAGAACCTGTCCATCTTGAACTGGTGTTACAACTAAACCAGAGGGGAGTCGTGATAAAGTGACACAATCTGTCCCCACAATTTTTTGTAATTTTTGGAAATAAGTTTCTCTCTCGGCGGTAAATTCCTGTTCTATATGGGCAAGTTCAATCTTGTAAGCTTCGTCATTAAACGTGTTTGTGAGTGCTTGCTTTAACTCCAACGCGGTATGATTCATATCCCGAGCAAACAAACGACCTTGTCCAGCAGGAAAAGATAAAGGCAGAGGACGATTATAATCATCAAAGTTTGTGACATAACACCAATCATTTGGCGCAGGTAGCGTCTTGGCATATTGCCGTACAATGTTGACACTTAAAGAGGTGCGTCCAACTCCTTTGGGACCGACGGCAAAAATATGATAACCATTGGGGGGCATTTTAATGCCAAAGTTCAAAGCAGAAACAGCCCTGTTTTGTCCCAAAATAGTGGCCTTTGGCTGGATACGTTTAATATCAGAAGTTGTCAAAGCGCTGACGCGATATAAATCATCTCCTTTAAGAATTTGAATGGTCA
>DFKH01000102.1 GCA_002373815.1 Alphaproteobacteria bacterium UBA3650
TTGCTGACGTCTCACACGATTTTCAACAACTTTACACGATAAACAACTCATTTTTTAACACCTTTCTTTTGTTTTGATTCATCAAATGGTTCAGCATGAATAATGACTTCCATGTCTGGATATTTTGTCACAATAGCTTGTTCAATAGCATCTAATTGTTCGTGGGCAATTTGTAAAGCAATGTCCCCATCAAACTGCACATTAAATTGTACAAATTGCTTGTTACCCCCTTCTCTTGTACGTAAAGAAGAAACATTTTTTACAAAGGGAACCGATAAAGCCAATTGGCGCACATCATTTCTAATTTCAATAGATAATTCGTGATCCATCAACATAGCACAGGCCTCTTGCATCACACGCCACACACTATAAAACAAATAAATGGACACCAAAATACCAAAAACACCATCCAACCAAGTCCATCCCAAATACTTAGTTGCCAACAAGGAAATCAACACACCTATATTCATCAAACTATCACCAGCATAATGCGCCCGATCCGCTTTTATTGACAAAGATTTTGTCCGTCGAATGACATAATTTTGAAAGGCCACCAAAGCAACGGTCAACAACACAGAAAGCACCGCCACCCATACACCCAAATCAATACGATCCACTTTTTCCGCACGAATCAAGTGCAATATAGATTCAATCATCAACAATACAGAAGACACAGAAATAACAAATGCTTGCAATAAACACCCAATTCCTTGCGCCTTTCCATGACCAAATCGATGTAATTTATCAGCAGGTTGAATCGCTTGATGAATCGCCACCATATTAATCATGGCCGTCATAAAATCTTGGATAGAATCAAATAAACTAGATAACACCGCAACAGAGCCTGTACCAATAAACGCAATTGCCTTAAGTACCAACAAAAACGCCGTAGTTCCTAAAGAACTAGCGCTTGCTAACATCATCAATCTGTTTCGTTGTTTCTCATTCATGATAATAAGAATATAACATTTTTTTTATTTTTGCCATAGCTTTTTTAAAAAAACGTTCTATATTATATAATAGTATGTTATAAGGAGTTAAAAATGGCGAATTTATATGACTTATTAGGTGTATCAAAGACAGCAAGCGACAGCGAAATTAAAAAGGCCTATCACAAGATGGCCAAAACGCTACACCCCGACGTCAACCCAGATGCAAAAGCTCAGGAAAAATTTAAATCTGTTTCCAAAGCCTATGAGATTTTATCAGATAAATCAAAGCGCGCCAGATATGATGCCGGTGAAATTGATGACAATGGTAACCCTACCCCATTTGGAGCTGGTGCGTACGATCGCTCGGGAGCTGGATTCGGTGGCTTTGGAGGAGGAAGAACTTATCGTCAAGGCAATACAACCTATACAAACATTAATCCTGAAGATTTAGCAGCAATGTTTGGCGGTATGGGGGGTATGGGTGGCGCTGGTGGATTTGATTTTGCCGATTTATTTGGTATGGGATCACGCAACACAAGAACACGCGCCTACCCACAAGCACAAGATATACAATACGATTTAACAATTCCATTTAATTTAATTGTCACAGGGGGGGAAACAACCATCAGCTTAGATGGCAAACAAATCAAAATGCGTGTACCAGCCGGCATTGAGGAAGGTGGGACACTTCGCCTGCGTGGACAAGGACATAATGGTGGGGATGCCTTAATAAAAGTCCATATTCAGCAAAGCACCTTATTTACACGCGAAGGAAATAATCTAAACATAAAAGTTCCTATTACCCTCAAAGAAGCCATTTTAGGCACAACCATCACAATACCATTGCCAAGTGGCACTGTTGCCATAAAAGTACCACCCTATACAGATGCTGAAAAAACTTTGCGTCTAAAAGGAAAAGGAATAGGTGGTAAAGGAGATTGCATGATTCACTTTAACATTGTCTTACCAAATAAGAACAACAAAGATTTAACCAGTTTTGCGCAAAATTGGTTGGATCCAACAGGAAATCCTAGAAAGTTCTAAAAACTTTCCCCATGTTTTAGGTAGGGAAAAATCTTGAAAGACATCTAACCGTTTTTCTTAACAGATTCTTGGCTTTCTTTCGTCCAATTAAGCTTATCACGTGTAACTTTAACCAAAATTTTATCGTCTATACCTTTATTGTTTCCTAATTGTTTCTTTTGCTGTTCAGATTTTCCAACAAGATTCAACAAAATCTTATATTCCTCATCTGTATAATCGTCCACCAAACTAATTGACGTCTTGATTCCTCGCCCTTTAAGTCCTTCGAACAAGATTCTAGTACCATCAAACCCAAGATTTGCATGATGCATATGAATTTTATAAACAACTCTATTGTGACATAAAGCGTCATGCAAAGCGTTCGCTCCATCGATACCAATATTTCCATAATCCAGATTTAATGTCGTTAATGTCGGATCATTTTTTTTCAAACGGTCACACAATTCTTGTAATTCTTTTTGTATCATATAAACTCCTTCATGTTATTTTGTATCAAACAAATAACCATCTGTCAAATCTTTTTCAAAAAAAAATTAAAAAAAATGTTGCAATTCAAAAAAAAACTGTTTACACTTGCTTTGATAGGGATTATTTTAACCCAAAAAAGGAGAGACAAATGAAAAAGGCATTAGTTATTTTCGGGGCTTTAGCCTTGTCTGCCTGCACTTTAGGATATGAAACAGACATGGACAAAGCAACAGCCAAACGAGAAGCCAATATTGATGCACGCCATCAAATTAGTGGGTGCACCTTTATACGTGAGCATGAGGCATATAAAAATTGTTTACTGAATACTTATAACTTGAATTCACCAGCAACATATACAACCAAAAGCATGCAAGATGGTCGTCCCGTTGCCGTAATCAATCAGGGGAAATCAAATGCAAGTGCTTGTGGATTGAAACCAATTCCAGAGCAAGCCGAGTATGAATGGGCGGCTCCAACAACCGTTTCTCAAACAAATTCTGTTGAAACTGTTTGTCAACGAGCTTATGAGCCACAACAAACAGTCATTCAAACTGTCGAAGAAAAAATTGCACCACCAACTCCTGAAGTGATTTTTGTCCAGCAAGAACCAGTTCAGCCAGTGGTACAACAACCGGTTCAACAAGTTTGGACGGCTCCTGTCCCTGTCGAACCTGTATGTCCCTGCGCAGATCCAAACGATCCGTGCCCTCAATGTTATGACAAATGATTTTTAAAGAAAGGAAAAACATGAAAAAAGTATTATCCGTTTTAGCTTTAGGTTTATTAGCCGCAGCTTGTGTACCACATGATCCTGATGTCGATGAAAGTTTCATTCAAACTGACACTTATTGGGAACCAGCAAAGGTGGCAAGACAGCCTCAAAAACCAGTTTATGTGCAAGCCGCACCTCAGCAGGTTCAAGTACAACCTGTTGTCGTTCAACAAGCACAACCCCAACCCACTTGGTGGCAACAAAATAAACAAAAACATGTTGTGAAAGTAGTAACGCCAACATGTCCATGTCAAGATCCAAATGATCCTTGCACTCATTGTTATCAAAAATAAGGAGAGCTATAAATGATGAAAAAACTGCTTACTTTAACGGCTTCTACATTGTTACTAGTTGCGTGTTCCAACACACAAGATGGTGCAACGTTGTATGGGGATACCAATGGTGGATGGCAAGATGATGTTGATGTGACGAATTTAACAGCCACCGCCTTAACAAAAAAATTACAAAAAACTGGAGCTGATGTTGTGTATTTCAGTTTCAATGATTCTGGTTTAGACGCCGAAGCAAAAGCAACACTTCGGACGCAAGCTGAATGGTTAAAAGAAAATCCAAAAGCCTTAATCGTCATTGAAGGTCGTTGCGATGAACGGGGTACACGTGAATACAACTTGGCTTTGGGCGATCAACGTGCTAATTCTGCACGCAGTTATTTAATTGCTCAAGGTATCTCTGCTGATCGTATTCGTACCATTTCTTATGGTAAGGATAAGCCTGTTGTTTTAGGCTCTGATGAAGAATCTTGGGCTAAAAACAGAAATGCAACAACCGTTGCTTATTAAAAAATACTTGTAAAGTTTTTACCTTCCTTGTATAATACAGGGAAGGTTTTTGTTTGAAAGGGAAAATTATGAAAAAATATTTGCTTTTATCTGGCGTTCTTTTTACACTTCCTTTAATGGCTCAAGACTTAATTATAGAGGAAATTCCATTAGAAGCACCAAAATCTGCACAAACAAACATTTTAACGGATAAAGCAAGTACGACAACTTCACATGGTGATGGAACATTGGATGATTTATATACTTTGTTGGAAGAACAAAAAAAAGCCCTACGTGATTTTACTGAACGCTTGGAACAAACAGAATTTAAGTTAAAACAAACACAAGAAAAATTAGACCGCACAACTCAAGATTTAGCCTTCCGTCTAACTGAATTAGAGCAAAACCCCCCTGTTGTGATTGATAAGACATCAGATAAGGACCGTTACGAATATGCCTATAATCTGTTACAAAAAGCAGATTATAAACAAGCAGAAGAACAATTTTTAACTTTCATAAAAGACTTTGATAAATCATCATTAAAACCTAATGCCATTTATTGGCTAGGTGAAACATATTATGTTCAACAAAAATTTGAGCAAGCAGTTGGACAATTTGCAGATCTGTTTACCAATTATCCGAAATCAAACAAAGCCGCTGATGCCTTGTTAAAAATGGGACTTTCCATGATTTCTTTAAAGAAAATCCCAGAAGCATGTACAGCCTTTATTGCTTTACCAAACGAATTTCCAAAAGCAGATGACAAACTAAAACAACGCGCCAAAGAAGAAATCAATAAGCATAAATGTTCATAATTCCACACAACATCCTTGTCTTTTTAAACAAACTTCCGCTTTCAAAAGGGCCTGTGGTGGTTGGCGTCTCTGGCGGAGCCGACAGCTTATATTTGACTTTCTTATTAAATCAATGGTGTAAAAAAAACAAACGCACTTTTTTAGCGGTAACCGTCAATCACGAACTAAGAACCGAAGCACTTGATGAAGCGAATTGGGTACACAAGCAACTGACCAAACAAAAAATTGATCATACAATTCTGTCATGGGAAGGAACAAAGCCAAAAACACATATCGAAGAACGCGCACGCGAAAAGAGATATGAATTGTTATTGGACTTTTGCCACAAACACAAAGCAACAGCACTATTTTTAGCCCATCACCAACAAGATCAAGTTGAAACATTTTGGACACGTCTTGCACACAGCAGTGGGCTAGATGGATTAGGTTGTATGACACAAATTTCAAAACGTGATGATATCATGATTGTGCGTCCACTTTTAAAAACATCTAAGCAAGAAATTATCCAAACACTTCAAAAAAATCACGTAACGTGGATAGAAGATCCTATGAATCAAGACACTATTTATGAACGTGTCCAATGGCGACAAAATCAGCCCACATTAGATAAAATGGGATTAAATGCCAAAGCAATTGAAAAAGCAACAGAGCGTTTACAACGTGCAAAAGAAGCTTTGAATTTTTTGACACAAGAATTTTTAAAAGATCATTTAAAAAAATCACCTCTCGGTTTTGTACAAATGTCCGAAAACACCTTCATGCAATTACCCGAAGAAATGCGGATTCGTGTTGTCATTCAAATTTTAAAAATGTTTAACGATCCTAGAAAAATTATTTCTTTGGAAAGTGCTGAAAATTTAGCATTACATAGCCCCAAATATGCAACTTTATCTGGCTGTCAATGGGTGATAAGTCATCACTCTATTTTCGTGGCTCCTGAGTTAAAACATCTGCCACACCAACAAGTTTTGCCATACCAATGGATCGATTGGGGTATTGCGAAAATATGGACAAATAAAGCTTTTACAGCAGAAGCCAAAGCCCCGATTCCCCGCACAAAAGACATTCCCTATCTGATTCAAAGAACATTCTTAAATGTCCCAAAAGGCTATGCAACACTCTTCTACGATGAAAAAGAGCTTGAAAAAAAAGTAAAATTGGACTATAAAAACAGAGCACCTGTTGTGATTTTTAAATTAAAAACTGAAAAGGAAAACGCATGAAAAAAACAAAAGGACTAGGAAGTAGCTTCTTAATATGGGTGATTTTATTTGCCATTGTTTTTGGGCTATCTCAATTCACATACCCCCCTGAAGAATTGAAAAAAAGCGATGATATTCCCTATTCCGAATTTGTTAACAAGGTAAATTCTGGCGAAGTATATGCCGTAAAAATGCAAGGTCAAAAGGTCTTTGGCACGCGCAAAGATGCTTCAAAATTTCAAACTTATGTACCAAACAACGCTC
>DFKH01000114.1 GCA_002373815.1 Alphaproteobacteria bacterium UBA3650
CGAAATATTAAAGGGGAAAAATTAAGGCAATAACATAGAAGTTGACCCAACTTTTGGGATACAAGAAAAATGAGCGAATCAGAGAGATTCGCCCATATGTTTGACAAGTCCATTGGACTTGTTCGTAAATGGTATGAAATTAGAGTGGGTCTTGTGGCTGCTTAAGCTTCTATGTAGTTACTTGTATTGGCTTTATGCAATGTATATCGCAGTTGCCTATAAAGTTCTTCAGCAAGACCATCCAAATTTCCAGCATTTTGAGCAACATCAAGTTGGCTTGTGGAAATGTCCTCTATCATATTTCTTATTTCACTTACTTTTGACATTATAGCTTTTATCTTCATATTAAGTTCATCATAATCAGTGGGGTCGTAGTTATATATACCCAAATTCTGAGTTTCATTTTCTCTCAGCACTTTATTTGCTGACTCTTTCACGATTCTATGCAGGTCTGATTCTGTTAATTTAACTATTTTCTTCATATGTATGTAAATTCTCTATTATTTTTAAAAATAAATATCAGTAAGATTTGTTTTATTCAATTCTCGAAATTTATTTTTTAACTTTAAATCCCCCCAACATTATGCAAGCATTTACGATGTCATTTGTATTATTTTTTAGAAAACGTTCAAATGGATTGAATTTTCTCGCCATTTCTTTTCTATTTGATATGCTGACATTTTCTCTTAAATGTCTGGTGTTTAAATCTGTGTTGGTACTATTGTTTATATACCAAGATTGAACGATGCAACTATCTTTTTGCTTAATTTTATCTGTCTTTAGCATATAAAACTGTGCGACAAACAATCCCATAGAAAGGCAAGTAAGGTTATCATCATGCATTCCATCCATATGGTCAGGTCTTCCGTTTTTGAAAATCCAAGTATCCAACTCGGTTATAACCCTTTCACTTCTCACCCTAAATGAGTTGTTTTTAAGCATTTCCACAAAATTTGAAATCATCTGTATTCTTAATGCATTACTTCTAAATCCCGGCAATTTTTCATCATCCTTTTTGTTGAATAATTTTTTTGCATAATCATTGGTATATGTCTTAAGAACATTGGTTTCGTCATAGTATAAATTTGGGTAGCCTAACTTCATCAATGTCAGCACAACAGCGTCTCCGTATCCGCCAATACATTCAACAACTGCAAGCGCATTATTATAAATTCTGGCATATCTATCAACCAATGCGCCAATATCCTCACCGTTAAGTTTCCCGTTATATTCAAGTACTTGGTTAAAATAAGGTGTTCCATTCTCGTCAACTGCGTCAACGTCAATGATTTCGATTGAGCTTTTATCCTCACCGCTTCCGGAAGAAGGATCGCAAGCACATATATATCTATGCGTTGGATTCGGGTCTTCCCATATCCACGTCTCTTTAACAGCCAAATCACGCAAACTCCATTCTTCTGTTATTTTAATGACGTTTTTTTGTGATTGTTCTTCTATTGTGTCAATTGGCACAACGTTATCGGCAGAACCCAAAAAGGATACTAATATCTCTTGTGCGATTTTCTGTTCATCATTATTGAAGGTTTTACACATATTTTCAAACCAAGGTGATGTTGGTGTCCACCCTTCCCTTTCTAATTCTCTCCAACGCTCTTCATTATAAACAATGTTACCTTTTTTATCAATGACGGTATCAACATCCCATTCAATTTCGCCTGTTTTATTGTTTTTTCTATACCATTTAAGATTTCTGTTATACCTTAAGTCTTGAAACCATTTAAATTCTACAGGATGAAAATTATTCTCACCCTTTAAGGCTTTTGAATATATGCCGTAATATAATTGGTCTTTTCCGTTTGGCGTTGATACAAGAAAACACTTTGCGTTTGTAACCGCTGACATTGCGGCAACGGCACTTGAAAAACTTGCCATTCCATCAGTCAAGAACGCACATTCGTCCATTATCAGCACTGATACCGAACTAACACCACGGGCTGCGTGAGGACTGGAAGCACGTGCGTAAATTTTACAGCCGTTAAATAATTGTATGTAACCTTTGTTTCGTTTTATGTAAATTGACTTTTTGTTTTTTTCGCTTGTCTGATCTGGTGAGTAATATTCATTTCCCCACATCCATCTTGGTACTTGGTCAAGAAACGTCACGATTTTATTAGTCAACTCAACAGCCTGGTCAAGTTTGTTGGCAATACACAATATGTTTTCAGGTGAACCTTTTTTAGCAAAAACACATTGACCACAAGTCCATGCAGCCGATAACGTTGTAATTCCTGCCTGTCGGTGCTTTATCGCCACGATGTTATTGTATTTTACCGTACTTTGTAAAAACACTTTTTGCCTTGGGAACAACTTAAACGGCACATCTTTCCTTTCCATTGCATTGAACGTGGAAAGATAATTTTCAATAAAATATATTCTTGTTTTATCGTTATAGCATTTGATGTATTCTTGCTTAAAATTCAACATAATTAACTATCTAATTAAATATCTTATCGAGCAGATTCATTCGTTTAGCCGCTAAATACGCACATATTGAGTTTTCACGAAATTTTTGTTTTGAACTATACTTTTTTCCTTCTTTAATACAGTTCTCTTTTGTCCATTTATGTGTTTTGTCTTTAAGCCATGTATAGTCCTTATTCCATCCATGTCTATATGCTGCTGTGAATGCAGCACTCTCGTTTTTTTTGAAAATCTACTTTGTATTCGTATTGTCTTGCTATGGTATAGCATTCTTCATATGTCCATTTCACGCTATGCATACCACTGCTATTTTTTTAATATATTAGTATTCAAAACTGTCATTAATCATCAACTCTTCGGGTGTGAAATATTCATCATCGTTTATCGCCACCAACTCATCATTTTTGGTTTTGATATACTCGTCAAATTCATCTTGTTCCTTATCATGGATAATTCTCTCAGCAATTTCTGAAAGTACCCTTTTACCTTTTTTTGTTCTTGCGAACACTTCTTGCATGGATGCGTTGAATGTCTCGCAATCCATTTCCGCAAGTTCCATTAAAAAAAAGTTAAGTCCTACTTCCAACATGTCATACCCGCATTCTGTCATTTCATCTTCAATCAAATTCCATAAGGAATATCCCAATCTCATATCCCACAACTCCGCTAATTTGAAATCAGACTTGCCGATTACATATTTTGCTTTTGCTGAATTTTTCGGCAAGCCATGTGAAATAGCCAGTTCCAACATACCTTTTATCACTTCCTCCACCAATATAGGAAACAGAAGTCCTTCTGCCTTGATTGTCGGACGCATGTCATTTGAAGATATTGTCACGTCAACTTTTCCGCCGTTTGTCGATTGTTTGTCATTGAACGTATCTTTTTCATAAAACAGCAAAACATTATTATAATCAATCGCTTTTTTATATAAAGACGGCAAATCACTGTCGATTTCAAATAATTCTCTCACATACGTCCCAATATTATTGGTGTAATACATTGCAGCACCGGCAACCAAAGCGTTTAACAAACGCCTTTTATAGATTTCGTCAGTGAGGTTGTTCATGTCATTTATGTCATCAAATGAGAAATCTGTCGTTTTTTCCGGAATCAACCTTTCACTTGGTGTATCAATTTTATCAACAATTTTTATGTCCATTTCAACTGTATCCTCTGGTATTTGAAACAAATCGTTAATAATGTTGGCACACAATTCTTCAAGGGCTTCCCGATTTTTACTTTCCAATTTTTTACATTCACCCAAAATATGTCCAAGTTCTCGTTTCAACATGTCATAGTCATTGTTGTCAATTTTTTCGGACAATTGGTCAAATGTTTTTGCGACAAGTCCTATAATGAACTTGTCTTCTTCATCAGGTGGATACGAAGGGTGTTGACCCAAAGAGGTTTTGTTTTGCTTAAGTGCCTCCAATATGTGTTTTGGTAATTTATTCATAACGGTTTTAAATAAAGATGTTATCCCTTAATGTCAAGTTTTTTCATAAAATCTCTAAGTGTGTAAACTTCCGAATTTCTTTTTAACGCTTTAAGTCTGTTTTCCTGTAATTTTGACTTTGTTATGAAAACACTTTCGTTTGTGTCAGATGCCTTAATAGATATTGTTGCGTCATCCATTTTAACGCCATTCGACATCGCTTCTTTTTTCGTTGTGTCAACTGCACGTTTAACGTCACCACCGGCAGCGGCAACATCTGCGTTTAGAACAACGCCTTCTTTTAACGCCATGTTATACTGTTCTTCTGAAATAATAAATTTTTTAGCCATTTATGTGTGGGTTTATCAGTTATTGTCAAAATGTGTCATCACTTAATTAATTATTATTGGTGACAAGTTTGCTTTTTTTCAAAAAAAAAGCCACCGAAATAAATGCATAATTTCGGTGGCATATGTGAATGTTAATTTTCAAATTTTGGTGAGGTGAAAGGTTTTTTCCTAAAACTTTCCCGACCTGTCTGCTTTTGGTATGGACGCTCATCGTCAGTAGTATCACTCAGTATGTCATTCACTATTTCATCGATTTTATGTCCTATCTTGATTGTACTTTCGTTTGACTGTTGAATCTGTCCGTTTTGGTTGTCCATTTGCATTGACTGGTCATCTTCCTGACCCATTTCTTGATTTTCGCTATTTCCGTCCACCATGGAGAAATCTTCGTCTGCTTTGATTTTATCTATAATCTCATCAGCATCCTCTTGCGAAAGACCATCCATTGCCTGTTTTGCAATCATGCCTGCCACGTATTTGTTCAAATCTGCGTCAGGACCGTTTTCCTCATTGAATTTTCTCAATGATTGACTTAGTTTGCCTGTCAATTGCTGAATGAACTTTTTAGGGTCATCTTCCTCATTGGCTTCCACACCTGGATCAAAGTCGGTATCAAATGCATTCCCATTTTCCATACCTTCATCACCCATTGGCGGTACGCCGTTTTCGTCTGATTGGTAAAAATCACCACCCATGTCGTTGTTAGGTACAGCACCTTGTCCGTTAAAATCCATAGGTGGTGTTTCTTCCATTTGAGGTCTGTTGGAATTAATTTTTAAAACTTTTCTCTCACTTAATGTTTTTTTTTTCTCCCAAACAAACTGTTATATATTGATTCTGTCATTGTATCAACTATTTCATCAAAAGGTGCGGAATCACCTATCTGTTTTCCAAATGGCTCTTCCCCTTGTGCTGATTCATCATCCCATTCTCTTGCACCGTTGATTGCAACTTCTTTGTTAGGAGGCGTTGTCATTGGCTTTTTGCGATAGGCAGGATGTTTTCCAAAATCATTTAACTTATCCTCATCCATTCTATTGCCTGTTGTGTGTTTGCTTTCATATTCAAAATAAACCTCATCGTCATCATCATCGTCAAACTTGTTCCAATCGTTTTGCCAGTTTTCCAAACCCCTCATGCCATCTTTACCATATCTCTTAAGAGAAGGCATATCCACGTTGTCTGTGCCATATTCGTTATCCAAGTCAATCTCATAAACGTCTTCATCAGAATCATCGGTATCATCGGCATCACCACCGAAATCTTTTTTTGCGACATCAGGGAACGGATAATCACTAAAATCATCATCTGGCATTCCGGCTGCGTTATCGGAACTTACATTGCTTTCATTGACCTTATCGTCAAAAGGTGCGGAATCGCCAACCTCATTTGTGCCTGGTGTTGGGGAATTTTGGTCATTCGGGTGGTCATAAACGACAGATTCACCTTCGTGTATTGGCTCAGTAGGTGCTTCAGTCTGATTACTTTTTTCACCAAGTTCATCAACAAACGGTTCTGATGAGCCAATTTCCGTACCGCTTGACTTATCCATGTAATCTTTATTGTCATTCCAAGCAAGAACTTGCTCTTCGGTGAGTTTTAACCTGATTTTGTGCCCGTTGTTCTCATTAACACGCACAACCTTTCCTCCGCTTGGCTTTTTGTCAGCTACGCTGTTATCTGGAACATATTGTGCCTTTTCAGTATAGGTGGCATCAGTATTAACGACAGGCTTTTTGTCTGAACCCATCTCTTTATTTGTCACCTCGCCATCTTTTTCAAATGGTGTTCCGACCTTTACGTGGTCTGTTTCCTGCTTTTTAAAGTCTTTTTCACCTTCGGCAACCGCAGTGTCTGTGAACGGAGAATTAACCTTCTCATCACTCGGGTTCTTAGCCGGTGCTTCTGGAAGAGTGTGTTCTGAAGGAACTTTTCCGACAGATTGTTCCTCATTCAGGCGAATGTGCTCAACATTCTCGTTGATTTCTTTGAAACGGTTGATTTCATTACGCATGCTTTCTGTGATTTTAGTTTCCCATTCAGGCTTAACCACAGGTGCCTCGATTGCTACTTTTTGTGATTTGCTGACACATTCATTAATAGACATCAATTTCAAATCAAGGGCATTCGATGCTTTTGCATAAGAACTATATTCATTCTCTTTACGATTGTTAAAACCGCCAATATAATTGAAATCTTCTGCAAGAACCTCAGTGTCTTTTTCCGGTGCTTCCATAATATAGAATTTTGCGGCTTCACGTACAATACCATATGTTTTTCCATTTGCCGCTTTTCTCTTAAACTCAACAATAGGCTTTGAAGACTTGGCAGTTTCTTCATTTTTGCCATAATTGATGAGATGCTGCATTGTCGCAATTTGTTCTTCTGCTGATTGTTTTCTAATCATGATTATTTTAATATTTTAACTTAAGTTATTTTTTAGGTCACTATATAAGGCTTGGCATGAATGTGCTCTTTGATACCCGACAAGTGCCGATATGTGTGATACAGTACAATACATACTGATTTTAAATATAAA
>DFKH01000109.1 GCA_002373815.1 Alphaproteobacteria bacterium UBA3650
GGCGGCGGTGGTGGCGGCTTTGGCGGTGGAGGAGGATCCTCTGGTGGAGGAGGCGCTTCTGGAGGTTTTTAAAAAAGTTCTTGACAACTATATAAAAAAGTTGATTATATAATCTTGTCTACTTTTTAAGGAGGAAGAATATGAAAAAATTATCTCAATTTATTAAATCTGGTAAAGGACGTGGTTTGAAGCTTGTCTTTTGGACAACACTTTTACTGTCTTTACTATTTGGAACCTTTACATATTACACAGGTGTACAATTTTTTAAGCACAAATTGATTACTGAATTTGTGGATTCTGTTCCAACGTTCACGATTAAGGATGGTATTATTCAAGATCAAAACCTGAAATGGGCCGCTTATATTCCTATGACACGGTTCCCTGTAGTCATTGATACGACTCAAGATACTTTGTCTTTGCCCGTTCCAGATGGTTTGTACATCACACGTTCCGCAATGTTTAGTGTTGCGAATCATGGAACTCAGGTAGATCGTGCTGCCTTATTGGATAATCAAGAAATCTCACCAACCTATATTTACAGCACATTAAAACGTTTTGCGTTGTCATTTGCTGTGGGTATTTTTATTTTCTTTTTTATTGTGTCTTGGCTAGCTTATTTATTAGCAGTTGCTTTAACAGCATTATTTGCATGGTGCATTCATGCTAAATTGGCGACACATCGTGCTTGGCGTGTTGCTGCCGTTACATGGGTCATTGGTTTGTTATTAGCTATGATCCTAGCCTTTGGAGGATTTGTTTTCTCCACTTGGTATGTCTCATTATTTACAGTTGTGATTAATGTTATTATTTTAGCAAGAATGAAAGATTAGTCTTTCTTCTTTTCTATTAGACATGCATCGCCGTAGGAGAAAAAATGATATCGTTCTTCTACGGCGTGTTTATATGCATTTTGCATTATATCCAAACCTGCCAATGCGCTAACCAACATAAACAAAGTTGATTTAGGAGTGTGAAAATTTGTGAACAGTGCATCTGTTGCCTTAAAACGATAACCAGGTGTAATAAAGATAGATGTTTCTTGTGCGAAGGCGTGCACGATACCTTGTTCATTTGTAGCAGATTCCAACAAACGCAATGAAGTTGTCCCCACAGGAACGATACGAGAACCCTTTTCTCGCGCCTTGTTTAATCTTTTCGCAACCTCATCAGAAATCACCCCATACTCTGCATGCATTTTATGATCTTTCGTGTCGTCCACTTTAACAGGCAAAAAAGTCCCACCCCCGACATGGAGTGTCACAAACTCCCATCGAATCCCTTTTTCTTTTAGGGCATTAAATATACGTTCTGTAAAATGCAATCCCGCTGTGGGGGCTGCAACAGCTCCCTCATGACGCGCATACATCGTTTGGTAATCAGCTTTATCTGACTCCAATCCTCCACGCAAACGTTTGATATATGGCGGCAAAGGCATTGTTCCCACCTCATGCAACTTGGCAAATAAATCTGATCCCTTAACATTAAATTGAACAATAACGGAACCTGTTTCAGTTTTATCCAATACTTGTGCTTCAAAATCTGGTGTAAATGTTAAAATATCCCCTTGATGCAATCGACGGGCATTTTTGATTAGCGTTTCCCATGTGGATAAATCTATTTGTTTAAACAGTGTTAGTTCAATTTGAGCTTGTCCTCGCATCCCATAAAGGCGTGCTGGAATTACTTTTGTATCATTAAACACCAACACATCTGAGGGGCGCAACCAATTTGCTAAGTCCATCATATGACCATCTGTCAACTCTGATCCATTGATATGCAACAAGCGAGCAGCATCCCTTGGTTCACAGGGTTTATTGGCAATCAATTCATCCGGCAAATTAAAATCAAAAATTTCTGTTTTCATAAGTTTATTATACCTTTATTTTCAATTTTTTTCAAGGGAGTTTAAAAAAGGCTTGAATAAACAAAAAAAAATTTTTACAATGAAATCATGATAAGAAGTTTTTTCGCTTTGATATTATTTTTATTTTTAACTGCTTGTCGGGTGGATGATGTGGTGTTTATTGACGTTGAGCGTTCAATGGTCTATCATGGGCAAACAGTTGCCTCTTTATTTGAAAATTTTGGCGTTCCAACCAGCCAATATGTTGATCAATGGGGGATTCGCGAATATCATTATGATCATCAAAGTTTTTTAAAACGTGGTGTCAATAATTATATTTATTACTGTGATTTTGTTGTTTACACAGACGAAGGTATTGTGATTGATTGGCAATTCCGTGGTAATCGTTGTCCTATTGAAGCAACCGAAAAGGAATTTTATTTAGAATGAGCTCTTGGATGGGCGTGTTCATATACCTGCTCTAAATGTTCCGTTGTGATTTCTGTATAACGTTGAGTGGCAGATAAAGAGGCGTGGCCTAATAATTCTTGTACTGTTCTTAAATCGCCACCACCTTGCAATAAATGCGTTGCAAAACTGTGCCGAAATGCGTGCGGTGTTACCGTATCAGGCAAACCCATTGCACGCCTTATAAAACGTACATTTCTTTGCACAACACCGGGGTTGATTCTATCCCCTCGTGTTCCAACAAAAAAGGGGGCATCGGGCATCGGATGAGGATGGTGCTTTAAATATAAAAACAACTCATGATGTACTGCCGGCAACACAGGAACCAATCGTTGTTTATTCCCCTTTCCTGTGATGACTAAAACTTGAGGATTATTGATAACGTCTTTCACATTCAAGGACAAAGCTTCTGAAATACGTAAGCCACAGCCATAAAGCAATGTATATAAAGCTTTATCACGATAACCTTCCCATGATGTTTTGGCCATATCCTTGGCTAAATCCAAAAACTTTTTAGCATCTTCTGCTGTCAGTGGATGTGGTAAACCATGTCCAACTCTTGCTGATTTTACGGCCATAATCGCATCATTATGGACAAGTCCCTCTCGCACCAAAAATTTAAAAAAATTTTTAAGGCAAGAAACACTGCGTGCCATACTTGATCGTGCTACTTTTTGATCTGCTCGCCACGTCAAAAAAGATCGAAAATCTGTAATTTTCAACTCTTTTAAATCTGGTATATCAATTTCATGTCCAATATGTTGGAATAAAAAATCAAAAAATTCTTTTAAATCAAATAGATAAGATTTTCCAGTTAGATCGGACAAACGGCGTTCAGTCAAAAGATATTGTTGCCATGCCTGAATTTTTTCCAATAATTTAGGGGTTGTAGTCATTTCGAAAGGCTTGAATTCTTGTGTCATTTTGTGTATCCTTATGGAAAACATCATAAAGGAAAACAAAAGAAAATGCAACGAATTCCAGTTTTATTTCCTTTGGCGCTTGGGTGCTATGATTACGCTCATAGCACAGATTTGCCTGTTGGTACGTTTGTACGTGCCACCTTGGGACGCAAAAAATTATTGGGCGTTGTATGGGATAAAAAACCTGATGAAACATTTCCTGAAAACAAATTAAAACCGATTTTAGAGGTCTTGCCCTTGCCCGTTTTACCGCACAAAACAATTCGTTTTATCAATTGGGTGGCTGGTTATACCATGAATGCATTGGGGGCTGTTTTAAAAATGGCTTTGCATCCTGAAATTGAAAAAGTAAGCAAAAAACCTTGTGTTTTTTTACCACCAAATCCCAATTTTTCCACCATTGCTTTTTCGGCAGCACAAGAAAAGGCTGTGAAACAATTACTCTCTTTAAAAGACTTTCAAGTTGCTTTACTGGATGGTGTCACTGGTTCAGGCAAGACAGAGGTTTATTTTGAAGCTATTGCTCATGCATTAAATCAAAGCAAACAGGTCCTTGTTCTTTTGCCTGAAATTATTCTAACAACGGCTTGGTTGAATCGTTTTGAAAAACGCTTTGGCGTTCAACCTGCTTTATGGCATTCTTCTATTACACAAAAGACCCGTCGTGACACATGGGAAGCCGTCAGAAATGGCTCGGCTCAAGTCGTTGTAGGCGCTCGTTCTGCGCTGTTTTTACCCTTTAAAGAATTGGGTTTAATTGTTGTAGATGAAGAGCACGATGCCTCGTTTAAGCAAGAAGATGGCGTTCTTTATAATGCGCGAGATATGGCCATTGTGAGGGCTAGCCAAGCTCCCTGCCCCATTATTTTAGCCAGCGCTACCCCTAGCCTAGAGACCTATTGTAATGCTGTGGATGGTCGTTATCAACACATCCATTTACCCGAACGTTTTGCTGGAGCTATGCTACCAGATATTGAATTAGTTGATATGCGCAAAAAGGAAAAAGGCCCTATTAAATTTATTTCCAAGCGATTACAAGAGGCTTTAAAAGAAAAAATGGAAAAACATGAGCAATCATTGTTGTTTATCAACCGCAGAGGATATGCCCCCTTAGTTTTATGTCGTGCCTGTGGGACAAGGTTGCAATGTCCACATTGTAGTGCTTGGTTGACAGAGCATAAAGGGGCTGGCGTTATCCAATGTCATCATTGTGGCTATACACGTAAAATGCCCAATGAGTGTCCTTGCTGTCATGAAAAAGAATCTTTGGTTGCTTGTGGACCTGGGGTTGAACGTGTAGCGGAAGAGGTTTTAACCTTGTTCCCTATGGCACGAATTGCAGAAATTACCTCTGATACATTAACCTCCCCCGAACAATTTGAAGACCTTTTAAATCGAATTCAAAATGGCATGATTGATATTTTAATTGGCACACAAATGTTGGCCAAAGGACACCACTTTCCAAATCTTACGCTGGTCGGTGTTATTGATGCAGATATGGGGTTGGCTGGCGGTGATTTGCGTGCTGGTGAACGCACCTTTCAATTATTGAATCAAGTGATGGGGCGTGCTGGACGTGAAGCCAAAAAAGGATTGGCTCTTTTACAAACATATGCCCCTGACAACCTTATTTTAAAGGCTTTACAAGAAAACAACCGCAACGCCTTTTTAAGTGAAGAAATGTCTGCTCGTCAATTATTGAAAATGCCTCCCTATGGCAAGTTAGTTGGCATCATTATTAGTGGTAAAAACAACGCTCTTACTTATCAAACGGCCAAAACTATTGCTCAAAAAGCTCCTTTTATGAAAGGATTAGATGTTTTGGGACCGGTTGTGGCTCCCATTGCAAAGCTGCGTGATAAACACCGTTATCGGTTACTTGTTAAAGCAGATAAGACTTTGAAAATTCAAAACCTATTGCAAAATTGGTTAAAACAGGTTAAAATACATCCATCTGTTGATGTACGCATTGACATTGATCCATACAGTTTCTTTTAAAGGATATCATATGAATAAAACATTTGTTGCCATTGTTCGTCCTATTTGTCGTTTAATTGCTTCTGCTTTATGGCAATTGGTTTGGTTATTACCCTTATGGTGTGTTTATTGGTATGGTAAATGGGCTTTACCTACGATGATACGTTCTCATTTTGGTGTCGATCAGGCTCAGGATCGCTTAGCTTCTTTGACACAGTTTGCTGATTTAATGAAGACAAATGCCTCTCTGACGAATCCTACTGCTTTTATGCATTATTTATCGGCACAATTATCTAAATTGTCTGTTGCAGCAAAATTAAACACAATTGAGATGACAAGCAATGTCCTGCAAACAATTTGTATTTGGGGGCTAAATTTACTATGGATTTGTGCTTTAATTTATGCCATCATTCGCACTTTTAGGCTTTATCGATCCAAATCAGAAACCTATGACACTGCTCGTACTGTGATTGATCAAATTCAACCACACCTTGTTTTAATGCAGCAAGAGATTATTGCTTTGCGTGATGAAATTGAAGAATTAAAAACACAGCAATTGCCCAACATAGAAAAAGGCGAAAAGCCCCTTTTAACAAATGAGTAATTGTCGCATTCAGATTCGCGTTTTACCCAATGCCAAACATGAAGGTTGGGCAGGTATGTGGAATGGCACACATTATAAGGTTGCCTTACGTGCGCCTGCGGTTGATGGTAAAGCCAATGAGGCTTTAATTGATTTTTTGGCTGATTATTTTCACTTACCCAAACGTGCCATTACTCTTGTTTCTGGGCAAACAAATCGTTGCAAAATTATTGAAATTTCAGGAATTCAAAATTTAGAACCGCCAAGTTATCCAAGTAAATAAGACATTCCCACTATTTCTACTGAGACTAGGAATATACGTATTTTCAAGCGAAAAAGGACCAATATCAACGCTAAAAATAGGCAAAACCGCTGGAATAGGAATCCAATTATAATCTTTTCGAAAACTGATACCGCCCATTAAACCTAGCCCAGGTTGCACCAGTTTATCTTTACGCCACATTTTTTGCCATGCGTATCCAAATGTTGGTTCAGGTGAATTATGTGAATCTTGAAAGGTCAAACCTACGACAGAATGGCGATTTCCATTTTCATCATATCGATATTTGCCTATACCAATACCCCAGGGTCGTTCATTAAACTCACGTACTTTTTTACGGTCATATGTCCATCTGTTATGCCACGTATTGACGGGCACCACACACTCCCACGTTTCGGAATGCCATGTTTCTAAGAATTCATCTTTCCATGTTTTTTCTGGGCGTTCTTCTGTCTCCATGGCTGATGCATAGCCATGGAAAAATAAACATAACAAAAACAATATTTTATATATCTTCGTCCTCAACATAGGTTGCATTATATCAGATTTATAATCTTTTATCAACTAGTTATTTAAAGTCAAATAGATAGGCGCGTGGTCTGAGGTCTTTTCCCATCCACGTACTTCTTTTAAAATACCCGCTTTCTCAATTTGAGGTACGTTTTTGTGATTCACAAACAATGCATCCAATAACATCCCCATATTTCGACTCCATGCTCCCATTTGAAAATCCCAAAATGAATAGGTGTGTGGTTCAGGATTTTTTAAGCGAATTGCATTTACGATGGGCAAAGACAGTAATTTAGCATATTTCTCACGAACCTCGGGCAACATAAGAGCATTTGTCCGATAAGATTCGGGGTTATACACATCCGAATCGCGTTCAATGACATTAAAATCCCCGCCTAAAACAATATTCTGTCCCTTGTTTAATAAATCTTGAACATGCTGAGTCAATGCATCCATCCATTTTAATTTATACACTAATTTTGTTTTATCTGTTGGATCTTTCTCTGGGGGATTACCGTTAGGAACATACACTGATATAACAATTGTACCATTGGGTGTTGTTGCTTGAATAAAACGTGCTTGGGGCACTTCCTCATAAAATAAACTTGTTTTTATATCACTCAATGGTGTTTTTGATAAGATTGCCACCCCATTATACGACTTTTGACCAGAGATGACAGCATTATATCCAAGTGTTTTTAAATCAAAAAAAGGAAAATTATTTTCTTCTGCTTTGATTTCTTGTAACAGCATTAAATCAGGTTTTTCTTTTTGTAGTAATTGAGTGAGGGCACTCATACGAGCGCGCACAGAAGCTACATTCCACGAAATTATTTTTTGCATTTTCTTTTTTCCTATGTTATAGTGAAGTTATGAAAAGATTATTTGTATTTCTTTCTTGCTTTATAGTATTACCTGTTTTGGCACAAAATGCAATTCCTTTTTGTACCTCTATGTCTACGCGAATTACAGTACGTACAAAACCAGGTAATCCACAATACGTAACCCAGTATTCACGCGAAGATTTCCTACGCAAGGCGGATGCACAATATTCCCCTTATACCTTAGGACTTACAGTTGTCAAACCAGAAATTACTGTTTCTGTTAAACCTGAGTTAAAAGAGTTATTAGGACAAATTTGTGTTGGTCTTTCCGACGTTGAAATTGAAATGGGCTATCCGTCTATGACTGTTTATATTGATAAAAAATATATGCCCTCAAGTTGTGAATATCGTACGATTAAAGAACACGAGGATTATCATGTCAATGTTGCTCAACAAGCTCTTTCATTCTTTAGACCTGATGTTGAACGTGTTGTTTCTCAAACAGTAGAAACATTTTCTCCTAAAATTGTTTTCTCAAGGTCTGAGATCAGCCCAGAAGTCAATAAGTTTGCCAGTAAAATCAATGAAGCATTGAAACCTGTTGTCAAACATATTAAATCAAAATTAGATGAAAAAAATGCTGCAATTGATACCCAAGAAATGTATCATAAGACGACAGCTGTTTGTCAAAACTGGTGATTAGAACCATTTCACTTTTTTCAAAATAAGTGTTTGAATGACTGCAAGCACAATTAAGATAATGGTAATCGCTAAAAATCCATATTGATGTTCACCAAACGGAATACCCCCCACATTAGCCCCTAATAACCCTGTTATAAATGTTAGTGGTGTAAATATGACCATAATCAAGCTCATCAAATACATGGTTCGACTCATTTCAATATTTGTTTGAGAATCAAGCTCCTCTTGGGTAACAGCTGAATGGTCACGAGCAAAATCCAATTCTGAAACAATTGTTGTTAAATCTCGAGAAACTTCTTGTAATTCTTGAACATTCTCTGGGCTAAATATATTTTCTTCAGCACACAGCTTATTCATTAAGTCTCGTTGTGGTACCAAGTAGCGACGCAAACCCACAATCTTATGTCGTAACACACTTAAATGATGGCGTAATTCTGCATCTTCACGAAAAGAGGTTTCGGCTATGACTGCTTCTTCCAGCTCATCCCCCTCTTCATTGATATCCACCAATGTTTTTTCAATACGCGCGTTCATTTGGTGGGCCAATTTCACAAAGCAATCTTCAATTGTACTAGGCCCTTTGCCTACTTTCAAATCATTGACAACCTTGGCAATCGTTGGCAATGCGCGATGAGACAATGTTAGTAAGCGATTTTTTGTCATCCAGATATGCAATGCAATCATATCATCTTGTTCATTTGCAATTGCATTTACCCCTCGCAAAACAATCAATACACCTTTTCGTTCTTTAAAATAACGTGGCGTTGTATCAGAATCTAATAAATTTTCTAACACAGCAGGGGATAATTTTTGTTGTCTCAACCATTCTTGATTTTTTTCGTTTGCATAATCAATATGAACCCAAACAGGATCTTTTGTTTGATGAGAAATGGATTTTAATGTCGCTGATTTGGCGCGACCATTACCATTCAGCACATAACAAAATTCCGTCGTGACTTTCATTTCTCCCCCTCATTCCGTTTACTTCAAGATCAAAATCTCTTGACAATCACATAGGTTCGTTTGCCAGAAAATCCAGCACACGATGCCATCTAATAAAATTGGCACTAATACCTTTTCAAATGGAAAGTGAGCATGGCCACCATTCATTTCTTTCAACCATGCGTACACATGAACCCCTAAAATATGCGCTACAGCACCACATAATGCCGCCAATAAGAACGAATCAATATAGAGCAAGTTCCAATGCAGGCCTGGGTTATATGTCAATGTCCCCATATACACGAATCCAATGGATCCAACTGACAATGCCATTAAAATAAGGTTTCGCCCCGGAAAATTCCAATTTCTTTTTTCGCAAAAACGAATCATCCAATAACCAAAGATAGCCAATAATGCGCCAGATAGCACACCCACCACTTCATCTTTTACACCCAATTTTTTGGCGATGGCTAAACCGCCTCCCACAATCAAGGGACATAAGGTTGTACATGCTGGGTTAGCCAATACTTTTGTTGATAAAATTAAACTCATTATCCATGCTATCATTTTCATTTGTCTCTCCTTTATTTTTGGGGCAACCAACTGTTTGGATCTGCCACCTGTTGATCTCCAGTTTCCATATTTTTCACCATGTTGTCAATATCAAACCACACGTATGGGATTTTTTTATCATTGGCATATTTCAATTGTTTGGCCAATTTTCCACCTTCTAAATACACTTCTGTTTTTATACCACGCATCCGCAACTTTTCGGCCACATCTAACATTTTTGTTTTGTCAGCACCTTCCACATTGACAACCAAAACTTCTGTTGGCGATTTCGCCCCTGTTGTCATAAGCCCTAATTTCAATGCAACTCCTAAGGCACGAGAAATGCCCATTGACATCCCCACGCCAGGCAGTTTGCTTTTCGTCATGGTCGAGGCCAAATTGTCATAGCGACCGCCACCACCAATAGAATCTGCAAAATCTGTACCCACCAATTGCACTTCATAAGTTGTGCCTGTGTAATAATCAAATCCGCGTACAAGCGACATATCCACGCAATAAGGCACTTTACACAAAGAAGCATATAATTTTACGCACTCGGTCAACTCATTGAGCCCCAATTCCAAAGTCTCATTTTGAACGCCCAAAGCATGAACCTTATCCGCGAAGGACAAATCTGTTGTGTTAATTTCGGCAATTTTTAAGCAGGCGTCAATTTGCTTTGTGGATAGGTTTAATTCCGTCAACATCTCACGCACCCCATCCGAACCAATCTTCTTTAACTTATCAAGGATACGCAAGGTATCACCCACTTTTTCAATGCCTAATCCCTCTGCAAATCCTGCCAAAATCTTACGATTAGAAATTTGCAAAACAATATTTTCAAAGCCAATTTTTTGCCATGCCTCACATACCACAGCAGGAATCAATGCATCATATTCAAGGGCCAATTTTTCACGCGCAACGATATCCACATCACATTGAGTAAATTGACGATAACGCCCCAATTTTGGACGCTCCCCACGCCAACAGGGTTGCATTTGATAGCGTTTAAAAGGAAACACCAAATCATTTTCATGTTGTGCCACATAACGTGCAAATGGTACTGTCAAATCATAGCGCAGCCCCATTTTTGCTTCTTCTTTTTCTTCGGCTTGCAAACGTCCCAACACATACATTTCTTTATTTGTATCGGCACTTTTGGAAAGCAGCACCTCCAATTTCTCCACCACTGGTGTTTCAATGGAACAAAAGCCATGGCTTTCAAACACAGCACGAATTTTATCCAACATCTGTTGCTCTAAAATGCGCTCTTCTGGCAAATACTCTGGAAAACCTGTAATTGTGGCTGGTTTAATTAGTTGTGCAGACATTTCATCACTCCTTACAATATGTTGCTATGATAGCGAAAAAAAACAAAAAAATCAAGCACAAATAAAAGCGATAAATGAAATTCGCCCCTTGGGGTGTTTATTCCTCTTTGAATTGTTGCTCAAATTATCGGGTATTTTTGTTTATTTCATCTTTTTGTAATAAAAAATCCATTCAAAAATGGACAATTTTGTAGCAAAAATGTAGCAAAATCATTTTTGGTCAACAAAAAAAAATCAAGGGTGAAAATCTGCTCAAACCCTTGATTTTATTAATTTAAAAACTGGTGCCGATTGTCAGATTCGAACTAACGACCTACTGATTACAAATCAGTTGCTCTACCAACTGAGCTAAATCGGCAACGGAATGCATTCTAGCATAGAATCAAAAAAAGTGCAAGAACTTTTTTTATTCTCTTTCATTTATCTGTTACGATATTATCGTTTATCCCAAAAGAAAGATTTCTTCCTTGCTTTTTGTTGGTAAAATAGTTATAATCAGGGTATGATAAAAAAACAAAAACTGTGTTTAGCCATTGATACGGCTTCTGATATTTCTTCCGTTGCATTATGTGATACTGAGGGACATAGTGCAGTTTCACAAATGCAAGTATCTAGAGGACAAGGAGAGGCCTTAATGGCTATGATTCAAGCTGTTTTAGATAAAATGAAAAAAACGCCCAAAGATTTAACACACATTGCCGTTGCTGTTGGTCCTGGTTCTTTTACTGGTGTTCGTATTGGTCTTGCCACCGCACGTGGCTTAGGTTTAGCCCTTCATATCCCCGTTTTAGGTGTTGATAATTTTTCCGCTACTGCTTATGGCCTCAATAAGAATATCACTATCGTTTTGGACAGCAAGCGTGATGATTACTTTGTTCAAAGCTTTGATGCAAAAGGAAATCCGCTAGACACCCCCGCTCTTAAGACGGCCTCTCAAATAAAGAAAGCTTCTTTAACTGTTTGTGGTAGTGGGGCCATTAAGTTAGCTCAAGATATTAAATGTAAAGTTATTGATCCAGTACAAGAAACAGCCCTATCAATTGCTCAAATTGCCTTAAATACGCCCGAAAAAACGACTGAACCTCACCCGCTTTATTTAAGAGATGCCGATGTCACAATTTAAAGGATCCTCTTATGCTTCTGCATTAGCTACTTTACACACCTTATGCTTTGTTGATCCTTGGTCTGAGGATAATTTTCGTAACATTTTAAATTTACCAACAACATTTGGAATTGGCGATGAAAAAGGATTTATTTTGTATTCAGATTTGGGGGATGATTTAGAAATTTTAACTATCGCTGTTCATCCCGATTATCGACGCAAAGGGATTGCTACAAATCTGATTAAGGAATTACAAAATTTTGCTCAAAAAAATCAAAAGGGGAAAATTTTTTTAGAGGTCAATGTCAAAAATACACCAGCCGTTCAGCTATATCTTAAAAATGGTTTTATTCAAAGTGGTATTCGCAAAAACTATTACCATGAAAAAGGTCAAACTTTTGATGCCTTGTGTTTTTATTGGCAACAAAAAAACTCCGCTTAAACGGAGTTTTTTCTTATTTGTACGCAGGAATTTTAATTTGCGCAAAATAACCAGGTGGAATACGAATCGTGCCATATCGAACATTATCCATTCTGATCACACGATCTTTACGCCCTGTCACAGATACCGCCAATTCAAAAAAATCTTGGGCTAATTTTTCATAGGTATAGTTATTCATCACGTATAATACACAAGGCGCGCTTGCTTCCACTTGTCCACACCTTTTCAGTGGTTCTTTAATGTCTGGATTGGAAACAATGCCTTGCAGTCCTTTTGGCGCTTGAGCCGGCGCCTCATCTGATCCGCCAAACATGATAGCTCCCATCAATAATCCAATAACAAAGATACCCGCGGCAATAATCACTTGTCTTTTGTTTGTTGGTAAAGCATTAAATTTATTGACGACTTTTTCTTTTTGCTCTTGCAATTTATCGAATGTGGCATTCATTTTTTCAGCTGTTTGAGTTTGCTCACTTGTCGTATTCGGGGCACTCGCTGGAGATTCCACAGGTGCTTCAGGCATTCCTGTTGGGACGGGATTCACCGCTGGCTTGGGCTGAGGAGTCGGGGCCGCAGGTGGTGTTGGTACTTGAACAAAGCCTCCTGGTGGAGGTGGTGCTTTAAAATCTGTCATATTATTCTCCTTTCTGTATAAATCGTATTAAATTAAATTTAATTGCAAAAATAAATTCTGCATCTCCTACATTTGTTGGGATTCCAATCAATGCAACTTCTTGATTCAGCGAACTGCTCACTTCAAAAGACGATAAAGTCGCATTCGCTGCGCGTAGTGTAATTTGTGTTCGTTCACTTGATTGATCCTTGATACGAGTTTTCATCACTACCGCCATATTGGGATATGGCAACGTATTATTTGTGCATTCGTTCACATTAAATTTCATTTGCCATCCATTTGGCACCACGGCTTGTCCTGCCACGAGTGGTGTGAGCGCGTAAGCTGATTCTACCTTATTTAAAAATGATTCTACACTTGTTTTACTTTTAAGGACAACAGGACGTCCCACCATTGCGCGTCCAATAGAAGCCACAATTCCTGTACTGTTATTTAACACACCTTGCCATCCTCCCGCATTTGGGTAAGGAACAGCCTGATAGGCTTCAATATCGGCCGCTAATAAATAGGAATCATTCAAAATTTGGCGTACTAATTTTCTGGCCTTCTGTAATTCTTCTGGTGATACAATCATACGAATTTGATATTTTTCCCAATCCACATTTAAATTTTCAATTTCGCTTCCACGCAAAGCATCCAATACAGCCATCAGCACCACTTTGTTTTTGGGTACATTCAAGGCATACTCCGCCCGACGCAACAATGTGAGCGTCTTGGTGGAATCTTTATAACTATACAATACATCACCAGCCTCAGCTAATTGATCTACTACTGCAGATAGCTCACCTTTCACATTTTGCCCTTCTAACAAAGTATATTCTGTCCGTGGGGCCAAAACCTTAATGCCGGCAGACTCCAACAATCCCCCCAATACTGCATCTACTGGTTTGTCGTGAAAAGTATATCCATTGACGGCATATCGTGGCAACATATCGCCATTTTGCAATGGTACAAACGAAAAATCATCTGGTGTCAAAACAATTGTATTAGATATCTGTTTGTCTGCACTGGGCAACATACACCTAAATGGCATCTCTGCATCAGCATATACTGCGGGAGAAACGCGACGCACATTGGGGTCAGCCATCGCTTGACAAGCCAATCCAATTCCTATAATTACGCTAAAAACATGTTTTATTCTCATGCGTCTCCTTCTGTTATGTTGTTCCTTCTGTCGGTTTTTTCCGTTTCAATGAGAAGGACAGCTTTCTTTGTACACCTTTTTGCTCTGTTTGTGAAGTACTTTCTTGTGACGGCTGTGGCGAAGGCTTACTTTCTTCAGCAACCGTTCCTGTCATAGCATCCATATTTTCCAATTTTTCATACTGTTTTTTAATTGCTGTTTCGTCCAATGGCGTCTCATCATCTAATAATTCAAATCCATCTGGAGCCGGTCCAACATATTCTACTGTATCATTTTCATCAATAGCACCCAACGTTCTTTTCACTTCGTCCATATCCATATCTTCCGAAATCAAAGCGGTTTGTGCCGATTCGCAGTTTTGTTCTGCTAACTCTATGTCATGTTGAATTGCTTCTTTTCTTTTATTAAAGGCCTCTTTACCCCCTTTAAAAGCTTGATCCAACAAATCAAATGCTGTTTCATTTTTTTCAATTGTATCGATGCTTTTCATTATCTGACGCATCATATCCACAACATACCCATAAAATGGATAAGCATAAATTTCAATATTTTTTAATTGAATACACCTTGCCGCCAGCCACGCCTGATTTTCATCCAGCAACATCAACTGTTTTTGCAATTTTTCTATTTCAAAGGTTTCAGCGGTGTCCTCAATTTTAGCCGTTTTTTCCTCTTCATTCTCAGCTTCTTCAACTTCTTCATTTTCAGCTGTCGTTGGAACTATCTCTTCATCTTCTGTTTCGGAAGCTTGTTCATCATCCTCCACTTCTTCAATCTCTTCTACATCGCTTGGTACATCCTTCCCGACATCAGCCTCTCCTCCCTCGTCATCTGAAGCAACGGGTGCAGGACCTGACAATCGATTTTCCAATTCCTGATAAGCGCTTTGCCCCGGCGCTCCAAAGAAATCCAGCCAATGCTTTAAGATAGGCAATCTTTCCATCAATTCTGGCGTTTTTTGTAAATTTTCATCAGCCAAATATTCTTGCAATTCATTCCAAGCCATCGTCGCAGCATAATAATTAAACACATGTGTTAAATTATCTTTCAGTGCTGGAGGCAAACTTTGTAAATCATTAAAAACGGTATCTGTCCAATTTTCTCCCAATTCTTCTTGAAGGACATTGGTCACTTCATGCATAGACTCTTCCTGTCCTGTGTAATTTTGTAATGCGTCAGAAATACGTTCAAGATCCATGGGGGCTCCTTATCTTTTATCCTCAATAATTTCAGAATACTCGGGTTGAATTGGTTTTGGAGTGGGGGCTGAAGGATGTGCCTTCTGCGCTCGTAAGCTTGATGACAATTGGTCCATCATGCGATTTAAAGCGGCTGTTTGTTCCGCCCTCAACTCACTGACGATTTGCGCTAATTTTTCATCTTGTTGTTTTACAAATTCTTGCAACACATGGGGTGAGATACCACTACCATTTCCAGAATCATCAGCTGTTGTTTCGGCCTCTGGTGGAGGCAACCATCCTGTTTGTTGCTTAGAACTGCCCGACTCATTTTCCGTTTGTTCCTTATGTTCTTCGGACAATAAAAATTCCAAATATTGACGAACTTCTTGCCCACCCACCAATGCTTTTAACGCCATTTGGACTTCATCTGATGCATTTTTTAACATGACATTATATTCATCCACGAAATCTGGACCAAAATCATTCAAAACACGATAAAGATTGACCAAACGTTGTGCCTCTTGCATAGCAACATTTGTCTTGTTGTTCCTTTGTTTTAAAAAGGAATGAAACTTCGTTTGCAACACTGCTTCTTTATCTACCATTTAACTCCTTATAGCAATGCAATCCAGACAACACGTTGTAACTTTGATAAATCGGATATGCGTTCTGTTGTATTTTTTGCAAAAGAATAAATTTCCCATCCTGCTACAGCATCTTTATGAGCCCGCACAACTTCCAATTCATTATCATTATTCAATTTCACAGCCATATCGCCTTCACGTAATGGCATTGTGGGAGAAACCACCAATACAGAGCTAGGAGGTAAAACGTTTGCAAAAGAACCTCGTGATGCCAATCTTACAGCATACAATCCTGGATCATTTGCCAATGTTGAAGGACATACAACCGCTCCAACTGAATGTGCCTTATCACGATATAATTTTCCATCTTGACCAGGTAATGCTTCAATTGGAACAGTCACTTCTTGATCTTCTGCACGACGTAGCATCAACCGACTGATGGGCATATCATTGTATCCACCCTTAAATAAATTCACCCCTGTTCGTGTTTCACTATTTTTTAAATCTTCTAAGGCACCAGACATATCCAATTCGTATATCCGTTTTTGCAAATCAGATGCCGTCATACCCAATGCGCCAGCTATGGCGGCAAAAGCTTGCTCATCCACCTCACGCTGTCCCATTTCTATGCGATGATAGACCGAAAGTGTCATATGGGCACCCTCTGCCAAATGTGACAAAGTAATCTTTTTTTGACCACGCAAATAGCGTAAACCAGCCCCCAGTGTTTTCAAACCACCCCCGACATTCATTTTATGGCGACGACCTTGTTCCTCTTTCCATGCTTGAATTACTTCTGGCTGAGCCGATCCTTCTGCTACGAACAATGCGCTAACTGGGCAATCAATAAACGTTGCCACTTGTTGCAGCTGATTTACATTTAAACGACGGTAGCCTTTTTCTATCTTACTGATTGCAGAGATACTCAATCGTAATAAATCAGCAATATCTTGCATTGACTTACCAGCAACACGACGCATCATACGAATTTGGTTTGGAAAAACGATTTCTTCCATATTCAGTCTCCTTTTCCTTATTTAATATACACCAAAAAAAATTTTAAGAAAATAGACAAAATGAAAAAAATTGTCTTTTTTTGTCAAAAATCCGATGCAATATCCATTATTTATTTTTTATAGACTCTTCATAAGCATCTCTATCTTCGGCCGAGGCATTCGGATGGAAGAAATCATACACACCCATTTTGGCTTGTTTTTTAGCAAACTTTCCAGCAGCACGCAAAGCACCACCACCATATTTTCTTGCAACTCGACCGGCCTTTCCAGCAACTTTTGCGGCTGTACCAGCTACCTTCATTGCTGCTCCAGCTATCATCATAGGGACACCAATAATCGCTCCATACCCTGTTTTACTTAATTGAGCTCCTGCTTTCATAGTACTCCCACCAGCCTTTTGCATACCAGAACCCATAGCTGTTCCAATTTTATCAGCTACCTGACCAGCTTTGTTTTTTGTTGCTTCATAGGCACGTCCACCCGCAGATTTCACACTTTGATATCCTTTTCCCAAACGACTTTGTTCAAATTTTAATTTTACTTTTCGATCGAGCCCTGTATCTTTTGCAAACTGCTTTCCCCAATCAACATTTGAACCGATATCTTCTCGCACACTGTTTACAGCCCCCATCATGGATCCTTCGCCATTTTGACCAGCCCCTACTTTAGCTACATTTTGTAGACCAAAAATTTTTTCGAAGAATGTCGATACATTTTCCAACATTTTGAATCCCATCCATCCCACAACAGTGATAAACAAGAAAAATTTACATCCACCATTTGAAAATTGTTCATATAAATTTGGTACGTAACTAGATGTCGATGGTGCAACCATTGCTTTGATCAGTTCCTCTTCATTTCCTGCTGTCGCAATGGCATGATAAAAACATGGTACAATCATCCCAACAGCAATTGATACTTCCACAAACCCCATAATCGCGCTGATGAAAAAGACTAGTGCTGTTTTTGCTTTATCTCGTGTCAAGGGGAAAACAGCTGTCACTATAAATATTGGCGCCAACAGAATGACCATAGCCACACGCACCATAATATCGATCACTTTAAATCCAACAGCCACACCTAACAACCAACACACGATCATCAAAATCAATCCATAAAATAACTGTGGCATAACTGGCAAACGTCCAGGCAATGGGAATGGCAAACTCCACGCATTTTTAATGGCATGTGTGGTGATAATAGATCCAGCTGCACTAATAGGGGCTAATCCCTGAAATGCCAACTGTGTCAGGCACAATAAATTTTGCGCTGTCTCATTGGAAATTGCCCGGCCTTGGGATGCTACATCCAATTGGTATCCAGACGAGGGGCCTCCTCGCGTAATATGCTGATACATAGGGCTTGTTTTGACAGAGCCATTGAGCGAACAATAATTCGTTTTTTGCATGGCTGCACCATATACACGCACGCTTGCTTCTGTTTGTGTATCTACGGCTTGCGCCACTTTACCATAGAAGCTCTGTTCCCCACGCATTAAAGCGGAAGCCATTTCAATTCCCATTGCTGCTATCATTTCAAACGGTGGATTTATAACATCTTTATAGGCCTTATCTAATAATGTTTCGGGTCGTGCAGGGTCACTTCCAGCTTTAACGCGTACAATTGTCTTTGTATCCAATTGTGCCGCCGTACCAGAAATTATCAATGCTGCCAATCCGGCCCAACATAAACGTGCAAATAATTCTTTTAAAAACGAGCCTAACCCATATGGTTTTCCATTAGTATTTCGATTCAAAAACATACAACCAATTTTGATGATAATCCAAAAAATCAGCATCCATTTCAAAAAGAACAACCCAACCGCCGCCATACCTGGTGCTGACCGATATGCCATTGTATTTGCCAAAGTAATCAACAAATAAACTACATCACAAGGCCAACATTGCATTTTGTCATTCGCCAACATCATAGGGACTGTTTCAATCTGTCGTTCTCCATTTTGAGCTGTATACATTTGATATTTAGATTGCAAAGCCCATGCACAGCAAATAGGGGCATTGTTATTAGTTAAAATTTTTAACCGATCACCTGTGGATTTATTATCATCATCAGGGGTCAGCAACTTACAGCCCCCACTTAAGCTGGCTTGACGTGCTTCATCCAATTCATTGTATCCTTGTACGATTTTATCAGCACGATTCACATATTCTTGTAAATTTGTTGCAGCATCTCCCGTATAAGCCCTTGTTGGATTAAATGTTTTCATAAAACTACAAACACCAGCCCCATATTCTTCCACCAGCACATTATATTGACAAAAATTTCCTTCTGCCACAGAAGACAAATAAATGGATGCACATTCATCAATATCTCTTGCAAAAGCTGAAAAGCAAGCAAAACATCCTAATAAAACACAAACAAAACGATGTCTCTTTTTGAGATACAAAAAGCACATAAAGCAAAATAGGCAAAGAGCCACAACAAGAGAAATGACACCAATCCCATTTAACAACCAACTTGGCAAAAATGAGATAAGTCCCATCAAACCTAAGGCCAATCCCATTTGTAACAAGCGCAATAAATGTTGTTTTAACTTTGTCATGACGTTCCTCCCGAATCGCCTTCCCCACTACTTAAAGCTTCTCTAGCTGCTTCAGCTGCTCTCCTTTCAGCTTCTCGAATCGCTTTTTGCGCCGCTTCACGAGCTGCTCGTCTTGCCACAGTAGCCGCCGCAGTTGAACCACCCGTTGCAACAGCCAAGGCAACTTCTCCTGCTAATTTCAATGCCTCTTTTGCCGCACGACGTGCCTTATCTATCATTCCAAACAATGTTGCATCTGTTTTTGTTCCTGCAAATAGTTGCGTAAAATCACCAATTTCAGCTGCAATTTTTTTAATTGAAATCAACAGCAAGACTAAAATGATGATAGGAGGTCTAGCAGATGCTGCACTTTCGGTAACCCAAGCGTTTGCATCCTGTGTTGATTGACGCAAGATACCATTTAATCCCATATCTGCATAAACTTGCACCAATGTAATCAGTAATACAACCAAAATACATCCAAACAATATTTGAACAAATGGGGCTAATAAATTCGGTACAATTGATCTTAGATATCCTTTTGTTGCTGGAAATACCCACAACACAATTGTAAAAGGCAAAAATACCGTATAAAAAGCCAACATAATAAAACCATCCACGAATGCCATAGGAAAGATTACCATCAAACTAAACGTTTGCCATCCTGCGACAAGACCAAGTACCCACGCTACAGGTCCACCATTTGCCACCATCTGCAAAACCAACAAAGTCCCCGTTTTCAATGAAACAAAGATACGAGATACTGTGTATTGCACTTGAATTCCCAAATCGCCAAAAATTGTTTTATCGGGATCAATAGGAGCAATTTTCCCCGTTAGATCAACCACAACGCCGTCCATTTTTGGGGTCAATCCTTCAATGCCTGCAAAATACTGTCCTGAACCAGGCACACAATCCAATACAGCGTTTGCTAACATCAAAAAGAATTCACCCACAGGATGTATAATGTAATCTCTTAACATATACAAGAAATCATCTCCATTATAAATCAACAGGGCAACAAAACCAGCTTTTAAAAATACAAAAGCCGTTTCTTTTAAAGTTTTCCCCATGTCTTTTGTAGACATAAATAAAGTCATAGAACCGACGCGGAATAAAATAAGAAATAGCAAACCGATACCCAACATAATTCGTGCCAAAGGCATCATAACTTCTGTTGCAGAAAACACAATTTCATTGGCTACTTGAAAGCTAGAACCATAAAGAGCACAGACCCAACAGTTGCCAATTGTGGGACGCCATTCAGAAGGATCTTGAGAAATTGTACTGAAACATCCGCACAGCGTCAAGCATATGCCCATCAGCATTGTTAAACACAAAAAATGTTTCAATTTTCCAGCCATATTTTTTCCTGTGTTTAAGTTGTCTGTATCTTGCGATCTCTAATCAATTGTTCCATTCTTGCTTGTCCTGTCATCGCTTCCGCTTGAACTCCTCTAATGGAATCTGCAATAGCAGTATCAGCCACCGCAGCTCCAGTTGAATCAAGCACGGTCCCCGTCCGATCAATTTTGTACTCTTTACCATCAAACTTAACGGCTCCTGTGTCAAAATTATACGAACTCACTTCTTTACCGCTTCTGTCCGTTTTAGTGTATGTTTTTTTATGGGTATCATAACGACTTACTGAACCATCTCTAGCTGTCTTGGTATGAATACCCGTTTTACCATCCAAGCGAAATAGACCATCTTTTTCCCGTCTGATAGCAAAATTTGGACCTTTTCCACCAAACAAAGATCTGATACGCCCAACAGCCGTTCCCAAACGACTTGTTCGCAAAGTATCCTTTGTTCCATTGCCAGTGTAAGCTGGTGTTTTTTGAAAACGTCTGAGTGCAACAGCTGCACCAATTGGCCCGCCCCCCAACGCCATGGCACCTCGCGCAAAGGATCCCAATCGTGTGTTTTGTTGTGTCGCCCCTGCACCTCCATTTGGAACTGCGGCGTGATATCCCGCCGAAGCCAAATTTACGCCACCTTTCATCAAAGAAGCTCCACCAGCGTTGAATGTTGCATCAGCGGCTTTATTCACACCAAAATCAATAACGCCTCCTTTAAATTGACTGGCAACATCTCCTGTTTTCTTAAATATTTGAAAGGCAAAATACCCTAAGGCAGCTGTCATCAATGTCGCTTTACCGACAAGGCCAAATCCACCTAAAAGCGCGCCCCAACCGGTTTCACCCACA
>DFKH01000106.1 GCA_002373815.1 Alphaproteobacteria bacterium UBA3650
TAATTACGCCAAGTAGTGAGTGTAATATCTGTGCTATCATTTTGATTACCGCCTTTCTTTAGTGTCTTTATTATATCAAAGATTTCGATTTTTGTCAACAGTTTTTTAAAAGTTTTTTGACCGTTCTGTTCCCAAGTGGTCAGCTCGGATGCCTAATCAGAAAAGCTCGAGCAGTGAGTTGAGTTCTTCTCGGTCTGCGCAGAAGTAGCTTGTTACACTTCCGTCACTATCGTCGAAGATTTCCACGTACTTGGCGCCAGCATCTACATACCATATGTAGTTATCGCCTTCGTCGAGCACTTCGGTCAACTCTCTGACTATCTCGCGGTGCTTTGCCCACCACATTTTAGCAGTCATTTGGTGTACCCCTTTCTTTAGTGTCTTTATTATACTACTTGGCTCTTGTTTTGTCAACAGTTTTTTGGGAAAATTTTTATTCTACGGATTGCACAAAATTTGATCCCGATTTTTGTGCAAAGTGTCGATCCCATATTAAACTCGGACCGGGCGCGAGAGAAGCAGATGCGCCCGGTCCGATCAAATAAAAAAGCTCCCGAAGGAGCCTTGGGGTTTATATGTCGTCTGAGTCGAAGACCGTCTGTATCTCGTGACCCTCTACCTGTGCGACACCTGCTACTGAGTAGTGGTCCAGGAGTGACAAGAGAGCATCAACCAGGTCAGGCCGTTCGTATGGGCGATACACTTCTTCCCACTTGGAGTTAAAGCCAGCGAAGTCGTGGAAGTTTATATAGATAACACCATCATACTCGTGTATGTCCACATCTTCAAACATTACCAATTCTTTTGCTATTGTCATTATCCGTTCAAACATTTTTTTTACCTACCTTTCTTTAGTGTCTTTATTATAGCACCTTTTCCTGGAATTGTCAAATTTTTTTACATCATTTTGGGAACTTTTTTATTCGGCAATTTGTACAAAATTTGGCCGCAAAATTTGGTGATATTGCCTACTTGACAAGAACTCGGACCGGGCGCGAGAGAAGCAGATGCGCCCGGTCCGTTCAAATAAAAAAAGACCCCGAAGGGTCTCTTTTACTTGTAGTAAATGGTCAGTTCTGGAACTGTAGGGCGATAATCGAATGCCACACGAGTGATTGTATCTACATCATTCCAAGAGCCTAAAGTGTTTTCATATGACTCACGAGTATAGATTACATAGTGTGAATAATGATTAGTAGTGTGATTAACTAAACTAATAGCGAGTTTATCATAGTACTGGAAATAGAATTTTATTACATTACCAAGTGTCATTTTTTTTTACCTAACCTTTCTTTTGGGGTCTCTCCCCTTTTCTTGATTGTATTATACGCTTATTTAGGGACAATCTCAATTCGCAAACTGCACAAAGTTTTGCTGACTTTTTTGTGCAAAGTGCCGATCTTATATTAAACTCGGACCGGCTGCAGGGTGACCCGCCGCAGCCGGTCCGATCAAATAAAAAATGGGGAAAATCCCCCCATTTTTAAAACTCTACATCAGAGATGTGCTTGATTGGTCGCACTGTATAGTAGTCACTCGCATTATGCTTGTAGTAACTGATTGACTTTAGGGTGAATGGTGTAACCTCATATCCGTGGCGCTTTGCCCAATCGTTATGCTCCTCATGGAGTTTGCGAGCAATCCATTCCCAAGCTATTGCCTCACTTTCGGCATATCCCATAAAAGGCATACCACACTGATTTTTCCAAATACCGTACATTTTCTTTACCTACCTTTCTTTAGTGTCTTTATTATATCATAGGGCTTGGCTTTTGTCAAGCCCTATGTTTAATTTTTTTTAGAAACTCATATATTTCTCAAAAGCTTCTTTTTTCATTTCTCTGAGAATTTCTATCTTAGCCTTGAGTTTATCGCACTGCTCAAAACCGCCGTTCTGAAGGTATTCAATGCCTTTATCATTGATATCATTAATTGCGCCAAGTGTTGCGATTTCCTTTTCCCAAATGGTCATATAAACCTGGTAAGCTATTTCTCTATCGTTTAACATTTCGTTACCCCTTTTCTGAGCTTGTCGCTCTCTGTATTTTCTGATTAGATTATATCACCTGGATTGGCTCTTGAATAGGACTAAATGTTGCAAGATGTTGTATTTTTGTTGCAACTTTTTTGCAACATTTGTACAATAAAAAATGATGTTAAGCCGGATCAAATGATGTAAAATCGGGAAAAATGCGCATGAGATTTTACATCATTTTCCCTTTTTCATTTTGGTCGCGAACCCTGTGTTCGCGACCGACGGCTCGACGACGCTGCAAGCAGCCGCCGCCGAGACGCTGAAAAAAAAATAGGGCATATGCCCTATTTAAATTTGTTTAGTATTTATGCGTTCATATATAACTGATAAGCTTCAGTTTTTAGCTTTTGGGCTACTTCAAGTTTTTTCTGTAAGACCATTTCTTTAACACCGTCAGCGCCTGATAAGCCACCTTCTAAGCGCCGTTTAGTTGCTAATTCAGTTAATTCATTCATAAACATTGTCTCACTGTTGAATGCCTTAAGATACATATCTAAGTAAATCTGTCTGTTGTCCATCATTATCGTTACCCCTTGTTTATCGCTTTTGTGTTTTCCTTGCAAGTGGTAAGCTTTGTACCACTTGCAAGGTGTTTTATATCGTTTACTTGTTGGTGTAGTGCTTTACTAAAGCTTTGAACCGCTTGGCTATCTTGTCACGATGTGAGATTGTTTCTTGAACGCCCTTACTCATAATCTCATTAATCATATCCATTTCAGCTAAACAATCAATGCGTTCTTGACCTTTTAAAGTGTCTACTTTGTCCATAAGGTCCATTAATCTGTTACCTAACATTTCGTATCCGTACATTTTTATACCCCCTTGAGTATCTTTATATCGTTTTTGGTTTAACCCCGTTGGTCTTGCCACTGTGAATAGTATATCATACCCATTTCTGTAAATCAACATTTTTTTTGTATTTTTGTTGCCAAAATTGCTGGTTTTTTGTCTTTTTGATGCAATTTTACATTTTGGGACAATTTAATTTTACACAATAAGAATGTTATTCTATTCAAATTTTTGCAATGTTTATTCATAGCTGGTAAACCGAAATCTTGCCGCTGCAAGCAGCCGCCGCCGAGACGCTGAAAAAAAATAGGGCATATGCCCTATTTAAATTTGTTTAGTATGTCGTTATGTGGTTATATTTGCCTTGACCATATTCGTCAATCTGTTGATTGATATAGTCAATTGCGATATTGATGTTAGCTTTTGCGTTTACATCGTCTATATGATTGTTCTCATAATCATACATCATAAAGCTTAATTCGTTAAGCATATCTCTTATGCTGTCCATATTTTCAAAGTATGCCATTTATTCACCTTTTTCCTTTCGTTATGAAGGTGGTTAGTGGTTAGCTAACCACCTTGTTATATGCTTTCGTTATGCCTGTGGCTTGGTGTATTTGCAATACTGCTTACCCCAGCGCTTGAGCGTGTAGTTGTTTATCATTAACGCTATACCGATGTAGTTGTTCTCTATGTCTAACTTGAACGCGTCTATCATCATTTGGTTGTTTTCGGCTTTTGCTATGTTAAGCAATTCCTCATATTTGGCATTAAGTGCATCATAGTAATTTGTCATTGCCCATAAATCATTTTCGTCAAAATCTGCTACGATATCCATTTTAATTGTGTATTTACTCATTGTGTACCCCCTTGAGTATCTTTACATCATTTTGAGCTTTGTCCTATACATCGCCCTTACGCCCCCCATTATAGCATTTAGGGTACTACTTGCAATGGTTTTCACAAAATTTTCACAAATTTTTCACATTTGTACTTTGAATTATCAATTTAATTTATACTTTTGGGATTTTACATCATTTAAAATAATGATTACTTCTGTTTAAAAATAATTTTGAACAATTAATTATAGCCGGCAAACCGAAATCTTGACGCAGCAAGCTGCCGCCGCCGAGACGCTCAAAAAAAACAGGGCCTAAGCCCTGTTTTTGTTTGATTATTCAATTCATTCTGTAGGTAACTCGCTTGCATCTACTAACAGGCCTGTATCGTAGAACTCGCCATTGTCAAAAAACTTTGGAATGAACTGACTATTTTTTAAAGCGTCGTCAAAGCTACAGCCAACCATCATATCATAGAACCCGTCACTAACTGCGATGTGTTTCCATTCCTTACCGAACTTACGCTCACAAGTCGCTATCCAATTTTTACGCATTTCGTTCAAAGCCTTGTCGATAGCTGTCTCTAGGCACTCATTTACATCGTTGTTTGTGGTGATAATTCTCTCGATTGTCATTGTGTGTACCCCCTAAGTACTGATTGATTTTTGTTCTGTCCTGCAAGCCCTGCGCTTGCATTATCTACATTGTACGCTTGCCAAGATCCCAAAACAACAGTTTTCACAAAATTTTCACAATTGGCCTGGATTTGCGTATTTTGGGATCGTTAAGTATTTAACAAAGGCCAGATCTGACAAAGAAAAAATGTGTATGTTATTATGGATCGCGTAAACCGAAATCTTGCCGCTGCAAGCAGCCGCCGCCGAGACGCTCAAGACCATAAAAAAAAAG
>DFKH01000111.1 GCA_002373815.1 Alphaproteobacteria bacterium UBA3650
CACAGTATCTTCGGGTGTGCCTAACACATCATTAACAATGTTAAAACATAAAGTCTCTAACGCATCGTGTAAAGGTTTTTCTGCTTTTACAGCTTCATGTATCAATTTATTAAGCCTCGTTAATAAAAAGTCCTCGTTAACGTCATCATATCCATATTTGCCTAATCTGTCAGACACTTTAGTAAAACGGTTTTTAACCAAACTATACGCAAACCCGTACTCATCATCAGGTGGAAACGCTTCGCTATCACCTAACGATGTGTTATTTGTCCTTATTGCACTATAAATGAAATCGGGCAACTTAACAGTTACAGAATCTTTGATTTTTTCAATAGACTCCTCGTTAATTAGTATTTTCTTTCTCATCAACGTTTTAAGTATTTATCAAGTTGTTTTTTGGTTAATATAATTTTTTCAAGCACGGGTTTTGGCGCTTTCGAGTTGTTAAGTTTTTGCTTAACACCGTGTATTCTAAGTTTTCCTCTATTAAAGGCATCCCTATAAGGATTAACACCTGTTTTAGAAATTTCAGATTTAACTTTATCTGTCATTTCCTTTGCATTACTTCCTGTAACAGTCAAATCAAGTTGTCCATCATTGTCATTTGAATTGCTGTTATAGTTTTCCGAATCCGCACCAAAATTCGTTTTTCCCGGATTCTGTGACATTGCCTTATTAAGGTCACTTTGCATGTTGCTAAGATTAGAAGAACCGTTATTGGCGTTATTGTTGCCAACGGTTATTTCTGTGTCTTCCTTTAATCTTATTTGTCTTTTACTAAAAATATATTTCATCGAAATTATCTTTCCCTATAAATATCGTATTTCTTAAAAACAAAAAAATCAGTGGGGTTTCCACTGATTTTTCTTTATCTATTACTTACGAAAGGGTTTGTTCGTTTCATTTTATTTTTCGGAACAAATCTTTCGTCACGTTTTGTTGTTCTGTCGCCACTTCTTTCATTATCAATAAAACTATTTATTATTTCTGAAATAACATCATCTCTTAATGATTTCGATTCCATTGGCATGTTGTCTTGATTTTCTTCGTCACCGTTATCCTCTTTATCATCATCTTCCTTAAAACTATCAGCGTATTTTTTTATCGCTGCTGCGTCCTCAAGTGAAAATTCAGATAAATCTAAGATATTATTGTCATTTTCTTTTTCATCAAAATCTTCAGTGCCGCCATCATCCATTCCACTAAAATCTTCATCACCGACTGGTTCATCCTCAGGGAAACCGCCCATGTCACCACTCATAGGAGGTTCATCCATTGGCGGTATATCCATGTTAGACGATGGAACTTTTAAAACGTGTTTTTTATCTTCGCTTAACGCTTTTTTTTTAAAATGCGCATTAATGACTCAACAATGGCGTTTTCAATTTCTTTTGGACTCACCTCGAATGGGTCACCACTGCCGATTTTTTTACCATAAGGCAAATCATTCTTAGCGGAGTCATCATTCATGTCGTAATATTCAGGGAACTCTTCCATATCTTTTTGTGGAAGTGTCATAACCTTTTTTCTATAAGCAGGGTGTCTGCCAAAATCATCAAGTCTGTTTTCTTCTTGTAGTTTCATTTTACGATAAGCGCGAGATTCAAAAACCTCGGTATCATCGTCTTCGACGTCGAAATCACTTTCGGAATCAAAATCGCCTTCAGCGTTCTCGCCGTTGTCAGCAAAATCATCACCACTTTCAACGTCATCTTCTCCATTATCAACAATATCATCCTCGCCATCGTAAAGGTCGTCATCAGTATATTCATCGAAGTCTGCATTGTCTGTGTCAGCACCAACGGCTGCGGCTATCATGTCAAGTTTGTCTTCGAGGGCTGATAAACGAGATTCAATGTCGTCCTCATATTTATCATCGTCAATTTCTGTCTCAACCTCAACGTCGCTGTCGTCATTAAGGTCATCAACAGGTTCGTCATCAACGACGTCAACATCAAAATCACCCTCACCATCAAAATCGCCTTCGCTATCAGCATCATCAAAATTATCTTCAACATCGTCGTCAAAGTCACCTTCAACATCAACATCATTACCATCCTCAATATCATCAATGGCTTCGTCTATTTGTCTGCCTTTTTCACCATCGAAAGGTGCACCATCACCGATTTCACCTACACCGGGAGTTGGACAATTTTGGTCGTCAGAATCGTGCATACTCTTGCACTCATCTACATTATTTTCAATGTGCTCTGGTTTATCCTCAAAAGGTGCACCATCGCCGATTTCAGTTCCCTTAGATTTATCCATGTAATCCTCGTTCTCACGATTCCATGCCAAAACCTCACCTTCAGATTCGTTTATTTCAGTGTTCTTAAGGGAAGCCTTTTTGTCAAATGGGTCGCCGTTTGTGCCAACGGGCTTACCTGTCTTAGGCTCTTCTTTCTTTATGTTATCCTTTTCAGTTGTGCCAAGGTCTTCCATGTCCTCAGATTTCTTTACTTTGTCATTCTCATAAATTGGAGAAAGGTTTTGCTCTTTCTTTTCATTAATGAGATTAACATTGTTCATAATCTGTCTCTCACGGAAAATCTCTTTTTTCATTTTATTTGTTGCCTCAACTGTAAGAGATTCTTTCTTGTCAGGATTCCATGACTCAACAACGACGTGTTCTTTATTCGCCTCGTTGATTGACATCATTTTTAAGTCAAAATTCTTTTGTGCGTTAGCAAAACTTGTATATTCGTTGTCTTTTCTATTTCTAAAGCCACCAATATAATCAAAGTTTTCTGCAAGCGTTGCCTTCGTTGAAGGTGAAACCTTAATATAGTATTTTGCACCCTCACGAATAATACCATACAATTTACCATCAGCAGCAACCTTTGTATATTCTACACCGGTGTATGGTTGTGCTTTTGATTCATTTACGCCGTATTTCATTAACTGCTTCATTCTGTTAATGCGGCTGTTCATGTTTTCTTTATTATTAATCATGATTAGTAATTAATTTACAATTTATTTTTTTTAATAAATATATGTTAGTTTAAAAAAATTAAGCAATTGCATCGTCGCCCGTTCCCTGAATATTATCTTTTCCTCTTGTATCAAAAGATGCATTAAACATTCTCAAGGTAAATTTATCTACTGCTCTTACGTAAATAGTAGTACCGACATCCATTGTTCCCGGGTCATATTCAAGGCATAAACAATAAAGACCACCCGTAAGACCGGCTAATTCATCCAACTGAAATGTCATATAAGTTTTACCATTTTCCATACTTGTCATTAGTATGCCATTGTTAATGATAAACCTTTTTAATTTTTCTCTTTCAAGTTTCCACCTTTTAGCGTAAATATTATGGTCTGCGTTACCATCCGCAACAACTTCCTCATTAATAAAATTTATATTGTCCTTATTTTCAATGAGATAACAAAGATATTCTGCAATGTTTCTTTCTTCATCAATTCCTATAGAGTTGATTTTATCATATAAATCAGAACTTATTCCCCACAGTTTATCAAGATATTCTGTTCGCCTAAGCACTTTATATATAATATTATACGGGTCAGTTTCTCCACCGCGTTTTAACCCATATTTTCTCATTGCCTTTATTTTATTAAGCAATTTGTGGGATTTTTCACCAAGTTTTCTTAACTCATATTCATCATCACTTGAATCCAATTTTTCGAGATAATTATCAATCTTTGTCATTATTGCAGCAGACTTATTCTTTATCTCATATTTTTCAAGTTCAATGGATTCAATATCATCGGGATTTGGTTTTTTAATCCAAGCGTTTTCCTCAAGGTCATATACACCACCCGATTCTGTTTCAGCACTTATGTCTTCGACATATACCTCAACAGGATATCCGTATATTTTAAGGTTTTCGTGTTCGTTATTCCATTCGTTTTTCTTTGCGTCATAATATTCCTGCACAAAATCTGTACGCTCATCAACTTCCCTAAAATCGACCACTATGTGTAAATCTATGTCTGAAAACTTAGACCAATTGTAATTGCAAATCGAACCGGTTAATTTTATCCCCTTTCTTTCTACCCAATCAGTCCCTACTGTATCCCAAAAATCATCTGCAATATCGAGTAATTTAAGCCTTGCTTTCGGATTTAAATCCATCCCGTCCCAAAGTCTTGGTGCAAGCGTATCCTCTTTTTTAAAAGAAGATAAATCAACATCTTCGGGAGCAACCTCAAATTCATAGTTCTCTTCTACGTTAGTGACATGAAAATAATCATTGGCAGAACCTTCAGAGCCTATTTGGTATTCATCAAGTTCCGCCAACGGTTTGTCCTCGTTAATACTTTTTTTTAACTGAGATAAATCGCTTTTGTTAAAGATTATTTTTTTTGCCATTATTAAGGTTTTAATTAAACTGTCTTGTGGTCAACATCGGCATCGTCGATGATTTTTCCACTCGACTTTTCACAAGAACCAAGCGGTATAAACAAATCATCCTCTTTAGGATAATCCTCAGAAATAAAACTACCCACCTCGGTATATTCTATTTTCTCCTTTGCAACCTTTTCACCGTCAAACTGTGTGTTGCACTGTACTGCTAATGGGACAAATTGTTCTATG
>DFKH01000039.1 GCA_002373815.1 Alphaproteobacteria bacterium UBA3650
CTTTCAAAGAAAGTAAGACAGATGCTTTACGTAGTCCTTATTTAATTTCTGCAAAAACAGTCAAGAAAAAGGATAAAGCAACAGGCAAAGAGTCAGAAATGATTCATCGCTATGGGACAATCATTGATGATAAATCAAAAACAATTACCCGTTATCATGAGCAAGATGGGAAAATTGCTTCTGTCACCTATTTTGTTGAAAAAGGTTCTGCTGTCATTCGAGAATCAGCAGTTGATAAGGACGGGAAAATCGTTTCTTCCAAAAAAGAAAGACATTTAGAAGGCTTAGCGACAGGATCACCCAAGTTGGACGGCAAAGACTTACCAGATGATAAAGCTCAACAGTGGACTGATCTTTTTGCTCGAAATTCATCTACATTTCAAATTGGTGTGGCCACAAAGTTTAATGGCTACTTGGGGCCAGGTCATTTAATTGCAAATATTGTCCAGGATGAAACAGAACGTTCAAGTCGATGGGATTTGGTTCACAAAACTGTCCTCTCACGATAAATAGACATAGAAAAAGGGGGATATATGTCAATCAAGCGCGGTGTTTTTTCGATTTTTTTAGGCATCATCGTAGAGGTATCTGTACTGTGGGGTCTTAACCGTTTGATGGCATGGAAGCTTTTTGAACGCATCAATTGGCGGAGCATTTTTGTTTGGGCTTTTTTCTTTGGCGGTTTTTTTTCCGCTGTTTGGTTGTATTTGTGGACAAAATTGCTTGCTCGTATTTTTGGTGACAAAAAGAAAAATGCTGAGAGGTCTAACACGATTGCGCAACCTTCTGGCGTACCTGCACATCCTGTCGTGTCAGCACCTGTTTCTTCATCTGGAAATACGCAAGTTCAAACTGGAAATACGCAAGTTCAAAACACGTCCATGTCGCCAGATAAACCAACAACGGTTGCCACGCCAAACACACAGGCATCACCTTCAAGCCCGACACCTGCCGTTCCTGTGCGTCCGATGGCTCCTCGCATGGCCCCACCAGTCCGTATGGCTGTTCAAAATAGTGCTATTTTGACTATTGATCCATCTAATCCAGCAACGCAGACGCCCGCCCCGACAGCTGCTCCCGTAACTCCAGCGGTATCGCAAAGAACTCCATCCCAAAAAGAAAATGACATTGTAGAGCTGTCGAATATTGATCAAGAACTGGACATGATGCCCTTTAAGCATGTTGCATTAGAAGGAAAGGTCATTGATTTGGTTTACTCATCTGATGATGTTGCTATTTTATGTAAATTATTCAGTGATGACCATACATGGTCTGTGGATACAACGCAACCTATCAATGAGTGCGTGTGGCAAAATGAAAATGGAGAGACGTATAAACCATGCAGCACACTTCTTTCGCAAGTTGTTGTCCTTAAAAAGATGGAATCTGAGGCGGAAATCATTCCAACAATTGTGATGGTACGTGGTTCTGTTCAAAATCTTCAACAAGTGCAAGATTATTTGTTGCAAAATAAAATTACTTTGGTACAATATGAAAATGAGAAGATGTCTGAGGTAACAAGTTTGCATACTCTGTTAAAGGAAAAGTTCAGCTTGTTCCCAGAAGAAGGTGATGATGAAGATGATCAAGATGTTTCCGATGAAGAAAACGCTGATTTATCTGATACAGATGATGGATACGAAGGCCAAACATAACAGGAAGGATTGAGCTATGCCAAAGAAGAAAGTAACACCAATCGCTAAATCGATTTCTAAGAAAACAACCACAGTGAAACATCCAAAAAAAATTGATTTTTCATTAGATATACGGAAGTGGCGTTTAGCGCCTTTGGCGACGCTGGGACCAGTTGGTTTTTTCCCTAAGGGACCTGGTACCATGGGATCTTTGCTTGCTCTTCCCATTGCCTATATTTTATGCAATATTTCAATTCCTTTGTTATGGGCTGTTGTTTTTTTGACTTTTGGTTTAGGGCTGTTGGCTATTCAACAATATACGAAGGATATGAATGAAAAAGATCCCTCGTGTGTTATTATTGACGAGGTCGTGGGGCAGATGATTCCTTTCATGGTTATTATTCCAGATTTCATGCATTGGCCAATGGTGTTTTTGGCATTTATCCTCTTTCGCTTTTTTGATATTTTTAAGTTTGGAGCAGTCGCCTTTTGGGACAGGCGTAAAAATCCAATGGGAGTCATGATGGATGATGTGTCTGCAGGTATTTTTGCTGGATTTGTGATTGCAATGCTTCAAGTGGTTATGGTTGAATTTTATAAAATGTAGAAAGGTATTCCTATGGATAATGAACATTTTAAACATGTTGTAGAGTTATATGCAAAAGCAAAAGGGTGGGAGTTATCTCCTTTTGCAGACAAGATTATCAATCGTTGTTTAAATTCTTGCGATGGGCATTGCCCGTGTGATCAATCTCGTGGGTACTGTCCCTGCGCTGAGCATGAACGAGAGGTTGCTGAAATGGGACATTGCCATTGCAATTTATTTGTTCAAAAAAAATAAAAGGAATGTACATGAAGAAATACTTATTTGCTTTTTGTTCTTGTTTTATGATTTTTTCTGCCCAAGCTCAGATGGTACCGCAAAGTAATGGTCCATACAATTATTCTTATGCCCAAGACAGAATCAATCAAGGTTATCATGCCACAACCCCTTATCAAAATATGGGGTATAATCCTCAGGATCCACATATGGTTGCATCTCCTGCTTCTCCTCAAGTTTATGGTTTTTATCAACAACCTATCCAACAAAACTATCATGCAAATGTTCAACCTCGCTCTCAAATGATGTGGTATCCAACACGTCAACAAGTGGCTCTTGCTAATGGGCAGGTATATACGAATCCTGTTTATGATATGGAACAAGATTCTCAACCAAATGTGTATCAATCTCCTGTGTATAATTCAAAAGCCATTCGTCAACGCAATTCATGGTATGCAGATTTAAAATTGGGCGTTGGCGTCACGATGGGATGGAAGAAAGGTTTTGACAAACCTATCAGCCCTGTATGGGGGATTGCGATTGGTAAAAAATTGTCTTCTACATTGCGTGCAGATGTTGAGTTTTCTCATCATTTAAACGGGGAGTTAGTTGATACAGATACAGGAACCATTGAATACAAACAATATGAACTTGGTGCCAATGTATATTATGATTTTCCTGTACGTTCTCATTTGCCATTTCGTCCCTTTGTTGGTGCAGGTATTTGGGGCGTGAAAGCTCGTACAACGGCCACTTCCTATAATGGCAAAAGGTTAGACACCGCGGATTCAAATATCAAGCTTGGTCTATCGGCCACTGCTGGCGTTATCTATCCTATTAATGAAATGTTTAGCTTACTTGCTATGGCGAGAGCGCGTTATATCGTCACGGATGATCACTTGTACAATCTTGAAGGACTTGTTGGTGTTCGTTATCATTTCTAAATCATTCACAGCCACCCGTTAGAAGGTGGTTGTTTTTAACATGAGACACTTTTTTATCCTTTGGGTATGCTAGGTTACTCGATTTCTACATCATCTAATGACTCAATTAAAGGATATTCCCATGCGTTTGGCAAATTGAAATGCCACCATTCGTGAGGTAATCCCTCCAATCCGACAGAGGTCATTAACTCTTCCAAAAGGGCTCTATTTTTCTTTTGTTCGTCACTTATATCTGAACCATCATAATCTCGATGACATTTTTCAAGATATTTGGGGAAATTTGGATCATTTTCATAGCCTGGATAAAAAGCATCTGGTTCAGTTGGGAAAGCAAGCCTATTTCCTTGCAAATCTGTTAAATAGCAATCAATTGCGACACCTCTTGGATGAAATCCTCTTTTTGAATCAGGTTGCGGAGGTGGTGCGATATATGGTTTCATATAATCTGGGGCAGTTTCATACATGTATTTTTGAACTGCCAAAGGCCTAAATGCATCATATATGACCAAATTTAATCCTTTTTCTTCCAAGGGCTTCTCCAGTTTTATCAAAGCCTCATATAACTTTGGATGAACAAGCGCTTCCTTCAAACCAAAATCTGCATACATATTTTTGTAAAAAGGATTATTTCCTGTCGCATAAGATAATTGAGATTTGATATGTCGTGTCGAAATCTGTTTTAAAATCATACAGCCCTCCCCAACATATTATTTTTTTGCATGATAGCTGTCATATCAACAGGCTTATTGAAATGATTGTTGATGAACTCATTTCGAGTATTTGCAGCAGCCTCAGATTGAATATATCCTGGTGCCGTAGAATCAAGATATTGACCTAAAATAGGTAATGCATTTTGTACAGCCTTATTGGAAGGATATATAGGAATTCCTTGCACTAATTCTTTTCTTTTGTCTGCAGACATTCTGGAAATTTCTGATAATTTCATGGGATTGCCCGTTTTATCATTTACAACAGCTAAGGAAAGCAATGCCATATCGACTGGTAATTTTTGAAGTTGCTCTGCTCGTTCTGTTTCCCCTATATTTTGCAACAAACTCACAAAGTTTTTTTTGATTTTATCGGCATATGTTGTCTGAAAGAACCCACCATGCGCCATCATATTAGCACTTTGGAAAACTAAAATAATAAGGGCGCTAGATGGAATAATCTGACGATTTTTTAGTAATGGCAGCAATGTTTCAGGTTTATGATTTGTTGCTTCTAGTGGCAAAGAGTGGCATTTTGAAAATCCCTTCACTCGTCCAACATAATCAAAAGGTGATTCATTTTCTTTCCAACTACCTCTTATGCCTATAAAGGCACGATGCATCTGATCAAAATTTCTTGGATTATCAAAAATTTTGTACCATAGACTATTTTTATTTTCTAATGATGAAATTAAAAAGTGACGTACAACTTCCACTGCATCTATTGATACATGCTTGATATCTGTTCCATCTAAAACCTTATTGATGATGTTAGATTGAATTAGTGCCACTTGATCTGGTAGTTTCAAATCCTTGCGTTCAAAGACTTTTGAAAGTTCTTGGAATTGTTTATCTATATCCGAAAAGGTGTACCCATATTTTTTATAGGCATCAGCTGACAACAAAAGCATGGCTGATTTGACACAATTTCGATTATTTGGATTTAAAGCATTATATTGTTTTTCAACGCCGATACTGTTTATTTTATCGCTGTTAACGGAACCTAACAAGATATTGACGATTTTCCTTGTTTTATATAACATTTCTTTTTGGGGTGGTTGTGTTTTATCAATAAATTCTTGCGTCAAAACATTTTGTAGCACATGAAGTTTTGCTATCAATGGCAAAGAGGAGTTGAACTGGGTGTTTTGGATGCTTGGCGCATCATAAAGGCATACTTGCCCCAGTTGTCTTGATGGAATGACGGGGAAAATATCGTCGCCCAGTTGGAAAAGCCCGCCACTACAAGGGTGACTCAAGTTTACATTACTTCCATAAACGCCTATATGATATTTTTGTCCCATGTACCGCATCAAGGCACTAGAAATGAGAACATTTTGATTCAAACGCGAGCGCATATCCTCTCTTTTGAGTGAATCATAATCACGTAAAAAAGCCAAATGTGTGCCTGTTTCAACAACTGGAAATTTTTCAATTTGCGCACAAACTTCTTTGGCTGTGTCTTGACCATAAAGGCGACTCATTTCTTCAAAGATTGCTTGTAACATTATTTTCTTTTCAGGCACCTCTTTTATCTGAGATAAAGGTTCAACAGTCTTTTTAAAATAAGCCCCCAATGTCGGCGTATTTGATATCTTTGTCAAAACGGGGAGAGCCTTTAAAATTTCCGTATTTTCTGTCATTGTTTTCTTGTTTTCCTTTCGTTTCAAATTAAAAAGCCCTTTCAAAAGAAAGAGCTCTTTATTGTTATAAAAATCTATTGATGGCTTACAACAAAAAGCGCTCTTTTAGGTTTTCCAACAACCCAAAAGAAGCAAAAATGAAAATAATCAAATTCATACTTTTTGTCATGGGAACGGATTATACACACTTCATTTATATTTGTCAACAAATTTTTAATATTATTTTAGACAAGTTGATAAATTTCATCACAAGGATTCAAAATATCAATCTTGACCATAACTTTTTCTGTAACAAAAAGCCACCGTTTAAAAGGTGGCTGTTACAAATGGTGGGGGATTGTATGCTATCTTCGAACAAATTTGGATGGGTTAATGCGCCTTACTGAACAAATTCAAAATATTAAAAGTAAACTTTGACTTACTGAGTTTTATTCAGTACAATTAGTACATATATTGTAGGAAGGATAATCATGAAAAGAAACTTTTATTTTTTTAGGCATGGGCAACGGAATGGTATTGATGCAGAATCCACTTTAAATAATACAGGAATTGCTCAAGCAAAAAAATTAGCAGAATATTTAGCAGATAAAAATATTGAAGTAGTTTATTCCAGTCCTTTTAAACGTGCAATAGATACGGCTAAGGAGACTATTAATAATAAAGATATCAAAATTATTACTGATGATAGATTAATTGAAACAGCTTTTGGTTTTTGGTATTCCGAAAATGATAGAGAACAACAAAGAATTACAGAAAATTTTAATCGTATAAAATCATGTTTTGATGATATTTTAGAAAATGATGACCATACAAATATTGCTATTGTCTCTCATGGAGGAGTGACGCGTGCATTATGTTGGGCCTGTGGATATAAGATTGGGGAGATTAAACACTGCGAATGTTTTCATTTCACATTAGACAATGGTAAATGGATTTTTACTGATCGTTTTGACACAAAAATTGATGGACCAAACGAATATATTGAAGCTCAAAATAGATTGTAAAAAAGTTCGATAATGCCTAAAAATGGCGGTTTTCAAAAATGTTAGTTTCGAACTCGCAGAATGCCTTGCAAAATATGGAAAAAGCCACCGATTTGATGGTGGCTGTTACAAATGGTGGGCGCACAGAGACTCGAACTCTGGGCCCGCTGATTAAGAGTCAGCTGCTCT